>JBDZWC010000218.1:0-2570 GCA_040256005.1 Deinococcaceae bacterium | reverse complement strand
ACTACCACCTCCAGGACGTTCTCGCGACCGTAGGCAGGTTGTGCGACCGCGGACTGGCGGAGACGGTGCAAGGGACGGGCGACCGCGTCGCCAAGCACCGCCACAAGGTGGACACAGCGCTGGGCCTCAGCGCTGCCGAGACGGCGGTGCTCGCCGTCCTACTGCTGCGAGGACCGCAGACCCCTGGGGAGCTCAGGGCCAGGACCGAGCGCTACGTGCGGCTGGGCACGGTGGACGACGTCGTCGACGTGCTCGCGCAGATGGCGGCGCGTTCTCCGGCGCTGATCAGGCGGCTGGGGCGCGGTCCGGGCCAGAGCCAGGACAGGTACGCGCACACTCTCGGAGCGGACGAGCAGCGACTGATTCCACGGGTGAGGCGCGGCGGCGAGGGCAACGGCGAGGTCCAAGGTGAGAGCCGCGGCGGTGCGGACCACCGGCACGCGGTGCACACGCCGGGCGCCGGTCGCCCCACCGCCAGCCAGGCAGAGGCGGCGGGCGACCTGGAGGGGCGAGTCAGCGAGCTGGAGACGCAGGTGTCGCGCCTGGAGGGTCAGCTCTCACGGCTGCTCGCACGGGTCGTCGCCCTGGAAGACGGCACGGGGTAAGACGCCAAGCTACCGCCCCTCGGCCCAGCAGCGTCACAATGGTCGGCGTGAACGTGCGCCCCAGGGAGGTGCCATGGCTGACGTACTCAACCTGAGCGAAGAAGAGTGGCGGCGGCGTCTGTCGCCCGAGGAGTACAAGGTGTTGCGCGAGCGCGGCACCGAGGCGCCGCACGTGGGCTGTTACGTGGGGACCAAGGACCCGGGCACGTACGTGTGCGCCGCATGCGGTAACCCGCTCTACCAGGCCGGCGTCAAGTTCGAGTCCGGTACGGGGTGGCCGTCGTTCACCGAGCCGCTGCCTGGGGCCGTGCGCGAGCGGCTGGACACCTCGCATGGCATGTACCGCACCGAGGTGGTTTGCGCCCGTTGCGACAGCCACCTGGGGCACGTGTTCCCGGACGGGCCGCCTCCCACGGGCCTGCGCTACTGCATGAACTCCATCTCGATGCGCCATGTGCCGGAAGGCGAGCCGATCGAGCTCGTCACCAGTTGAACGTAGCGAGAACGGCCCTTTCGAGCGTGCGGTCCGCCTCTGCGGGCTCGCGTCGCGGCACGGGCCTGCCCACGACGCTGGCTCAGCTCGATGAGGTGCGACGCGAGTGCCGCGCCCTGGTGAACCGCTCCGCCAGCCTGTCAGGGCTCGCCGCCGTCGTGCCGCTGCCCGGTGTCGACGTGGGGGCAGACGTGACGCTCTTCATGCAGCTGCTGCCCACCATCAACCGGCGGTTCGGGCTCTCTGCGGAGCAGGTCGACGCGCTCGACGCCCGCACGAAGGAGCTGGTCTTCCTGGGCGCGACCAGCGTGGGGAGCCAGGTGGTCGCGCGCCTGGTGACCGCCGACGTGGTCATCGCACTGCTCAGGCGTATCGGCGTTCGCGTGGCGGCCAAGTCCGCTGCCAGGTGGGTGCCCATCGTCGGGCAGGCGGCTGCGGCCGGGATCAGCTTCGCCGCGATGCGGCTCGTGGGCAACCGCCACGTGGAGGACTGCTACCAGGTCGCGCGCTCGGTCATCGACAGGGACGGGACGGTCATCGAGCTGCCAGCGCGAACGCAGCCGGCTTGACGCTCGGCGACCCTGCACGGCTGCGCGCGGCTGTGCGGTTGGCTCGGCTCGATGACGTGCCCTCGCTCGCCGAGCTCGACCCCTGGCCGACGGAGGATCTGTGGCCGCGTCTCATCGCCAACGGTGAGGTGATCGCGCTGCAGGCCGGCGATGAAGGCGTCCTGCTGGGTCTCGCGCGCTACAGCGTGCTGTGGACCACCGTGCCTTTCCTCGGCCTCATCGTCGTGCGGGAGAACGTGAGGGGCCGCGGCCTCTCGCGCCCGGGCTATGCGACCACCTGAGGTCGCGAGGCTTCGTCGCGTTGCTGAGCTCGTCTCAGACGGACGAGCCCGGCCCTCAGGCGTGGCACCGCCGCATTGGCTTCCATACCAACGGGATCATCGAGAACATCGCAGAAGAAGGCGTAGGCGAGCTGGTCTTCCGGAAACTGCTGTGACGGACCCCATCGCGCCGAGGATGCCGCCAACTGCGCGCTCACCCGGCCCCGCCTGACAGCAAGGCCCTGACCTCGTCGTCGCCGGCCTGGCCGAAGGTCACGTACCACTCGCCAACGCTGCCGAACCCGCTGGGCGTGTGTGGGCATACGACGTCGTCCGCCACCTCTCGCAGGCCGGCCACCGAGTCGGGAGCCCCTACCGGGGCAGCCACGACGACCCGCCGGGCGCCGGCGCTGCGCGTCGCCTGCACGGCCGCGGCCACGGTGGCGCCGGTAGCGATGCCGTCGTCGACGAGCAGGGCGGTCTTGCCGGTCAGATCGAGCGGGGGCGCGGCACCGCGGTAGGCGCTCTCGCGCCGCGCCAGCTCTTCTAGTTCCCTGGCGATCACCGCCTGTACCCTCTCACCGGACACGCCCAGGCGGTCGACGATCTCGTGGTTGATGACGATGCCGCCGCCGCTGGCGAT
>JBDZWC010000217.1:0-2577 GCA_040256005.1 Deinococcaceae bacterium | reverse complement strand
CTCGACATCGGCGTGTTCATGGGCGGCATCGTCGTCGTTGAGACCGTCTTCGGCTGGCCGGGCATCGGCCAGATGGTCTGGCAGGCGATCCAGCTGGTGGACATCCCGGTGATCATGGGCGGCGTCCTCATCACGGCGCTCTTCGTCGTGGCCGGGAACCTCATCGCCGACATGCTCTACCCGGCGTTGGACCCGCGGATCCGGTACCAGTAGGCATCAAGCCCGGCCGTATCAACCGGGTTGATCGCGTGGCGCAGCCCAAGGACGCGCCAGGAAGGCAGGATGGAGATGCAGGAGTCAAGCTCACACCGTAGCTCCCCCGCGCACCGGCTCGCGAGGTCGGCAGCCGTGCTGCTCGTGGCCGCGCTGACGGCGCTCGGCAGCGCTCAGCAGGGAGGCAGGGCGGTCGTGTCGTTCCAGGTCGACGTCAGCACCCTGGACCCCGCGATCGGCTACGACTGGCAGAACTGGTCCATCATCAAGTCGCTCTTCGACGGCCTCATGGACTACGAACCGGGCACCACCGACCTCAAGCCACACCTGGCGGAGAGCTACACGGTCTCCGACGACGGTCTCACCTACACGTTCACCCTGCGCGACGGCGTCGTGTTCCACAACGGCCGCGAGCTCGTGGCCGACGACGTCAAGTACTCGCTCGAGCGCGTCCTCGACCCGGCGACCCAGAGCCCCGGCCAGGGCTTCTACCTCAGCATCGCCGGCGCTCAAGAGTTCATCGACGGCGCGGCCGACGAGGTCACCGGCATCCGGGTCATCGACGACCGGACCATCGAGTTCACGACGTCCGAGCCGGACGCGTCCTTCCTCCACAAGCTGGGTCTGAACTTCGCGCACGTCGTGCCACGGGAGGCCGTGGAAGCCGCGGGCGGCGACTTCGGCCACCAGCCGGTGGGCACGGGCGGCTTCATGCTCGAGGAGTGGGTGCTGGGTCAGCGGCTCGTCCTGGTGCGCAACCCGAACTACTTCGAGGAGGGCCTGCCCTACCTCGACGAGCTCGTCTTCGAGATCGGCGTGGACCCCAACGTCGCCTTCCTCCGCCTCCAGCGCGGCGAGGTGGACATCCTCGGTGACGGCATCCCCAGCGCCCGCTACACGGAGGTGCTGGCCGACCCCGACCTGAGCCAGCTCGTGGCGACCGGTGAGCAGATGCAGACCGGCTACGTGACGATCAACGTCGAGATGGAGCCGTTCGACGACGTACGTGTGCGGCAGGCCCTGAACATGGCGATCAACAAGGACCGCATCGTCCGGATCCTCAACAACCGCGCCGTGCCGGCCAACCAGGTGCTGCCGCCCCTGTTCGAGAGCTACGCGTCGGACTACGAGGGCTACCCTTACGACCCCGAGGCCGCCAGGCAGCTCCTCGCCGACGCCGGCTACCCCGATGGGTTCGACACCGTCCTCTACGCCTACAACGTGGCCCCCAACGACCGTATCGCCCAGGCCATCCAAGCCGACCTGGCCGAGATAGGGATCAACGCGGAGCTGCGGACGCAGGCCCAGAGCACTGTCATCGAGGCCGGCGGAGCCGGCGAGGCGCCGCTGCTGTGGTCGGGCGGCATGGCCTGGATCGCCGACTACCCCGACCCCAACAACTTCTACTGGCCCATCCTGGCGTGCGCCAGCAACATCGCCGGCGGCTGGAACTGGGCCCGCTACTGCAACGAGGACATCGAGGCTCGCGCCGCCACCGCCGACACGCTGGCCAGCGCCGACCAGCACGAGCAGCGGGTCGAGGAATGGCGCCAGATCTTCGTCGACATCATGGCGGACGCCCCCTGGATACCGATCTTCAACGAGCTCCAGGTGAGCATGCACTCGAGCCGCGTGACCGGGCCGGAAGGGATCTTCACCGACCCCATGCACATCCCGGTGCACTACGAGCTGGTGCGGATGGCCGACTAGGATGTCCGGCTACAAGACGATCCACCACAGTCACCACCACTTCGGGTGGGACAACTCGCTCGGCGCCGCCTGCAAGGCGGCGCCGGGCGACCAGCTGGAGTTCGAGACGGTCGACGCGTCTGGCGGCCAGCTGACGCAGGGCTCGACGGCTGCCGACGTCGGCAGGCTCGACTTCGGGAAGGTGAACCCGGTCACCGGCCCGGTCCACGTCGCCGGCGCCGAGCCCGGCGACGCCCTCGTGGTGGAGCTGCTGGACTTCCAGCCCAGCGGCTGGGGCTGGACGGCCATCATCCCCGGCTTCGGTCTGCTGGCCGAGGACTTCACCGAACCGTTCCTGCACGTCTCGCGCTACGGCGCGGACCAGGTCGACTTCCTGCCCGGCGTGAAGCTGCGCACCCGCCCCTTCCCGGGCACGATCGGCGTGGCGCTGGCAGAGCCTGGCCTGCACTCGGTGGTGCCGCCCCGCGCCCAGGGTGGGAACATGGACGTCCGCGACCTAACTCGCGGCGCGAAGCTCTACCTGCCGGTAGCGGTGCCGGGCGCCCTGTTCTCGCTGGGCGACACGCACGCTGCGCAGGGCGACGGCGAGGTCTGCGGCACGGCCATCGAGACCTCCATGAAGGTGCGTGTGCGCCTCGACCTGGTCAAGGGCGC
>JBDZWC010000216.1:0-2588 GCA_040256005.1 Deinococcaceae bacterium | reverse complement strand
TCGTTTCCATCGAGACGAGGCGCAACGGCCAGCACAGGGGCGTGGTGGCCCCTCTCTACGAGGCGGCCCGAGAGGCTTCGGGCGGCTCTCCCACGCTCGCCGCAGCCCGAGCGCTCCACGCTGCTGCCACCCAGGGCGGGACCGTCGTCATTACCCTTGGCGCCCACGACCCCGACCACATGCCGTTCGGGGAGACGGACGGTCCGCCCGGGGTAGCGGCGTTGGGGCAAGCTCTGATCAGTGTAGGTGGGCAGGCGGTTGTGGCTTGCGAGTCGTTCCAGGTGCCGGCCGTGCGGTTAGCCCTCGCCGCCCTCGGGACTGAGCTCGGCGCGGCGCCAGGCGAGCGGGGAACGGTAAGCCTGCTCGAGATCCCCGCGGTCATCACAGGCGAAACGAGGTGGGCGCCCACCGTGCTGGACGACCTGGCCGCCAGCGCCGTGGTCGCGGTAGAGCGGATGGGGCCGAACGCTAATGGCGTCATACACACGTCGACGGGTAAAGAAAGCAGGGGCGTCTACGGGCCTGTGCATCTGCTCTTTGAGGAGGCCGCGAGGCGCGGTCTCTCCTCGGTCGGCATTGGTGACAACGGCAACGAGATAGGAATGGGCACTATCGCTGCCGCGGTTGCGGAGCACAAGCCGAACGGCGGCCTCATCGGGAGCGCCCACGCCGTTGACCACCTCATCGTGGCGAACGTCTCGAACTGGGGCGCTTACGCCTTAGCCGCTCTGCTGAGGAAGCTGGGCGGCATCGAGCCCGTGATTCACTCGCCTTCCGAGGAAAGGGCGATGGTCGAGGCCTGTCTGGCAGCCGGCGCTGTCGACGGCGCTACGGGCGTCAGCGAGCTCGGTGTGGACGGCACGTCGCTGGTCACGCAGGAGGCGATCGTCACACTGATCGCGGAGATCACCACCAACCACTACCGGACGCGCGAGCGGGCCTACTAACCGCTGGAGAGGAACACAATGGACCCCAAAGACCACAGATTGCCCTATGCGAATCTCGAGCGGTTAGTTACAACCGAGATGCGCCCGCACAACATGATCCAGGGGATGGTGCGTGCCTTCTACGACGAGGTTCGTGGTGTGAACCCGATTACCTACGACATCTGCGAGGCCCTCGCGGCGGAGGCGGGACGGCGTATCGCCCTCGTCACAGGCTTCGTGCTTCACCCCCACCTGGCGCACGGAGAAGTTGACGGGCCGGTCGGCGCCGCCGTGCTGGGCGTGGCCTTACAGCGCCTGGGCTACGCACCGGCGATCCTCGTGCAAGGTGAGCTCGTCGAGGTGGTAAACGAGCTCCTCAAGGTCCTGGGGGAAGAAGTGCCGGTCGTGTCCACGTCCGACCGAGGAACTTCCGCCGTCGTGGGATGGAGTGAAGACTACGACGTCGCGTTCGCTATCGAGAAGCCGGGGCGAAACGTCAACGGGGTGCGGCACACCCTCATGGGCGTCGAGATGCCAGATGGGGACGGCTACGTGGATGACTTCTTCAGGGCCATGACCAATCAGGGCAAGCTGACCGTGGCATTCGGCGACGGCGGAAATGAGATCGGTTTTGGGAAGATCTACGACTTCGCGTCGAAGATCGTGCCGGGTGGTGGAGGCGGAGCGAACGCGACAAAGGGCGGGATCATCGCGGCCACAGCCACCGACCACCTGTTCCCTGTGGCGGTTTCCAATTTCGGCACTTTCGCCCTCGCAGCGGCCCTTGAGCTGCACACGGGGAGGTACGGCCTGTTGCCGGAGCCGGCGGTGATTAGGCGGTTGGTAGAAACGGCGGTGGCCAACGGTTGCCTGGACGGCGGCTCAGGTAGGCCCGGGGTGGTGGCCGACGATGGCATACCCGTCGACGCTATTGCCGCGGTGGTACTGCTCCTGCGCGCAATCGTCGATCAGTGGCGCTCGACGTTCCAACGCGCGTTCTGATGGGCCGCAGACAGCGCCAAGCAAAAGGCCACACTCCGCCTCGGCGCGGCATACGTCCCATGACGACGGAAGGGTGCGCATGAGCGAAGAACCGCTGACCTATGAGAACGGCTACGACGCCACGAAGCCGCAGCGGCCGGTGGCACGGGGGCCGCGGGGTGCGGTCTCAACGGGCCATATGCTGGCAACGCTCACCGGCCTCGACATCCTGCGCCGCGGTGGCAACGCCATCGATGCGGGCGTTGCCGCCGGGGCTGTCATCAATATCGTCCACTGCGATATGACCTCCATGGCGGGGGTAGCGCCGATAATCGTCTATCTCGCAGACCAGGGCAAGGTCGTTACCGTCAGTGGCGTGGGCCGATGGCCCCAGGCGGCGTCCCTCGACTGGTTCTGGGAGAAGAACGGAGGGCGCTTCGGGCCCGGCATCCAGCACTGCGTTACGCCCGCCGCCTTGGACGCCTGGGCAACGGCGCTTGCACGCTTCGGCACCTTGGAACTTGGGGAGGTCCTGGAACCGGCAATACGGCTCGCTGAGGAGGGGTTCCCCGTCCACGGCCTGCTGGCACATCACCTGAGGAAGTACTGGCGGTCGCGTCGGTTTCAGCCAGCTTCCGACGCGATCGTGGCTCCCGGAGGAAGGCTCCTCGAGGAGGGAGA
>JBDZWC010000107.1:0-9858 GCA_040256005.1 Deinococcaceae bacterium | reverse complement strand
GTCCGCACCACCTCGACGTTGCCGGACGTGAGCATGCCGACGACCCTCGCCCGACCGGTGGCCTGCAGTATGGACGCCGCCACCTCGGCGGCGGAGCTCGTACCCTCGTCGACGAGGACGATCAGCGGCTCGGTCACGTGAACGGGTCGGTCGATGGTGGCCGCCCGCAGGACTCGGCCGGTCACCTCACGTAGCAGGGCGACCCCCGTCTCGCCACCGGCTTCGCGATCGAACTCCGCCGTCCACACGACCTGACCGCGCGCCACGGCGCTCGCCCACGCGCCGTCGACGAAAGCTCCCATCATCACGCCCAGCTCGGCCAGGCTGCCGCCGCCGTTCCCCCTCAGGTCGAGGACGTAGGACGTTGCGCCCTGACTCCGGAGGCCGGCCAGGAGCCGGTGTATGCGCTCGCCCGTGCCGAGCAAGGTGAAAGACGGCACGAACACGTAGCCCACCCCGTCGTCGAGAAGGGTGGCCGAGGCCGTGCGACGCAGCTCGGCCTGCACGAGGTAGCGCGGCGCCAAGGAGAGGCTGATCGTCTCGCGGCCGTTCCGCTTCACCGTGAGGTCCACGGTGCGGTCCTCGAGGCTCGACGTCAGCACGAAGCCCACCCCGGCGGCCCCTACCTCCTCCAGGTCCGTGTCGCCCACCCTGGTGATGACGTCTCCGCGGCGGAGCCCGGCCTCGGCCGCCGGCGTGTCCGGCAGCACCCGGTCGATGACGACCCCCGCCCCGGCGACCCAGCGCACCAGCATGCCCAGGCTGGGTGTGTCGTCGGCCTGTGCCCACGGCCCCGGGGCCGCGCCGGGTGCCTGGCCAGCCGGCTCGGCCGGCTCGAACGGCGGTGTGATAGGCGTGAGCGCCGGGTCCAACCTGCCCAGGCCCAGCCAGCGCGAGTGGTCGTCGCCGACCTCCTCGATCATGCGCCGCATCACCGAGTCGAACTCGCCGCGCGACCGCGCCGCGGCGGCCGCAGACCGGTACCTGTCGGCCCAGGCATCCCAATCGAGCCTGTCGGGGTTCCAGTAGTAGTCGACGAACAGGTCGACGGTAGCCTCGAACACGACCGCTCGTGCTTCAGGGTCGGCCGGCGCAGCGTGCGCGGCCAGATCGCCGCGAGCGGCCGGCGCCTCTGGACCGGGCGCGGGCTGCGCCGCACCGAACGCCGCCAGCGAGGCGAGGCATACCAGTAGCGGGGCGCGCCGCGTCACCACAGCGGATCGTCTCCGTGCTGGTCCCTGACCCACACCCTGTCCACGATGATGCCCTCTCCGCCCAGGACGCGCAGTGGCTTGCCCTCCACCTCGATGCTGACGGCCCGCACGTCCGCCGGTTGCGACAGCGTGTAGTACAGCTGGTTGAGCCGCCCCAGCATCGACGCGGTGCCACCGCCCGTGCCGAACTCTCGCGACAGGTCCACGGTGAGCACGCCGTCCTCGAGGCTGGCGCCCAGCACCCTGGTGCCCTCCGGCAGGGTCGTGGCCAGGCCCTTCTCGGCCTCCGAGGCCGTCGGTCCCTGCACCAGCGCGGAGACCTGCGCCGTGACGCGCTCCACCAGGGTGCCCGAGCGCGCCACGCGCGGCACGCTCTCCAAGGTGAAGCTGGTGCCGCTGTCCTTCGCGAAGTACACCAGCATGTCCGGCAGACGCGACAGCGTCCGCGCAGTGATGACGCCAACCAGCGCCAACATCAGCAGCAGCGCCAGCGCCACCACGCGCAGCACGACGGTCCTCAAGCTCAGTGTCTCCGGATGGGCACGTAGCGGGGCTCCCACATCGAGGCCGTCACGAAGTCGGCCACGTCTCCCGGATGCTCGAGCTGCGCGTTGCCCTCCGCCAGGGCGTGCTCCACGACGGCGATAGCGACGTGCCGACTGGCGCGCCTGAGGTAGGAGATCGCAGGGTACACGGCACCCACCGCGATGCGCGCCGGGTCCGTGTAGTCGGCCAGCGCCTGAGCCGCCGCGCGGAACATGCCCGGCGTGACGCTCCTGACCCTCGTCAGCATCGCTCCCAGTCCCAGGCCGGGGAAGATGAACGCGTTGTTCGCCTGCCCGACGGGATGCCTGCCACCCTTCCACTCGACCTCGGGGAAGGGGCTCCCCGTGGCCACGATCGCCCGCCCATCGGTCCAGCGGTAGACGTCCTCGGGCGTCGCCTCACTGTTCTCGGTCGGGTTGGACATCGCGAAGACGACCGGCGTGGGCGAGTTGTGCGCCACCGCCCTGACCACCTCCTCGTCGAACGCGCCGCCCTGACCGGAGAGCCCCAGGAGGACCGTCACGCCCGCCCCCTGCACTGTCTCCAGCAACGAGGGAGGGCCGTCGTCGCGCCACCATGCCGCGACGTCTTCGGGTGCCTGCGCGACCTGCTCCTTGTACGGCTCCAGGCCCTTCCGTCCGGCGACCACCAGGCCACGCGAGTCGACGACCAGCACCCGCCGGCGCGCCTCCTCGAGCGAGAGACCCTGGTCGATGAGGCCGCCGGTCACTTGCAGCGCCACGCCCACGCCACCCGCCCCGGCGCCGTGGACGAGGATCACCTCGTCGGTCAGTGGCCGCTTGCTGCGGCGCGAAGCGGCCAGCAGCCCTGCCAACGTGACCGCTCCCGTGCCCTGGATGTCGTCGTTGAACGACGGCAGCTCATCACGGAAGCGCTCCAGAACCGTGAACGCCTTCTGCTTGCTGAAGTCCTCCCACTGCAGCAACGCAGCCGGGAAACGCCGCTCGAAGGCTGTCACGAAGCGCCCCACGAAGTCGTCGTACTCCTGTCCCGTCAGGCGCTCGTGGCGCACGCCGAGGTAGAGCGGGTCATCGAGGAGATCGGCCCGGTTGGTGCCGACGTCGAGCTCGATAGGCAGCGTGACGGCCGGATCGATGCCGGCGGCCGCCGTGTACAGCGACAGCTTGCCGATGCATATCCCCATGCCGCCGTAGCCCTGGTCGCCGATGCCGAGGATCCCCTCCGAGTCTGTCACGACCGCCAGACGCACGTCGGGCATGGGCGTGTTGCCCAACACCTCGTCCACCCTGTCGATGTTCTCGGTGCTGATCACGAGGCCACGGGCGTAGCGGTAGAGGTGGCTGAAGCGCTGCACGGCCTCGGCCACGGTCGGCGTGTAGACGATGGGCATCATCTCCTCGAGGTGCTCCTCGAGCACCGCGTAGAAGAGAACCTCGTTGCGGTCCTGCAGGTTCCGCAGGTAGACGTGCTTGTCGATGTTCGTGGTGGCGCGCTGGTAGTTGCCGTACGTGCGCGTCATCTGCTCCTGCAGCGAGGCGACGTGGGGCGGCAACAGCCCCTCCAGCCCGAAAGTCTGCCGCTCCTCCGGGGTGAACGCCGTGCTCTTGTTGAGTAGCGGCAGCCGCGTGAGCATGAAGCCCGGCAGGTCCGTGACCATGTAGGGCTCTCCGGAATCGTCCACTCGCCTCTCGAACTGCTTCATGCCCTCAGGCTCTCCTAACCGAGGCGTCCCGCGGCCGACGTAGCCTCAGCCGCCTGCACCGGGCGGTAGCGGCTCCACGCCGTCGTCTTCCTCCGGGCCCTCCGGGTCGCTGCCCGCGTCGGAGCCGGGCACCCCGTCGGGGGACTCCGCTGGTTCCTCGACCGGGGACCCAGCGCCGGCGGGCCCTTCCACGTCCTCGGCCGCGGCACCGCTCGCAGGCTCGTCCCCCGGCGAACCAGCCCCATCATCCGCTCCCGCGTCACCCCCCGCGAGACGCGCGGCCTCCTCGGCGAAGAACGCGTACTCGTCCACCTGCGGCGACAGCTGAGCCGCGCGACCGTAGGCCTGAGCGGCGTCGAGGTACCGTTCCCGCTGGAAGGCGATCCGGCCGAGGTAACCCCAGGCCTCGGCGAAGTCGGGCTCGGCAGCCACCGCCTCCTCCAGGAGCTGGCGGGCCCTGTCGGCCTCCCCCGCTTCGTAGGCGGCCACCGCGTCGAAGAACGCCGGACCGGCGACGTCGCCGCGCTCCGTGGCCAGCCTGGCGCGGCGCAGGAACCAGGCGGCGCGCTCGTCGTCAGGGTCCAGCTCGAGCACCGTCTCCCAGTACGGCACCGACTCGGTCGCGGCGCCGCTCTCCTGCAGGCTCCGCGCCGCCCACACCCAGGCGTCCACGAACCGTGGCGCCGCACGGGTCGCGGCCACGAACGACTCGGTCGCCGCCTCGAGGTCGCCGGCCTCGTACTGCGCCAACCCCTCGAAGTAGCGCGTGCCGGCCGTGACGCCGTACTGCAGCTGCGTCTCGGCCACCCTCAGGAAGTACGCCGCGCCGGCGTCCTCGGGCCTGGCCTGCGTCACGTTCCGCCAGTGCCGCACCGCAAGCTCGGGCAGCCCCAGCTCGAGGGCGATGCGTCCCGCCCACACCTCGGCGTCAACGAACGCCGGGTTGGCGGTGAGGGCGGCCTGGAAGAGGTTGAGGGCGCCCTCCCGGTCGCCTTCCTGGTACGCGGTCAGACCGGAGTGGAACGAGTCGCTCGCGGCCACGCCCACCTCGGCGCGTTGGCGGCTGCGCTCGAGGTAGTAGCGCGCCGAAGCGTCGTCGGGCTCCACCTGCAAGAGCCGCTCCCACAGGCCGGCAGCCACGCGGGCGCCTTCGACGTCGCCGCGCTCGAAGGCGATCCGAGCCAGCCAACGCAACGCCTCCGGGTCGTCGGGCGCCAGTTCCAGGACCGTCAGGTAGTAGCCGGTGGCGCCGTCGTGGTCACCGGCTTGATACCGGGCGTAGGCGAGCTGGTTGGCTGCATCCACGAACAGCCTGAGATCACTCGGTAGCGCCGCTCCGGAGACATGGTCGGGTTCCGGTTGGGCGGTGATCTCGCCGCCTTCGGCGATGAACTCGTCGAAACGGGCGAAAGCCCGGGCGTGCCAGTTCATGAGACCGTAGCCGCGGGCCGAGAGGAGCAACGCCGCCCGCAGCTCCGCCGTCGTTCCCGAGCGCCGCGCGGCCTCCACCGCCGCCTCACCCGTCTCGTAGACCTCACGCCACGCCGGTTGGTCGGGATGCGGCGTCTGGCCGCTAGCGAACGCGGCCGCGAGCGCGTCCTCCGCCCGCTGCAGGGCCTCGGCGGCCGTAGCGCTCGCCGGCGACGGCGCCTCTGCCTGCGCGCGCGCTGTCGCGCCCAGGTGAATGAGGCTCGACACGAGGGCCAGCGCCATGAGCGAGACCTTCACGACCCTGGCTGCGCGTTGGCTGGGCCACATGGCCGGCATCCTTACCTCAAGTCGCGGCACAAGGGTGATAACGCGAACTGCGCGCTACCGGCTCGCGGTCGGTGTCGTCACTTGACGTGGCCGATCAGCCACGCCACCTCATCGCCCGCCTCGATCACGTAAAGCACGTGCATGCGGGTTCCCATCATGTCGAAGAACACGATCTTGGTCTGGTTCTCGGTTCCGGCGGGCCCCTCTACCGTCCGGGTCTCGCGTGAGTCTTCGAAGTACCCGGCGGCGGCGAAGGACGTGATGATGTTGTGCACGAAGGCCGGCTTGAGGTTCGCGGCCAGGCCGCGCGCGATGTAACCCTCCCAGTCGCCCCACTGGGCGGAGCCAGGCAACCGCCGCGCCAAGGCGTCGACGCTGTCGCCGACCGCCCGCAGGCTGCCGCTGGGGAACCGAACCCCCGAGTCGAAGGTGGCCGCGATCGCCGTCGTCGTCAGCACGTCGGCCAGCAGCTGAGCATGCGCCAAGCCACCGCCGAGGATCGCGACGACCGCCAGGGCCGCCCGCAACCCGAAGCTTCTCGTGCCCGCTGCCGACATGCTTCTCATGCTAGCACCAGGGCCCCGACGCTAGCCTCGTGTTCCCGCCCGAACACGTTCCGACGTGCCATGTGGGCGTTACCCTCGGACCATGTTCCAGAGCCTGGGAGACAGACTCCAATCGGTCATCGGCGGCCTGCGCGGCCGCGGCCGCCTCTCGGAGGCAGACGTGAAGGCGGCCCTGCGCGAGGTGCGCGTAGCGCTGCTCGAGGCCGACGTGAACCTGGAGGTCGCCAGGGACTTCACCAAGCGTGTCCAGGAGAAGGCCGTCGGCTCCGAGGTGCTCACCTCCCTTCAGCCGGACCAACGAGTCATCGCCATCGTGCACGAGGAGCTCGTCGACACCCTGGGCGGCAAGAGCGTGCAGCCGGTCCTGAAGTCCGAGTCCAACGTCTGGTTGCTGATGGGCCTG
The DNA here is from genome assembly GCA_040256005.1 of Deinococcaceae bacterium. Classification (GTDB taxonomy): domain Bacteria; phylum Deinococcota; class Deinococci; order Deinococcales; family Trueperaceae; genus DASRWD01. Next base: position 3,687 of record JBDZWC010000107.1, on the reverse strand, counting down.
CAGGGCGCCGGGAAGACCACGACCGCCGGCAAGCTCGCCTATCGGTACAAAGGACAGGGCAGGCGCGTGCTGCTAGTGGCGGCAGACACCCAGAGACCCGCGGCCCGCGAGCAGCTCAAGGTGCTGGGCGACCAGATCGGCGTACCGGTCTTCGAGGTGCACGACGGCGAACGCCCTGCCGAGGTCGCCGAGCGACTGAGGGCCCACCTGCGCAAGGACTTCAGGGACCTCGTCATCGTCGACACCGCGGGACGCCTCCAGGTGGACGAGGCGCTCATGGACGAGCTGGCTCAGCTCTCGCGGCTGGTCGGCCCCACCGAGAAGGTTTTGGTCGTCGACGCCATGACCGGTCAGCAGTCCCTGCCGGTTGCCAGGGAGTTCGACGAGCGGGTGGGCGTGACCGGTTTGATCATGACGAAGCTGGACGGCGACGCCCGCGGCGGCGCGGCGCTGTCGGCGAAGCACGTGACGGGCAAGCCCATCTACTTCGCCGGCATGAGCGAGCGCATCGACGGGCTCGAGCCGTTCCATCCGGACCGTGTCGCGGGTCGCATCCTCGGCATGGGCGACGTGCTCACGCTCATCGAGAAGGCGAAGGTCCTCGAGGGCGGCGACGACGAGCGTGACATGCGCGACCTGGGCGACTTCACGCTCCAGGACATGCTCACGCAGATGCGCAGGCTCAAGCAGATCGGCTCCTTCGGCGACGTGCTCAAGATGATCCCCGGCGCCGGCAAGCTGTTGCCGGCAGGCGCCGAGATCGACGAGAAGGAGATCGCGCGGATCGAAGCCATCATCTCCAGCATGACCGAGAAGGAGCGGGCCAACCCACGCGTCCTCGACGCCAGCCGGCGACGTCGCATCGCCAAGGGCTCGGGCACGCAGGTACAGGACATCAACCGCCTGGTCAAGAACTACGAGGAGATGCGCAAGCTCATGAAGCGCATGGGCCGCCGGTCACCGGGCCGCCGCGGACGGAGACCCGTGCTGGGGTGACCGAAGCAGGCGACGCTAGCGTGGCCTGCTCAGGTCTCTGCCGCCAACCTCACCCTCACAACCTGGGCGCTGCCCGGGTGATAACCGACCAGTTGCGTACCGTCCCCGGCCCGTACGGGCACGCACGGCACGCTCAGGACGGCACGGCCGTCGCCACCCAGCAGGGCGCAGCCGTACAGCAGACCGTCTTGCCAGACGAGTAGCAGGCTCGACGCATGGTCGAGCGTTCCGACCACGGTGTCGTACGCGCCGGGCACATGTTGGGACGGAGCCGTACCCAGCAACTCGAACTCGTCATCCTGGCGCCCGCTGCTGAACTCCCTCACGAGACGCTCCACGGTCTCGGTAGGTCGCCCGCTGGGGCGCGACGAGTTGAGTAGCTCGACGTCGCCCTGCGCCGCCGACCGCACGATCTCCAGGCTGCGGGCCTCGACCTCGGCTCTGCCAACCATGGCTGGGAACATCCGGCTACGCGCGGCGCCGTCGAGCGCGATGAGGCGCAGGTGGTCGCCGCTAGCGACCAGGCTGACCATGCCGCCCCCTGCCAGGGTCCGGTTCCCCACCAGCCGCTCCAGGTGTGGCCCCTCCACTGGGGGCACGGCCGGTGGCGGGGTCACCTGTTCACCGAACGCCAGCGCCGACACGTGCTCTTTGATGGCGCCAGGCAGGAAGACCCCGTCGTCGACGCGGTTGCAGAAGACGACGAACATCTGGTCAGCGTCCAGGTAGCGGCGACAGTAGGAGCAGCTTCCCCACGAAGAGGCGCCTCCGTGCTCTGCTCGTCGACCGTGACGGTCCGACGTGACGCGCCAGCCGTACGCGTAGTCGTTCCGGGACGGGGTGTACAGGACCCGCTTCGATGCGGCCGACAGCGCACCCATGCCCATAAGCGCTTGATGCCAGCGGAACATGTCCAGCGTCGTCGAGAGCATCTCGCCGTTGCCCATGACGGCCCAGGAGGGGAACTCCTTCTCGAGGTTGGTACCGCGGTCCTCACCGTCGACGTGAGACCGCGCCACCGTCCGTCCCTCCCAGCTCGGGACGCGGTAACCGGTCGACTCCATGCCGAGAGGCGTGAAGAAGGTGGCGTTCAGGAACTCCTCGTAGCCCTGGCCGCTCACGAGCTCGACGATCGCGGCCAACAGCGAGTAGCCCGCGTTCGAGTAGCCGTAGCCCGATCCGGGCTCGAAGCGCAACGGCGCCTCCATGGCGATCCTGATCGCCTGGGCACGCGACAACGGTTCGTAGTCGCCGGACAGGTACTCGACCACCCCACTCGTGTGCGTCAGCAGGTGGTGTACGGTGACCGCCGCCTTGTCCGGCGGGACACCCGGTAGGTGGTCCGCGATGGGCGACGCCACGTCGAGCAGGCCCCGCTCCTGCAGCTTCAGCACCGCGGCGGCCGTGAACTGCTTAGTGATGGAGCCCAGGCTGAACACGGTGTCGGGCGTGTTCGGGACCGCCGTCCGGCGGTCGGCCAGACCGTAGCCCGCGTTGAGCAGTATCTCGCTGCCGCGGGCCAACAGCGCTGCGCCCGAGTAGCCGAAAGGCACGAGCCGGCTCAGGAACGCGTCCACCGCTGCCGCTGTCTCGGAACCGATCACCGGGCCTCTTCCTATCCCCCAACGTTGCAGCTACCGCCCCTGCGTGTACACTGGGGGGCTTAGTGTGACGGCCGCCCGAATGGCGGTCAGGGCCTCGGCGCTCACCGGCGACGTTGGGCCGCGAAGGGAACTACGAACGAATGGTCAAGATCCGCCTGATGCGTTTGGGCTCGATCCACAACCCGCACTACCGGATGGTTGTCGTCGACGGTCGCACGAAGCGTGCCGGCGACTATATCGAGCAGATCGGTTACTACGACCCCCGCGAGACCACGGAGGAGCACCTCAAGGTCGACGCGGAGCGCGCGGCCCACTGGCTCTCGCAGGGCGCTCAGCCCACCGACACCGTGCTCCGTCTGCTCGAGAAGGTGGGGGTCGAGGCTCCATCCGTCAAGGCGAAGCGTCGGGCTTCGTACCAGAAGCGCCAGGAGGCCGCCGCCGGCTCCTGAGGACCCCGGAGGCCTCTAGATGGTCGTCGACCTCGTCAACTACTGCCTCGTGAACCTGGTACAGGAGCCCGATCGCTTGGAGGTGAGGGCCGAGCGCACCGACCGCGCCCTCGTCGTCAAGGTGACGTGCGCCCCGGACGACGCGGGCCGCATCATCGGCCGCGGCGGCCGGGTCATAAACGCGGTCCGCACGCTGGCCCGCGCCGCGGCCGACGGACGCCAGCGCGTAGAGGTCCAGCTGCTGGAATGACGGTTCAGCGCGCCGCCCGGCCGGTGGGTCCGGGCCCGAGGCTGCCTTGAACCCACGCCCCATGCTCACCACTCCCCCCGCCGGGTACCTGCGGCTGGGTAGGTTGGGCCGGTCCTTCAAGCTCGACGGTGGCGTCAGGCTGCATGTAGAAGCGGAGCTCGCGGATGACGAGCTCGAGGCACTGTTGACCAGCGGGGCGCGCCTGTTCGTGGCCGGCCTGGGCGAGACCCGCCTGCGGGGGCTCGACGACCGGACGGGCAGCAACGTGCTGTTGCTGGAAGGCGTCAGGGACCGGACCGCCGCCAGGGCGCTCGTGAACGCCGCGGTGTACGTGCACGCGCAGGACCTCCCGGCGGGCGTGGCGGAGGCGCTGAGCGCTCCCTCCAGC
>JBDZWC010000215.1:0-2655 GCA_040256005.1 Deinococcaceae bacterium | reverse complement strand
GCAGCTGGACACTGCCATGGAGCTGGCGGCCGGGAGCGCGGACCCGCTGTCCCTGTCGACGGTCCTGGAGCATCGGGCTTACACCATGGCGGTCAGCGGGGACACCGAGGGAGCCAGGGAGCAGTACCTGCGGTCGATCCAGGTGATCGAGCAGCCCGCGGCGCTGGCGACGGTCCACCCTTTCGAGGTCGTCAAGCGCCGCTACTTCGCGACCCTCAACTTGGGGAACCTCGAGCGCATGGCGGGTCGCGCCGACGCCGCACTGGATGCGAAGAAGCGCGCCCTCGCCATCGCCTCGGACGTCGGGAACCCGATCTGGCAGGCGCACGTTCACCTCGAGCTGGGCGAGATGTACGGTTCGGCCGGCAGGCACGAGGAGGCCAAGGAGCACCTCGCCGAGGCGCGCTCTCTGTACCTCGCCAACCACGTGCCGGCGCAGCTGCGGAAGATCGAGGGCATCGTTCGCGACCAGGGTTACGACTTGGCGCACTAGCGGCGCCAGGTAGGAGGGGGGCGTTGGGTGGATGCATGTAAGGGCCGTACTGGCCGAAACCATTGGGCACTCCGAGTGGGAGGTACTCAGATGTCCGTTTCAGGTAGGTCGTTGGTGGGTCGTTCGCTGGCGTGCGTGGTGGCGCTGTGGCTGGCGGGAGTGGCCGCGGCGCAGGACTGGCGACTGCCGGGGGAGTATCAGACCAAGTGCGTGGCACACGACTTCAACGTGCCAGGGCAGGGCTTCTACATCTCGGGGTCCGGCTTCTACATCTCCGGTTCCGGCTTCTACATATCCGGCTCGGCCGGCGGCATGGTGCGCGGCGACATCACCTTCGTCGACCCCTCGCACAAGTACCCGAACACCACGCTCTTCCCGCAGACGGTCGGGCAGATCATGGCGTCGGCCGGAGTTCCCAGCTCCGGCGTCCTCTTCGACCTGACCATGGGCCGGGATGTCGTGATAGTCGTGGCCGACGACTTCGCGGGAGGCGCTTTCGCCCTCCCCGCAGCGCTACGGGACCCCTTCGCGACGGAGACGACGCTGGAGCTGCTGGCGCGCCTGGCAGAGGACGGCGAGTTCTCGCACGGTGCCTTGGTCATGCACCACCTCAACGCGGCCATCGCGGACCTGCGTGTGTTCCGACCAGCGCACGATCCGGATCGGCCAGAACTCACGGTCTGGACGCACGAGAACGGTGAGAACCAACTTGTCGTCGTAGGGCTGGACCTCAGCAGCTTCGGGGGCGGCACCACGTCGGAGACCGAGCTCATCGACGAGGGAGAGATCGCTACGGCCCTCGACTCGGGCATAGCAACGTTGGAACGGAGCCTGCCGGAGGGGGTCGTCGATCCCATGGTGGTCGTGAACCTCAGCTGGGTGCTGCTGCCGTGCCCAACCGTTGAAGCGTTCCTGGCCAACCGGGACTCTTTCCAGACGTTCGAGGAGTACGTGGCAGGGTTGGGCTTCGTCCCGGCTGGCGTCCTTCTCGAGGACGTGATCGCAGAGATGAACAAGTCGACGAACCCGGCCTTGCAAGAGATCCTCGACTCCGACACCATGCCGGACGTCCGGTTCGTAGCGGCTGCGGGCAACTTCTCTCTCGGGTATCAGATGTTCCCAGCGGCCTGGAGGCGTGTCGTCGGGGTGGCGGTCTCGCCGGTCACTAGGACGTTCCCCGATCGCTACTCGAACAGAGGCGACGTCCACATCCCCGGCGAGTGGGTCACGTTCCAGGCACTCGACGAGACGGGCGTCCTGGGGCCGGAGACCATCCTGTCCTACGCCGGGACCTCGTACGCGTCACCCCTGGTGGCTCTCTACGTGGCGTTGGATGGGGCGGGCCCGATGCGGTGTGCGGGGACGGCAGGGCTGAGCTCGCCGCTCGTCCTGGACCCATCGGATCCGACCCCCGCCGATATCCCGCTGATCCAAGCGATAGACGGCTGCCCTCCGTGATCCCCGCGCGACCCGCCGCTGCCGCGAGGCGGCTCTCGCATCGCTAGCACCACGAGCGCCGACCGGATCATCCGGTCGGCGCTCTCACACCCCTGGAGTCGGGTGTCAGTAGGGGGTCAGCCAGCAGAGGAGCCGTGATGCCGCACCGCCACCCGCAGCGCCGCTGGGGCCGAACGTCAGGACGAGCCGTTCCAGTCGGCTGTCGACCGCTCGTGACGCGACCGCCGTGGGCGCGTAGCCTTCTCCCGGGTCGTACTGCATCGCGCCCCGATCGATGCGCGCTATCAAGAGCGCCCGACCAGACGGCCCGAACTCTTCGAAGTCGACGTCCCTTGCCAGCGAGACGCTTGCCAACACGATCGCCATCAGAACTACGAGCTTCCGGAACATTTCGCTTCCTTCCCTGCGCGTGAGCGCTGAATGGATCCCTAGAACCTTCCGAGGTTCCGCTCTCGTTGCCGTCGTCCTCACCTCCTTGGGACGAAGCATGGAGAAGGACCCGTGACGCGCCCGGGATGCGGGCGTGACGCGGTCGTGTCACGCCCTGCGCGGGGGCTTCGGCTTCCTGGGTGGGTGGGTCGGGTCTAGTCAGGCGAGCGCCGGACGTGACGGGCCGAACTGGGCCTCGTGGAGCCGCCGGTAGACCGTACCGCTGGCGAGCAGCTCGTCGTGCCGGCCCTGCTCCACGACCCGCCCGCCGTCGA
>JBDZWC010000106.1:0-10202 GCA_040256005.1 Deinococcaceae bacterium | reverse complement strand
AAGACCTGCCCGGACGAGAAGAGCACGCTGTCGAAGAGGTTCGAGGCGGCCAGTCCGATGATGAGAACCCAGAAGATCGGGCTGCTCTGCAGACCCTTGAGTGTCAGGGTTCCCAGTACCAACACCAGGCCGGCGGCGCCGATCGCTCCGCGCTCGAAGAGGGCTTGAAGTAGCCAATTGTGCGCGTGGTTCGGGACGGCCACGTCTTGACCCGGAGGGTTCTCGCGGTAGTACGAGGCGAACCTGCCTGTTCCTTGACCGGACAGCGGACTAGCAACGAAACCTTTCCAGGCCGCGGTGAAGGCACTTCGTCGGGCCAGCGCCTGAGTAGTAGCGAGAGAGGGGCGAGTGGTGACCTCGCTGGAGACGACCGAGCCGAGAGCAAACTGGAGGTCGCGAAACTCGATCGTCGCCCCCACGTTCCCCTCGGTCTGATCTGGTGTGGGACCCATGTACCACCAGACAGGGGCGGTGCTCGCGGAGCGCACTGCGAGGTGAAGGTGCCACCAATCGTCGCCTTCGGCTTCAGCCGACCAAGACAGAAGTTCGACGGGTCCGCTGGCCTGAGTCAACCACAGCGCCCCCTCTTTGTGGACCCTGACTACTACGTCCTCACGGGTGACCGGATCACGGCCGGTTCCCCACAATCCGGGACGGTCACTACCGTCTTGAGCCCGAAGATCGACAGATATCGAATACGAGGAGCCAGGTTGAAGAATCAGAGGATACTGAAGACGTGCCCACGGTTCTGCCGAAGTCTTGGCGAGAACCATCGTGGCTCCCGTACCTTGGCGGACTGACCTCTCGACGTGCAAGGCGTCCCCGCCCCCTTGGACGAGGTTCACGTGGCCGGCGCCTTTGTCGAATATCGTCGCCAGGCTGTCCTGAATGAGCGCTCGACTCCGTGGCGCAATCGCCGCCAGCAGGGAGGCGCCGCAGAAAATGACGAGTATGAGTTGCCGGCGGCGTCGGCCAGCGTAACGGGCCAGTACGAGCACCAGGCCGCCGGCGACGACCGCAGCTAGCTGGCCGCGACTCCCCGTCAACAAGATGGCCGCGATGCCCAGGACCACAGCCAATGCGCTCACCGTCTGTCGCCCTGCCAGGGACGCCGCCAACAGAGTTGGCAGTATCACCATGCCAGCCCAAATGTTGGGGTGAGAGCTCCACCCAGACGCCCTCTGGCCGACGTACCCGATCGGGGCGAATGCGACCAGCGCAGCGAGACCAATCAAGAGCCCGATGACGATCGCACGGCGTTCGATGCGGCGAGTCGATAGGAGCGCGCTGAGCACGATAAGGCAGGCCTGCACGGCTTCCCCAGCTAGCGTCGTGGACGCATCATCGATGACGGGCGCGACCCACATGACAGCACCGACGACTAGACAGATGATCGCCGTGACCGACATCTTCCGGCCAGGTGACAAGAGTGCGGCGACGCCCGCTGATAGCGGAAGGAGGGAGGTTGCCGTCCCAATTACTCCGGACAGGAAGCGCCGCGAGCTCATCCGAGCAGCCGGTCGTACGCAGCCAGCAGTTGGGGAACTTGTCGCTCCCAACCGAGGGCCTCATGCATGCGCCTCAGGCCGATCGCGCCCATCCGAGATCTCAGAGGTTCGTCGTCGAGAAGCCTAACGATCTCGTCCGCGAACGCCTCCTCGTTGGCCGCGTACACGGAAGCCTCGCCGGCCGAGGCCCTCCCCTCGCGCATCTCGTACTGCACGATCGGCTTGCCCAGTGCCATGTACTCCATGACCTTGTTCATGGTGCACATCTGGTTGTACTCGGATGGCGGATCGGGGCTGACGCAAACCTCGCAGGTCGAAAGGTGTCTCAATAGGTCGTCGCCGGTCTTATAGCCCACAAAGTCGACGAACTCGGAGATGCCCAATTCGCTAGCGAGCGTTCGAAGAGCTGGCAAGCTCGGTCCGCCTCCGATCAACATGAAGCGGATGTCTCGCCGTCCCGATACCTCGACTATCCGGTGGGCAGCGCGAAGTAGTCCATCTACGCCGTCCTGTTCAGCCATCACACCGACGTAGCCGACGAGGTACCTCGAGCCTCGCTTCAATGCCGGATCGGGCGCCACGGCTCGAAAATCGCTCAAGTCCGGGGCGCTCCGCACGACGAACACATCGTCCGGGTTCTTGCGACCTCGTTCCACGGCAACTTGCTTGTACGAACCGTTAGTAGAGATGACCACGTCGGCCGTCGCGAAGGTCAGGCGCTCTGCCAACCTGAGGCCTGAGTAGAAGAGGTCCCGACGCCCGAACTTCTCGTAGTACAGCTCGGGGTTCACGTCGTGGTGGTCGAACACCACCTTAGCGCGGCCCAGGAACTTCCAGAGCCCGGCTACCAGAAACAGGAGATCCGGGGGGTTGCAGACGTGCACCACATCGAAACCGCGGTCCCGGCGGGCGCGGAAAGACAGTCTGAACTCGTGCCCTAGAGCAGCTGCATACTCGCGCAAGTAGTCAAGCCTGCCGCCCGTCTCCGGGGGTAACGAGTGCCGGTAGATTGTTATCCCGTCGATAACCTCATGGGGCGCGTCATGGCCAAGCCCCTTGGGGGAGATGACCGTGACATCGTGCCCGGCGCCTCGCAGCGCTGTCGCCTCCATCCAGACACGCCGATCGAACGGCACCGGGAGGTTCTCCACGATCATCAACACTCTCGCCAACCTATTGGTACCTATGCCTCTCTGTCACGGGCGGCACGCGACTCCGGGACCCGCACGCCGGTCGCTCGGTTCACGATCTCGCTCACGCCGCTCGACACAGCCTTGTTCCAGCGTGCCCGCTCGTCCGCGAGGTCGAGAGTTGGCTGGGTGGCTCGAACCGCAGCCGCTATCGCGGCTGGTTCGTTCGGCACCAGCCGTGCCCACGTACCGAACAGCTTCTCTGTCAGCGTCGTACGCGAGAGGACAAGCGGCGTGTCGGATGCCAACGCTTCGCAAGCTCCGCTTGGTTGAGTCGCCTCCCGATTCGTGAGCACGACAGCGGCCCGGCTCGACACTAGGGCACGCTGGTACTCGTCAGTAGAAAGGAATCCGGTCAGCTGGACGTTTTCTAGGGCCAACAGCCGCGCCCTAGTTTCCGAACCCAGTCTCTCCGGGTTCGCCGTTATCACGAAGGTAAGTTCCGGCATCAGTTCGATCGCCTCGACCAGAACGTCGACCGGTTCGTCCGTGCCGAAGGAACATATGCAGAGGACTTGGTCTTGGCGTCGTTCGGGCACTTCCTCGCAAACTATCGGTGGAACGGGGTCAGGAACGATAGTTGGAGCGATGCCTGGGAACGCATGCCCGGCAAGCGCTGCCACCTCCTCGTTGTGAACGGCGACCGCCGCCGCTCGCCTGAGAGCCATAGACGCCCCAGGGGAGGTAGCCCATCGCCCTTGAAACGTGGCGTTGTGAGCATCGACAACGAAGGGGATCTTCATGGTCGCCGCGACCAGCGCTCCGAAAGGAGGAGGGCTCTGGAAGATAGCGAACCCCGGCCTTCGTTCCTTCAACAAGCGGGCGGTACGGATCGCCTTTATCAAGTAGTCGATGGGCCTGAGCCATCGCGCCGCAAAGTGGTGAGGCATGAAGACCACATCGGCGTTCAGCAATGGCGCCAGCGTCTCGGCCCTGCGCTGATATCCCTTCCAGACCACGTAGACGGGACGTCCTCCAGGTGGCGCCGTCCTTCCAGGTTCGACAGAAGTCACGTCGCTTGACACCTGATCAGCCGTGCGCCAGGCCGCGGGGCTCCAGCACGCTGCGCACCGGCGTGGGCTGGCTCATCTCGCTCGCCAATCTGACTCGTTCGACGGTGTGTATGTCCCGCTCGGCGCCGACTAGCATGCCTGCCCAGATGAAAACGAGCCCAGCCGCGGCGAACCCATAACCAGCCTCGTTAACGGTGCTGACGACGAAGAGTCCGGAGAGGAACGTCGCTGCGGCCACATGCCACCACCTGAGCGTCGATCTTGATGAGCGGAGGGCGCAGCGATAGAGCTCGTGCACCATGGAGAGCATCACTGCGACGAACAGGACCAGACCGGGTAGTCCCACCTGAATGAGGAGCGAGCCGATGAAAGAATCCGCAGCTATCGTGCCATCCCCGCCTGCCGCCAAGACGTATGAGGCCGCGACTGCGCCCGCGGTGCCCGTGCCGTGACCAAGCGGCGCCGTCAGCGCCGTCTGCATGCCTAGTTTGATCTGGTTGAGGTGGCCTGCGCCAGTCGTGAACTGGAGGATCTGGTCCCCCAACGTCACGGCGACCAGAATTGCAGTCACGAAGCCTAGAGCCGTGACCCAAACTGGAGTCAATGAGCGTCGCCCTCTCAGCGCGATCAATACGGCGGCGACGCCGAGAGTCACGAACGCTCCCCGGCTGAACGTTAGGAACAGAGCGCTTGCGAGTATTGCGGTCAGGACAACCATCGATAGGCGAACGCGTCGGCGCAGTATTGCGTACGACGCCAGCAGCCACAATCCGAATGCGATCAGGTAGCTAGATATCAAGGGGTCACCAGTGATTGACGCGATGCGGCGCACCGGTGTGCCGTCGATCCAGAACCTCATGTTGCCGTATAAGAGCCCCTGGATAGGACGGCCACGTTTCATCAGGTAGTACTCCTCGTGTCCGATCGCGAGCCAGAAGCTGTCCGGCAATAGGTAGGCTTCGACCAGCCCGAAAATCGCGAGAGCAGCGGCGATGATGACGAGTAGTCTCTGCATGTTGCGTACGTCGTCCTCCGTGGCGCCCAGCCAGAGCCCCAGCAGAAACAGGGCAGGGAGGATCACCAGGCTTCTCACCCCGGCCAAGCTGGCAGTCAGCGAGACCGCGTCGCTCGTAACGAATGAGAATCCGACAATCGCGAAGTAGACGAGGGAGAGGCGCTCGGTGCGACCGAGCCGAACCCTGCCCGTTTTCAAGGAGCGAGCGAAGAGGGCAAAGCTCGCTAGCAGGAGTGCGACTAGGGCGACGACTTCTTTGGCGATCAGGAGGGCTTCACCCTGCTCAATGGGTACGGCACCCGTTCTCAAAGCGACCATAGCGACTGGGTTTTGGAACAGTACTAGGGCTGCTACGAGCAAGAGGATAGTAGAGCGGTAATGACTGAACCAGAGGCCCACCGTCGCAAGGGCCGAGCCCGCCGAGAACAAGGCAGCGATCATGCTTGGACGCTCCTGATTAGGTCGCTGGCCGATCGAGGCACGCCGATCCCCGTCGCTACTGCGACCAGGGCCCTTAGTAGGATCCAGGCCCGCGTCACGTGACCTCTTAGCAACCGGCCAATTACCGTTGCCAACGTGACGAGAAGGAGGGAAGGCAGGCTTATAGGCACGTGGCGCCAGGCGTACCTGAGGCGGCTACGTACCATGAAGTACTCGTAGCGGAGCCTCTGGGGCATGGGGTCAGCTGAACCTCGATTGCGGCCGATCGTGGCCCCGTCCTTGTGATGGACGACGCTATCCCGAGCCCAACCTAGCCTCATGCCGTCGGGCAGTCGCGCTATCCAGTCCAACTCTTCGAAGAAGAGGAAATAACCCTCGTCCATGAGGCCTGCCGATTCGACGAACCTGCGGGTGACTAGTGTTGAAGCCCCGACGACGTAGTCAAGCTGCCGTTCGACCTCTTGGACCGGGGGCAGAGCACTTAGGTCCAGGCCTGCTCCGATCGGCGTTGCCACACCAAGCCATCGGTTGTAGCTGGCCCCGGCCAGCGCCTGGACCTTTCGGGGTTGGTCTGCGTGCACGAGCGTGGAGCCGCAGACCGCGATGGTGGAATCTGCTACGACTCGTTCGATCAGGTGCTCCAACGCGCTTGGGCTCACGATCGTGTCGTTGTTGAGGATCCAGACGAGATCCGCCCCGCCGTCCAGCGCTGTCCTGATACCCAGGTTGTTGCCCCCCGCGTAGCCCAGATTGCGGCCCGCCTGAACCACCTGGACCCACGGGAACCCAGTGCGCAGGGCGTTCTCAGAGCCGTCCTGCGACGCGTTGTCCACAACAATTACTTTCCCTGGCTGGGTCGTGAGTTGGGCCAGCGATGCGATGCAGTCCGAGGTGTCTCGGATCCCGTTCCAATTGAGAACCACTACGGCGGTGCGCTTCACTAGTTCGGCTACCGTCACCTCTGGCTCCACGGCATGCGACGTCCCAGCAACTCTTCCAACCTTCGCGTGTCAGCGTCGTACCGAGACCTCAGATACGACCGCTCGTCCTCCGCCATCTTTGGCTTATCGACGCCGTGTCGCTCCAGTACTCGCCGACGAACCGCGCGTCTGAACGGACGCGGCAATCGATCTCCAACCGACCTGACCAGATCGGAACTGAGCATACGACGAGCCAGCCAGCCCCTGGGCGCCGCGAACCGATTGTGTACTGCATCCAGGTCGATCCTGCTAGGGTCGGCGGGTTCCAAGTTCAGGAACTCAAAGAGGCGCGCTATGGTCTCAACCCTACTGTTGGTGAGTTCATCGAAGGTCAGCACGAGGAGCTTCTCGGCAGGAAAAACCGCGAAGTACCGCTCCAGCTGTTCGCCATAGAAGCCCAGTTCCAGATAGAGGTGAGAGACGCCCCAGCCCTTCTCCTTGCGCTTCTCATCGGCTTCCACTGCCTCCAGGAAGGGAAGCGACTGGACGCCTAGCTTGAGGTCCATGAGGTAGTGGGAGAACGCCCTCTCGACAGGGTCTCTGAGGACCGCGACGATGCGGGCGTCAGGGTGAGTTTCAGCCAATCGATGCGCTGTGCCCTGTTCCCAGAGGTAGGAAGGGCTCGCCTCGCCGATAACGCGGAAGCCTTCTGATCCCTCGAACAGCCGCCGATACTCTGCTTCGTCGCTGACGATGTGCCGCATGATTGCTCGCTGCTCAGCGCTGGGTCGCACGCGCGAGTAGAAGTGTGGCTCCTTCACGGAGGACATGAACACGTCAGGATGCTGAGCGAGGTACGAATAGATGCTTGTCGTGCCAGCCTTCGCCGCTCCCACGATGAAGAGGCTTGGGCCCGCTCCGTTCCCGATTGGCTCCTTCATGTTAGGGACTGGGCCATTCGTGAGAAGTTCTCCCATGCGCTCGCTTGAGCCGTCAGTCTGGCCTTGCGTAGACGATCCGGATCGAGCTTGAGAGCCGCCTGTACTGCTGAGGCGAAGACCGCCGGATCCACGCCAACGGTCAACTCTGGGAGACTCCAGCTTTCCAGGTGGGCTAGAAGCTTGGGTACGCGATTGCTAATGGCGAGATGTGGACGGTCGAATGCGAAGGCCGTGATTGAGCCATGGAGGCTCGTGCCGGCGAAGATCGAGGCGCTCGCGATCACGTACATCACCTCATATACCGTCGCATCGTCCGGAATGGAACTGACGGGTGTGCGGCTACGTTTCCCGATGCGGCTGAGCGGCACGTGGTCTTCGTGTCCCGACGCCCGACCTATCGGAACGAGAACTACGCTGAGGCCTAACGAATCTGCTACTTCATCGATCTGTGTCGCCAGGGTGGAGACATGCTCGGAGCCCACCGGACTGTTGACTTGGATCGCCAAGTACGGCGAGTTCCTGGAGGCCAACTCCACGAGGCTAGGTCTTACGAGGGTGGCCAAGTGCTCGATAGGAAACAAGTCCGAGATTAGGACCGCGGAATCTGGCGCCAAATGCACACCGTCGAGCCCAGCGCTGCGAAGCTTCGAAGCGGTCACCGAATCTCTAACCGAGACGTACGTTGCCTGCGAAAGCTTGGCGACGACGGCCGCTAGCTCCGCAAGGGGCATCCGTTGAAGTGCAGTTATGCCCCCAACGGCGTTATAGGCGACCGGCACCACCCTGGGAAGATCGTTAGGCGCCAGCACCCACGGCCAAGCGCTCGGCGCCCCGTGGGCCCAGCGGACGAAACGGTCCAAGGTCTCCGCGCCAATCGCCTGGCGCGCGAGTTTCATCGACTTGGCTCCGAGCGTCGTGCTGAGATACATGAGCATCGTGCTCCACCTAGAGCCCAACAACTCTCCGCCGGCGAGAACGAGCCCTTCGACCGTCTTGTCCCTTATGTCGTGGAGGAGATCACGATAGGAGCGTGTTGGCAGGGCGCCGAACCTCGAGAGATCGCTTGCCCTCATGCCGTACGCCGCAACGTTCTGGTCGAGCCCAAGCTTCGCCCATGCCTTGCTGAGCACCAAGGGGAACAGGAGGTCTCCGTAGTTGTAGCGGTCAACTGCGCCAAGCGCAGCCAAAGTTGGCTTCACGACTCCATCACGGGCGACCCGCCGACTCGTTCTCGTCCCCTGAATGTCCGATTAGCCAAGACCATCAACACGGTGGTACTCAGCGTTACACGTATCAGCCATGCGAGACCGGCTCCCTCTATCCCCATTGACCGGACCAGCAGGTACAGGTAGAGGACGTACAGCGGCACCTCCGCCAAGTGAACTTGAGCGGTCGCCGCGGCTCTCCCTAGCGCTTGTAAGAGCGTGAAAGGCGTCTGTCCTAACGAGTGTATGAACACGCCTATCGCGAGATACTGAGCCACGCGGTAGCTTTTCTCCGCAATCTCAGGGCCCACCCATAGTGTCAGACCAGGCTTGGCAAACAGAACGGCCGCCAGCGACAGTGGCCCCATGAGTAACGCGATCGACCGGATGGACTGCCGATACAGCCGTTTGGTTTGTTGCGGCTGAGTCGCGGCCAGGCTAGAAAAGCTGGGGAACAGAACTGACATCACAGCGGTCGGCACGATCCGCATCCTGGTTACGACCGTTTGCGGTGTCACGTAGTAGGTGACGTCTCCAAGGGTGGTGAGAGATGCTATGAAGAACCGGTCGAAGTTCAGCATTATCGGAGCAATCAAGTTGCTCACGGTCATCCATGTGCCGAACCTGAATAGCGCCTTCAAACGGTCAAGTGACACACGAATGCGGGAAGTGAAGTCGTCGAGCAGCCATCTTGCTGCTGCGAAATAGCAGATCACTTCGAGACATCGCACGAGCACCACGCCGAGGACGACCGGCTCGAGCTGGGCAAGCCGCGATGCGATGGCAAGAGGAACGAGATAGTTGAGGACCCCGAAGGGAGTCCGTATCAGGTTGGTCACCCCGAAAAGGCGATAAGCCTCTAGAAGCCCGCGTAGGCCGGTCACCAGGATGACCACCGGAAGAAAGTATGAGATGAGGTGCAATGCCCGCAGCGTTTCGTCACGAATCGGTCCGTCGAGCCGGAGCACGGAATCGACGATGGGTGCTGCCAGGACATGAAGGATCAAAGTCGCGAGCAGTCCCGTTCCCAGGCTGACCAGTAGGGCTGTCCAAGCAGTTGGGTTGACCTCGGACCTGTCGCCGCGTCCCAGCGCACGCGCTACCAACAGGGTCAGGGCGCGGCCTAGTCCGAAGTCGAAGATGTTCGCGTAGCCCGTCAACGTCCACGCGATAGACAGGGCGCCGAACCTGACGGTGCCGAGTTCCGCTATCAGGCGGGGAAACGTGAAGAGCGCCGCTAGAAGTGGGAACGCCAGCCCCAGAACGTTCAGGACAGTGCCCCTGACCAGGGCGCCGCCCACCAGGCCGCGAACTCTCTTGCTCATGTGGGTCTGGGAGTACCTGGTTTCATTGGCCACCTGGGTCGTCGAGAGCGTCGTCGATTGACAAGAAACCGCGCTGATTCAGGACACCAACAACCGTTCGGACAGCAGACTCGACGTCCTCTTCGACGGTATCCAGCACGATCTCCGCCCCGGTAGGCCGCTCGTACGGCGAGTCGATGCCCGTGAAGTTCTTGATGAGCCCGGTGCGCGCCTTCGCGTAGAGGCCCTTGGGGTCCCGCCTCTCCGCGACCTCGAGGGGCGTGTCGACGAACACCTCGATGAACTGGCCCGCCTCGAAGAGCTCGCGCGCCATCTGCCTGTCCGACCGGAACGGGCTGATGAACGCGGTGATGACGATGAGGCCGGCGTCGACGAACAGCTTCGCGACCTCGCCGATGCGCCTGATGTTCTCGACGCGGTCCTCGTCGGTGAAGCCGAGGTCCTTGTTGAGCCCGTGGCGGACGTTGTCGCCGTCCAGCAGGTAGGTGTGGTGACCGAGGGACGCGAGACGCTGCTCGAGCGCGTTCGCGATCGTGCTCTTGCCCGCGCCCGAGAGGCCCGTGAACCACAGCACGCAGGGCGTCTGCTGCTTCAGCGCGGCGCGCACCTCTCGGGTCACCTTCGACTCGTGCCAGACGACGTTC
>JBDZWC010000010.1:25762-41408 GCA_040256005.1 Deinococcaceae bacterium | reverse complement strand
GCAGGCGTTCTGGCCGCCGAAGGCGAAGTTGGTCGACATCGCGACGTCGACCTGCTGCGAGCGCGCCTCGTTGGGGACGTAGTCGAGGTCCAGCTCAGGGTCGGGGTCCAAGTAGTTGCGGGTGGGGGGCAGGACGCCCGAGTCCAGCGCCTGTACCGTGGCGATCGCCTCGATACCGCCGGCCGCGCCCAGCGTATGCCCTGTCATGGACTTCGTGCTGCTCACGGGCGGGACGGCGCCGTGGCCCTCCCACACCGACTTGAAGGCGAGGGTCTCGTTGAGGTCGTTCGCCTCGGTGCTGGTGCCGTGCGCGTTGATGTAGCCCACGTCCTGCGGCTCCAACCCGGCGTCGCGCAGCGCCCACCTGATGGCCCGCGCGGCGCCGCGGCCGCCGGGGGCCGGCGCCGTGATGTGGTGGGCGTCCGCGCTGGTGGCGAAGCCCACGATCTCGGCGTACATGCGGGCGCCGCGGGCGACCGCGCGCTCGTACTCCTCGAGCACGAGGATGCCGGCGCCCTCACCGGCCACGAAGCCGTCGCGGCTGGCCGTGAACGGCCGGCTGGCGGTCTCGGGCGAGTCGTTGCGGGTGGACAGCGCGCGCATGACAGCGAAGCCGCCGATGCCCATGGGCGTGACGCAGGCCTCGGTGCCGCCGGCGAACATGATGTCGGCGTCGCCTCGCTGGATCATCCTGAACGCGTCGCCGATGTTGCCGGAGCCGGTGGCGCAGGCCGTGACGACGCTCGAGCTGGGCCCCGTGAGACCGAAGCGCATGGCCACGTGACCGCTGGCCATGTTGGCGATGAGCATGGGGATGAAGAAGGGGCTCATGCGCATCGCGCCACGCTCGTGGACGATGTCCGACTGGGCCTCCCACGTCTCCAGCCCGCCGATGCCCGAGCCGATGCAGGTGCCGGCGTGCTCGCCGGCGACCTCCGCCTCGCTCAGCCCGGCGTCCTTGAGGGCCAGCTCCGCCCCGATGAGGGCGAACTGCACGAACCGATCCAGGCGTCTGGCCTCGCGGCGATCGATGTAGTCGCCCACCTCGACGTCCACCTCGCCGGCGATCTGCACCGAGAGGTCGGAAGCGTCGAACCTCGTGATCCGGCGGATGCCGTTCCTCGCCTCGTGTTGGGCGCTGAGGAACTCTTGGGCTCCGACCCCGATCGGCGTCACGGGTCCAAGCCCCGTCACCACGACACGTCTCATAGCGTAGGCAAGGGTACTAGACGGCACGGCCCCGGGCTGTGCCTGGGAGTCTTCTCGCTCTTACTGCTTGTCTGCGATGAACTTGACGGCGTCTCCGACGGTGCGGATGCCCTCGGCCTCTTCGTCGGAGATCTCGACCCCGAACTCGTCTTCCAGGCCCATGATCAGTTCCACCACGTCGAGGGAGTCGGCGCCCAGGTCCTCCTGGAAACGCGATTCCGTCGTGACCTCGCCGGAGTCAGCGTCCAGCTTGTCGGCGATGATGTCCTTGACCTTCTCGAGTATCTCTTGCTCGTCCACGTTGACTTTCCTCCTGAGCCATCCTAGTCGCGCTGTGCCCGGTGTGTCGCCTGGCGTGTGGGCGGACGTGCCCCTGGGCGGCCGCCCCTGTCGTCGAGGGTGTGGGCGGCGGCCACGTGCGCGCGCGTCGGGCCTTGCTGAAGGCCCCCGAATCATTACGGCATGACCATGCCACCGTCAACCGCCAGCGTCTGGCCGTTGACGTAGCCCGCTGCCTCGCTCGCGAGGTAGGCGATGGCGTGCGCGACGTCGCGCGTGCTGCCGAAGCGGCCGGCGGGTATCTCCTGCAGGTAGCGCTCCCGCACGTCTTCCGGTAGCGCGTCGGTCATGTCCGACTCGATGAACCCCGGCGCCACGGCGTTGACGGTCAGGCCGCGGCTGCCGTACTCGCGGGCCAGGGCCTTGGTCAGGCCGATGAGCCCCGCCTTCGCCGCCACGTAGTTGGCCTGCCCGGCGTTGCCCCTCAGGGCCACTACGGAGCTCACGTTGACGATGCGTCCGGCTGATGACTTGAGCAGGTGACGCAGCGCCGTGCGGGACAGGTAGAACGCGGCCGAGAGGTCCGTGTCGATGACGCTGCGCCAGTCGTCGTCCTTCATGCGCAGCGCGAGGCCGTCGCGCGTGATGCCGGCGTTGTTGACGAGGACGTCGAGGCCGCCGAAGCGGTCGGCCACGGCCTTGATGAGCTCCTGACACGCCTCGGGCGAGGCCACGTCCGCCTGGAACGCCTCGGCGTCACAGCCGGCCGCGCGCAGCTCGGCCACCACCTCGTCCGCCGGGCCCGCCGACGAGGCGTAGTGGACGGCCACCCTGTAGCCGAGCGTGCCGAGGAGCGCGGCGGTCTCCCGCCCTATGCCCCGGCTCGATCCAGTCACCAGCGCCGTGCGGCCGCCTTCCTCCCTCACAGGGTCAGCACCTCCTCGAGGCTGTCCGGGTCCGTCACCGAGGCGACGACGACGCCTGGCAACGTCCGCTTGATCAGGTTCGTGAGCACGTCACCGGAGCCGAACTCCAGGAACGCGGCGGCGCCGCCGGCCGCGGCGTGCAGCCAGTTGACGGTCTCCACCCAGCGCACGCTCCCCGTGACCTGCGCCGTGAGCAGCTCCGGCGCCGCCTCTGGCGAGGGCAACGGCCGGGCCGTCACGTTGTTCACGACGGGGAACCGCGGCGGCGCGAAACGCACGTCCGCCAGGTCGGCTGCCAGTCGCCTGGCTGCCGGCGCCATCAGGCTGCAGTGGAACGGCGCCGAGACCTTGAGCGGGATGGCGCGGGCGCCGACCTCCTTCAGCGCGGCCGAAGCCGCCTCGACCGCCGCGGCCTCTCCGGAGATCACCGTCTGGCCCGGCGCGTTGTAGTTGGCGACCTCGACGACGCCTACGCTCTCGCTCCGCTCCAGCGCCTGCTCGACCGTGGCGGCGTCCACCTTGAGGATGGCGGCCATGGCGCCCACGCCCTCGGGCACGGCGTCCTGCATGTACTCCCCGCGCGCCCTCACCAGCCGCACGGCGTCGGACAAGTCCAGCGCCTCCGCCGCCACGAGGGCCGTGAACTCGCCCAGGCTGTGGCCCGCGGCGTACGCCGGGACCGGCCCGCCTGCCTCGAGGTAGGCGGCGTAGGCGGCCGCTCCGGCCGCGACGAGAGCCGGCTGCTGGTTCGCAGTGAGACGGAGCTCTTCCTCCGGCCCTTCCCACATGAGCGTTAGCAGGCCGGGTAGGGCGGATTCGGCGGTGTCCAGCACCTGCTTGGCGGCCGGCGAGGAGTCGTAGAGCTCGCGCGCCATGCCGACGCGTTGTGAGCCCTGGCCGGGGAAGACCCCGACGATCTCTCTTCTCGTTGACGTCAAGCTGGCGTCGGCGCCCACGTGACCACCGAGGCGGCCCAGGTGAGGCCGGCGCCGAAGGAGACCAGCAACAGGTTGTCGCCCGGGCTGATCTGGCCCTGATCGAGGGCGTGCTGCATCGCGAGGGGGATGCTGGCCGTGGAGTTGTTGCCGTACTCGTCCACCGTCACGACGACCCGCTCGCGCTCGAGCCCGAGACGCTCGCGGGCGGCGTCGATGATGCGCAGGTTCGCCTGGTGGGGGACGAAGAGGCTGATGTCCGCGGGCGTCAGCCCGGCCTTCTCGATGGCCTCGAAGGTGGAGGTGGTCATCACGCGCACGGCGAACTTGAAGACCTCGCGGCCGTTCATGTAGACGTGCTCGGCCAGGGGCACGCCGCCCGGCAGGCACTTGCCTACCGCCCGGCGATGCAGGTGCTCACCGCCCGAGCCGTCTGCGCCCATGACGACCGACCGGACGCCGAACTCCTCGGGCACCGCCTCGATGATCGCGGCGCCGGCGCCGTCGCCGAACAGCACGGCGGTGGAGCGGTCATCCCAGTCGACGATCTTGGTGAGGGCCTCGCTGCCGATCGCCAGCACGCGGCGGCACTGGCCGGTCTCCACCAGCCCGCGCGCCACGCCCACGGCGTAGATCCAGCCCGGGCAGGCGGCCAGCAGGTCGAACGCCCCGGCGGTCAGCTTGAAGCGGTCCTGCACCAGGGCGGCGGTGGCGGGGAACAGGGCGTCCGGCGTGTTGGTCGCGATGATGACCATGTCCACGCCCGCCAGGGCATCGTCGCCGTGGCGAGCCAGCAGGTCCTCCACCGCCCGGAACGCCAGGTCGCTGGTGAACTCGTCCTCGCCGGCCACGTGGCGCCGTTTGATGCCGGTGCGCGACGTGATCCACTCGTCGGACGTGTCCATCATCCGCTCGAGGTCGTGGTTGCTGAGCACGTTCGGCGGGGCGTAGGCCCCGAGGAGGGTGATGCCTGCCCTCGTGCCGCTACGCCCGCTAGCGCCGACGTTTCCTATGACGTTATGCCTCTGCGAAGACCTGGCGGCCGTCGTAGTAGCCGCACTCTGGGCACACGACGTGAGGCGGCTTGGGCTCCTTGCATTGCGGGCAGGCCACGAGCGCCGGCTCCTTCAACGCGTGGTGGGAACGCCTGGCGTCACGGCTGGCGCGCGAGGTGCGCTTCTTGGGTACTGGGTGCTTTGCCATCTACTTGGTCTCTCTCCTGGTGGCCCGTGAGCGGGCCGCCCGTTAGCTTACGAGTTCCTGGCCCCGCGCGTGGGCGGACCCGGCACTTCGTTCACGCTCTTCTCAGGCCCTCGTCTTCCTGTCGAGCAGCTCGAGGGCCTCGTCGAGACCCTTGATCCTAGCAGGGCCCTCGCTGGGCTTCGGCTGCTGCCCGGCCAGCTCGGGGTGCTCGTTGAGGTTCACGCCCTCCTCGTTGAGGCCGAGGCAGTCCTCCTTGCAGAGGGCGGTGAGGGGCACCTCGATCGCGAGGAGCTCCGTGAGCAGCGGAGCGAAATCCACCTGGGGCTGACCGAACACGAGCAGCTCTTCGTCGGCCTCTTCCAGCTCCTCCAACCGGAGCGGACGGTCCGATGGCCTGTAGTTCATGGGGTACACGAAGTCGGTCTCCAGGTCCACGGTCACCCTGGTGAGGCAGCGCCGACACTCGAGCACGGCCGTGCCCCGCACCTCGCCGTTGACGACGAAGTCGTCGTCGCCTCCGGTGTTGATGACGTGGAGCTCCCACTCGGCCGGCCCGTCGAGCGTCAGGCCGTCGGCGGCCAGCAGCTCTTCGCTGGGCTCGAGGAGGCCCTCTGCCTCCACCTCTGATTCGCTGCCGGGAGCGGTGTGGAGCAGGGAGGCTAGGTTGAGTATCGCGTCCCTGCGAGACTGCATCCCGCTAAGGTAAGGGTTCCCTTCGGCCCTCGTCAAGGCCGGCTGATGCATTGACCGGCCCAGGCTCCGCGTGCCGTGCCGCGGCGGTCCGCCGCGGCGACCCGGCGGCCGGTGCTCGTACCGTACGGAGGACCGCAGTCGCCACTGCAGGCATCCCGAAGACGCTGGTAGTTTGGTGGCCAGCGGATGAGGTAGCACAGGGGTGCCCATGTTGAGCGTCATAGTCCCGTTCCGAGGAGACCCGGCGCAGCTGGAGGAGCAGCTGCGCTCACTTCTGTCCCAGTCGACGACCCGCGACTACGAGGTGATAGTCGCGGACAACTCGCCGCCGGGATCCGGCGTCACCGAGCGGGTGCAGGCGTTGGTGGCGGGGTACGACCGTGTCGTCCGCGTCGACGCCTCTGACCGGGTGGGCGCCGCGTACGCACGCAACGTGGGAGCAGCCAACGCGAGGGGCTACCTGTTGGCCTTCGTCGACGCGGATGACGTGGTGGGATCCGGCTGGCTGGAGGCGATGGCCGCCGCGCTCGAGAACCACGCGGTGGTCGCCTCCCGGTTCGAGTACACCGCACTCAACCCGCACGCGGCCCAACAGGGCCGCAAGGCGCAGACGGAAGGGTTGATCCCGTACCGGCGGCCAGCCTTCCTGCCACACGCGGGCGGCTGCGGGCTGGGCGTTCGCAGTGACGTCTTCGAGTCGGTGGGTGGCTTCAACGAGGCCTACCGGGTGTTGGAGGACACCGACTTCGCGTGGCGGGTTCAGCTGAGCGGTCACGAGATCTGGTTCGAGCCCGATGCCGTCGTTCACATCCGGTTGCGGCCCACGTTGCGCGGCAGTTTCCGGCAGTCCTTCAGGTACGGGGAGGCTCACGCTCAGCTACAACGCGACTACCAGCGGTTCGGCATGCCGCCGCTGGGGCCCAAGGCAACGGTCCTCTCGGTGTTCTCGCTTCTCAGGTCGTTCCCCCGGCTGTTCTCGCGCTCGGAGAGAGCCAAGTACGTGCGGAACCTGGCCAACCGGCTGGGAAGGTGGGTGGGTTCTGTCCGCTTCCGGGTCTGGGCGGGCTGAACCCTCGACTCGGCCAAGAGCGCCGAGCGGCCTGGCGGCCCGCGCCTACCGGGCGGCGCGCAGGGTCGTCCTCGGACGGCTCTACGGTGCCCTCAGGTCGGTCCGTACAGCGGACAGCGTCGCTGCCCTGACGTTCGACGACGGGCCGCACCCCGCGTACACGCCGGCGCTCCTGGATGTGCTGTCCAGGCACGGCGCGCGGGCGACGCACTTCGTCGTCGGGGAGAGCGCCGAGCGCTACCCAGAGGTCGTCGCCCAGATGGTCGCGGCGGGCAACGCCGTGGCGTCACATTCGCTCACGCACAGGTCGTTGGTGAGGCTCTCCCCGGACGAGATCGCCGCCGAGGTACGTCGGGGCCACGCCGCCATCGGCGACGTCGCCGCACCGCTGTTCCGACCGCCGTACGGTCATCACGACCTGAGCGTGGCTCGCGCCGTGAAGCGGGCCGGCCTGGAGTGTGTGCTGTGGAGCGCGACGCTCGGCGACTGGCGTAAGCACACGGTGGCCGAGCTGGCCGCCAGCCTGCGCAAGGCGCTGAGGCCCGGAGCCATCGTGCTCATGCACGAGGCCCTGCACACGGCAGCCCCCGAGGACGAGCCTGACCGCGCTGCCCTCTTGGCGGCGCTCGACGAAGTGCTGGGCGAGTACAAGCAGAAGATGACGTTCATCACCGTGCCCGAGCTGCTGGCGCGCGGCAGGCCCGTGAGAGAGCTGGTCGAACGGCGCGGCGCGGACGAGTTCGTCGCCGTTCAGGTCCGGACCTAGACGGTCTCTGTCCGCCTGGAGCGCAGACGTCCACGCCGGGTCCGTGGCTCCGCCATGTTCCGGGCCGGGGTCCCGTGAATCGCCCCCTGACGTTAGGCTTTGCGCAGCATGTTCGAGGTCATCCCCTGTGTTGACGTCCGCCAAGGCCGGGCCGTGAGGCTGCTGCAGGGCGACCCGAAGCGCGAGACCGTCTACCACGCCGACCCCCTTGAGGCCGCGCGACGGTTCGACGCGCAAGGGGCGCGCTGGCTCCACATCGTGGACCTCGACGCCGCGCTGGGGTCCGGCTCGAACCAGCTCGCGATCGCCGCCGCCTGCCGTGGAGTGGACGCGAAGGTCGAGGTCGCGGGAGGCGTGAGGAGCGTCGCGGAGGCCGCGGCGAGACTGGAGTTCGCCGCTCGCGTCGTCGTGGGGACGGCAGCGGTGCGGGAGCCGGCGCTCGTGAGAGAGCTGCTGGAACGGTTCGGCCCTCGGCGTGTCGTCGTCTCGGTGGACGCCCGCGGCGACCGGGTGACGGTGAGCGGTTGGACCGAAGAGACAGACGTCGCGGCCGCCGACCTGGCGCGGGCGATGCACGAAGCGGGCGTGGAGCTGCTCATCTTCACCGACGTCTCCAGGGACGGCACGCTACAGGGCATCGACGACCGGCCGGTGCGGGCCGTGCGGGACGCGTTCCCGGGCGCGCTCTACGCCGGTGGCGGGGTGGGGTCGGACGACGACCTGGTCCTGTACGAGTCCTTGGGCCTACAGGGGGCGATCGTGGGCCGGGCGCTGTACGAAGGGAAGATCACGTATCCCAGAACTGCCTGAGGTGGAGACGGTGAGGCGGGAGCTCGAGCCCTGGCTGGCGGGTCGCGTGCTGAAGCGCGTCGAGCTGCTGGCGCCGGCGGGCCCCAAGTACGCCTCGCTGGAGCGGGCGGCCGGTCAGAGCGTGCTGAGCGTGGGCCGGCGCGGCAAGTTCATACTGGCGCCTCTGTCGGCTGGCGACGAGCTGGTGATCCACCTGGGGATGACGGGCTCGATCTCGGCCGAGGAACCGACCGGCCCCGCCGCCCAGCACGTCCGCGTGAGGGTGCACCTGGCAGGGAAGGGGCCCGAGACGCTCTACTTCCGCGACGCCAGGCGGTTCGGGCGCTTCCTCGTGGTGCCGGCCGGAGAGTACGGCTCGCTGCCGACGCTGGCGGCGCTGGGTCCGGAGCCGTTCGACGATTCGTTCTCCGCCGCGGACTTCGCCGCGCGGCTGGGCCGGTCCCGGACGGCCGTCAAGACCTACCTGCTCAGCCAGCGGCCCATCGCTGGCGTCGGCAACATCTACGCCGACGAGGCGCTGTGGCGCGCACGCATCCACCCGCTGACCTCTGCCCGCGACGTCTCGCGAGCGAAGGCGGCCGAGCTGCTGGCCGCCATCAGGGCCGTGCTGTCCGAGAGCATCGCCGCCAACGGCACGACGATAAAGGATTACCGCAGGGTGGACGGTGAGGCCGGCGGCTTCTACGAGCGCCTGGCCGTGTACGGCAAGGGCGGTCAACCGTGCCCCCGCTGCGGCACGGAGATGGTCAGGACCGTCGTCGGCCAGAGAGGCACGGTCCACTGTCCCCACTGCCAGCGGTCGCCCCGGCGCCGGGCGGGGCCGGCGGCGCGGCGCGGCTCCGAGCGTCCGGTGAGGCCTCGGACGTGAGCCTCGAGGACGGACCCGTGCCGCCGGCCGAGGCGTCCGGCGCGGTGTCTCCGCCCTACCCGGTGCAGCTGCGCTTCTCCGACACCGACCGCCTGGGTCACGTCAACAACGCCGTGTACGCGACCTTCGCGGAGCTGGGCCGCCTGGCGTTCCTACGCGAGCTGGGCATGACTGACAAGGGCCTGATCCTCGCCCACCTGTCCATCGACTTCCTGCGACAGGTCCATCTGGAGGATGAGTGCGCGGTCACGACGCGCGTCGTCAAGGTGGGCAACACGAGCTTCGAGCTGGCGCAGACGCTGAGCGCGAACGGGGAAACGGCGGCGCGGTTCAAGGCCGTCGTCGTGTGCTTCGACTACGCCACGCAGCGCCCGATGCGCGTGCCTGACGACTTTCGTCGCGCCCTGCTGGGGGGCGCCCGACGTTCCCCCAGCGAGTAATATGTCGTGGTGCAGGCGAACGAGAAGCGCCCGGACGCGAGCGCGGTTGTCGTCACGGGGGCTTCCAGTGGCATCGGCAAGGCCATAGCCCTGGAGCTGGCGCAGCGTGGGTTCGTGGTCTTCGCGGGTGTCCGCACCGCCGAGGACGAAGGGGCGCTGCAGGCGGAAGCGGGCGCCGGCCCTGGCCAGCTGCGGCCCGTGAGGCTCGACGTCACCGACCAGGAGCAGCTCGCGACGGTCACTCGGACCGTGGAGGCCGAGGCCGGCCGGCTGGCCGGGGTGGTCAGCAACGCGGGCATCGCCGTAGCGGCGCCGCTGGAGTTCGTACCCCTCGAGGACCTCAGGCAGCAGCTGGAGGTCAACGTCGTCGGCGCGGTCGCGACCATCCAGTCGTTCATGCCGCTGATCAGGCGCTCCCAGGGCCGCATCGTCATGGTGGGCGCGATCTCCGGCCTGGTGTCCTCTCGCCTGCTGGGCGCGTACGCGGCGTCCAAGTTCGCTCTCGAGGCCGTGTCGGATGCCCTCAGGCGCGAGCTCTCGGCCTGGAGGATCCCGGTCTCGCTGGTGGAGCCGGGTCGCATCGCGACGCCCATCTGGTCCAAGTCGCTGGCCGACGCCAACGAGCGCATCGCACGTATGCCGCCCGAGGCGATCGGCTACTACCAGGGCCTCATGGACGAGGTCCTCGATGGCGCCAGGGAGGTCGAGGTCAAGGGCACGCCCCCTGCCGCCGTGGCCAGGGCGGTGTACCGGGCGCTGACCGAGCGCCGGCCACGCACCCGCTACTTCGTGGGTGCGGACGCGCACATCGTCAACGTGCTCAGGCGGGTGCTCAGCGACCCCATGCTCGACAGGCTCATCAAGGCGACGCGCAGGTGAACGCGGCGTGAACTCGCTACGCCGCTCGGCTCCGGCCGGCGCGACCACGCGGTGCTATCCTCCCTGAACGCTCACAGCGGGAACGCCTGGGAAGGCGCCCCGACATACGTCTCGACATTTTGAGGTGACCGATGTTGCGTAGAACCACGTTGCTCTTGACCGCCGCCGTCCTCGCGTTCCTCTCCGGCACGGCGCTCGCGCAGGCTGGCTGGACGTGCCCGGAGGGCTTCGCCGGTCAGACGCTGTCTGTCTACAACTGGAGCACCTACATCGCGGAAGACACGATCGCCAACTTCGAGGAGCTGTGCGACGTGCGGGTGATCTACGACACCTACCCCACCGACGACGACATGCTCGTCAGGCTGCGGCAGGGCAACCCCGGCTTCGACGTCGTGGTGCCATCCGACGTCGTCGCCACGTTGATGATCTCCGAGGGGCTGCTCGAGGAGCTCGACCACGCCAACATCCCCAACCTCGCCAACGTGGACGACACGTTCCTCGACCTGCCCTTCGACCCCGGCAACGCCTACACGGTGCCGTACCAGTGGGGCACCACGGGCATCGGCTACAACACCGAGCGCGTGGACGAGGTGACCAGCTGGAGCGACCTGTTCGCGCACGACGGCCCCGTGGCATGGCTGGCGGACACCACGCAGATGCTCGGCGTGGCCCTGATCCTCACCGGCCACGACCCCAACAGCTCCGACCCGGCTGAGCTCGAAGAGGCCAAGCAGTTCCTCATCGACAACGGTCAGAACGTCGTCTACATCGCCGGCGACGACGGCCAGGAGATGCTGGCCCGCGGCGAGGTCGACATGGTCATCGAGTACTCGGGCGACATCTTCCAGGTGATGGACGAGTGCGAGTGCGACACCTACGCCTACGTCATCCCCGCGGAGGGTGCGAACTTCTGGGTGGACAGCCTCGCGATCCCCGGCGGTGCGCCCAACAAGGCGCTGGCCGAGGCCTTCATCGACTACATCCTGGACCCGCAGGTAGGCGCCGACATCTCCAACTACACGGCCTACGGCACGCCCAACCGAGCGGCCCTCGAGATGGGCCTCATCGACGAGGAGCTGGCCGAGGACCCCGGCATCTACCCCAGCGCGGAGACCCAGGAGCGGCTGTTCTTCGCCGTCCAGGACGAGGAGCGCGAGGCGTTGCTCAACGAGGCCTGGGACGAGATCCGCATCTTCGTCGGGCGCTGACGTCAGGGAGGGCCGTGGCGTGACCGACGCCGTGACAGTCGCCCGCACCCCCGCCGCCCAGCCCGGCGTGCCGGCGGTGAGGCTGCGCTCGCTGTCGAAGGAGTTCGGCGAGAGGCGCACCGCCGGCCGCGTGCTCGCCGTCGACCAGGTGGAGCTGGACATCGCCGAAGGGGAGTTCTTCGCCCTCCTCGGCCCGTCGGGCTGCGGCAAGACCACCACGCTCCGGATGATCGCCGGTTTCGAGCAGCCCGACAGCGGCGAGGTCCTGCTGAGGGGCCGCGACATGCGCGGGGTGCCGGCGTTCCATCGGCCGGTGAACACTGTCTTCCAGGACTTCGCGCTCTTCCCGCACATGACGGTCATGCAGAACGTCATGTTCGGGTTGCGCATGGCCAACACGCCGACCAAGGAGGCGAAGCGCAAGGCCGAGGAGGCGCTCACCCTGGTGCGCCTGCCGCACGTCGCCGAGCGGAAGCCCGGCGCGCTCTCCGGCGGCCAGAAGCAACGTGTGGCCGTGGCCCGGGCCCTCGTGAACAGGCCGGCGGTGCTGCTTCTCGACGAGCCGCTCGGGGCCCTCGACCTGAAGCTCCGCAAGGCCATGCAGTTCGAGCTCAAGACCCTGCAGCAGCAGGTGGGCATCACCTTCGTCTACGTGACGCATGACCAGGAGGAGGCCCTCACGATGGCGGACCGGATCGCCGTCATGAACGAGGGCAAGGTCCTGCAGGTGGGACGCCCTGAGGACGTCTACGAGCGCCCCACCAGCCGCTTCGTAGCCGACTTCATAGGCGAGACGAACTTCCTGGACGGCGAGCTGGTGGGAGTCGAGGGAGCGCTCGGCGTCGTGAGGCTGCCGGACGGCACCTCCCTGCGCGGCACCCTGCGCGACCCCGAGCTGACAGACGGGCCCGTGGCGTTGGCGGTGAGGCCCGAGAAGCTGAGCGTAGAGCCCGGTGGCGCGGAGGCGCCGCCGCCCGCAGCGGGCGAGTCGCGCCTCACCGGCGTCGTGGCGGCCGCGCACTACCTGGGCACCGACGCCCGCTACGAGGTCGAGGTGGGCTCGGGCCGGACCATCGTGGCGCGGGTGCAGAACCAGCACCACGGCTACGAAGGCATGCACAGGATCGGCCAGATGGTGACCCTGGCCTGGCGCACCGATCACGGCTCGGTGCTCCGGTAGCCGAGGCGCGTCGTCTGGCTCACGCCGCCCAGCGCGACCGGCCTATCATCGGCACTACCGTGCGCGGATCTCTCGTCACAGTCAGCGGCAGCCCCTACGCGATGGGCCTGGCCCACGGTCGAGCCGCAGCCGGCTCGGTGCGGGCGTACGCCGAGGAGCGCATCGCCTTGGCGGCCTCGGCTTCCTGGTCGGGCCGTGAGGCGACCCGCGCCGAGGTGCTGTCCTTGGCCGAGGCCTGCCTGGCGGTCCACGAGGAGCGCTATCCCTCCCTGACCGAGGAGCTGCGCGGCGTGGCCGCCGGCGCCGGGGTCACCCCGGCGGAGCTGATCGTCGCGGGCGGCTTCACGGACTTCGTCGACGTGGTGGCGGCGCTGGCCGGTAGCCCCCGCCACGCCACCGGGGACGAGGACGACTGCACGGCGCTCTTGGTGCCCGGTTCCCGCATGTCGGACGGCGCTCCGGCCCTCGCCCAGACCTGGGACATGCACGAGGGGTCCGCGGACCACCTCCTGCTCCTCGAGGGGCGGCCGACCGGGAAGCCGGCTTTCATGGTCATGACGACGGCCGGGTGCCTCGGCATGATCGGCATGAACGAGGCAGGCGTGTGCGTCGGGATCAACAACCTCACCGCGGCGGGCGGCCGCGTCGGGGTCACTTGGCCGTTCGTCGTCAGGGCGATGCTCGAGCAGGAGAGCGCGGCGGCGGCGCTGGAGGTCCTGGGGTCGGCCCCGTTGGCCGGCGGACACAACTACCTGGTCCTGGACGCCACGGGCGACGGCGCCAACGTGGAGGCCATGCCGGACGCTCTCTCCTCCCAACCTCTGGTCGATGAGGTCCTGGTCCACACGAACCACTGCCTGAGCGCCGACACGAAGCGCGTGGAGAGACCGCGCGAGGCGATGTCGCAGGCGGAGTCCGAAGGACGCCTCGCGCGGGCCCGGGAGCTGGCCGCTCGAGAGGACATGGACGTCGCCTACCTGCAGGCGATCACCGCCGACCCCGACGCCGTGTGCCGCGTGGGCGTCCCGCCCAGCCACGTCGGCACCTGCGGCGCCGTCGTCATGCGGCCGCGCACCCGCGAGTTGTGGGCCGTGACGGGACGACCCAGCGAGGCTCCGTACCGGAGGTACGAACTCGGTGCGCTGACCACATGACCGCTGAGGGGGGCCGCCGGCCCTGGCCGCACGCCCGCGTCGTGCCGGCCCGTCCGGAGCATGCGGCCGCTCTGGAGCGACTGCAGGTCGTGTGCTTCCCGTATCTCAGCGAGGCCGAGCGCATGATGGAGGAGCACTTCCTCGCACACCAGCGCGTGTTCCCGCAGGGGGAGTTCGTCGCCGTCACCGATCGCTCGCCCGACGGGGCGCCGTTGGGTGAGGAGGCCGTGGTCGGGCTGGGCTCCGGGTTCCTCACGACGTTCGACCTGCAGCGGCCGGACCACTCGTTCCTCGAGGCTATCGCAGGCGGCACCTACGCGCACCACGACCCGGCGGGGGACTGGTACTACGGCGCCGACATGAGCGTGCACCCCGACTACCGTGGCAAGGGCATCGGTACCGCGCTCTACCTGGCCAGGCAGGCGCTGTGCCGCCGGCTGGGCCTGCGCGGCATCGTCGCGGGCGGGGCGCTGCCGGGCTACGCCGCTCACGCCGCCGAGCTGAGCGTGTCCGAGTACGTCAGACAGGTCGCCGCCGGCGAACTGCATGACCCCACCCTCAGCTTCCAGCTGGCCAACGGGTTCGAGGCGCTCGGCGTCATCGAGGGCTACATGACCGACCCCGTGACGAAAGACGCGGCCAGCCTCATCGTGTGGTTCAACCCCGACCGGGAGCGGCCCTGAGCATGCCTGCTCGGCCGGGGCTGGTCACCGTCGTGGGCAGCCTGAACATGGACCTGGTGGTGCGGGTCGAGCGGCACCCGCGGCCGGGCGAGACCGTGCTGGGCCGCGGTCACGACGAGCTCCCGGGCGGGAAAGGGGCCAACCAGGCGGTGGCGGCCGCGCGCCTGGGAGCGCAGGTACGCATGGTGGGCAGGGTGGGAGACGACCCGCATGGCCGGGCGCTGCTGTCCTCCCTCACGCGAGCCGGCGTCGACGTCGCCGGCGTGCGAACGAGTGGCGCGCGCACGGGCGTCGCCTTCATCCAGGTTGACGACAGCGGCCAGAACGCGATCGTCGTGTCGCCGGGAGCGAACGCGGAGCTCGCGGTGGCCGACCTGGACGCGGTGGGTCTCGGGACCGCTGTGTTGATGCTTCAACTGGAGGTGCCGGTGGCGGTCTCGCTGGCGGCGGCCCGGGCCGCACGGCGCTCTGGGGCGCTGGTGGTGCTCAACTTGGCCCCGGCGCGCTCGCTCGCGCCCGCCGAGCTGCAGGACGTCACCCACCTGATCGTCAACGAGCACGAGGCCGGCGTCCTCCTGAACGTCGCAGCCGACGACATCGTGGCCGAGCCCGAAGCCGCCGCCGGACGACTCACGGAGCTGGTCCCGGCCGTCGTGATCACGCTGGGGGCGCAGGGCGCGGCCTACGCGACACGGGAAGGCGACGGGGGCACACAGCCGGCGTTCGCTGTCCGCGTCGTCGACACGACGGCGGCCGGGGACGCCTTCGCTGGTGCCCTGGCTGCGCGCTTGGCAGCCGGTGAACCCGAGCTGGCTACGGCCGTGCGCCACGCCTGCGCGGCGGGTTCGCTAGCCACCACGGTGCTGGGCGCCCAGCCGTCTCTGCCCACGTCCGAAGCCGTCGAGCGGCTGCTGGAGGGCTGAGGGGTCGCGGGGCCCTCGGCCCCGGTACGCCGGAGGTCGGGCGGGTTCCCGGTCAGTCGACGGTCGCGCGAGCCAGCGTGGTGACCTCGCCGCCGGCCTCGAGCCGCAGCTCCACGACGTCGACACCGGTGATGTCGAACTGCATTATGTTCTCCGGGCCGCGCGCGAGCTCGCGGGTCCCTGACGGTCCTCTGCCCATCACGACGTAGGTGCTGCCTCGTCCAGCCGGGGTGGGCTGCAGCATCAGCGCCCTGCCGTCCGGCAGCATGCACAGCACGCCCATCCGCATGTCCGCGGCCTCGCCCGTGGGCTGCAGGGCAGCCAGCCGCATCTCGGGGTTGCCCATCCAGTAGGCGAGGATCCGCTGATCGTCGCGCAGCCGCGCCGACTCGGCGGCCTGCTGCACGCCCCACACGCTCAG
>JBDZWC010000010.1:0-25752 GCA_040256005.1 Deinococcaceae bacterium | reverse complement strand
AGCCCGGCGACCACCAGGATCACCGCGGCCGCGGCCGCCCAGGCGAACCCCGGCCACGACCTCCGGTACGGCAGGTCAGCGGCCGGCGCAGCGGCCGCAGGGCCGCGTCCGTCTCGCCCCACCGCGGGCTCTTCCGGTTCGTCCACCGCTACCGGGGTGGCGAGAGCCGCCTGCAACCGTTCCCAGCCGCCGGCGGGCAGCTCGGCCGGCTCCAGCGACGACGTCATCACCTCCGCGGCGACCGCGGCATCGGCGTCCTCGAGCCAAGGCTCGTTCTCGCCGTGACGCTCAGTTCCTCGCCGTCCTTCTTCCTTCACTTCCTGTCTTCCTCCAAAGCCGCGCGCATCTTGGCGAGCGCGCGCCTGAGCCGACTCTTCACCGTGCCGAGCGGCAGCCCGTGTCGCTCGGCCAACTCGGCGTGGGACCAACCGCCGAAGAACGCCTCCTCTACCAGCAGGCGCTCCGCGTCGTCGAGCGCTGCCAGCGCCCGCTTCGCCATGAGCGGTGGGACCGGGTCCGGGTCCACGCTGAGGGCCACCTGATAGGCGGCCAGATGCTCGTCCAGTTCTGCCTTCACGGGCCTGGCCTTCCGGGCCCTGAGTCGCGAGAGGCTGAGGTTGCGAGCGACCGCGTAGAGGTAGGTCCTCACGGACGCGAGGTCCGGGTCGAACCTCGCTGCGTTCCGCCACAACCTGAGGAAGGTGTCGTGAAGCACCTCCTCGCCCTCCTCGCGGCTGCCCAGCATGCGCGTCGCGAGGGCCAGCACCAGACCGCCGTGGCGTTCGTACAGCTCACGCAGGGCGCCCTCGTCGCCGCCTGCCAGCGACGAAGCGAGCGTGGCGTCGCTTACCGTCGTCTCGCTCAAGTCGCTTAAGGCACCTACCTCTTCTACGCTCGTCGTGGGCTTTCGGATGCGCCCCGGTGGGAACGGATGGCCACGAGTATGCCACGGCCTGCGCCGGGCGGTTATCGTCCTGGGTGATGTCCACCGAGTTGCAGCTCCCTCAGTTCGAGCGCTACGTCGCGGTGCGGGCGCTGAGCGTGCCGGCCTACTCGCCGGGCGGCGACTCCTTCGCCTACGTGGCGAACACCACGGGTTTGCCCGGCGTGTGGCTCCAACCGGCCGAGGGCGGCTTCGCCCGTCAGCTGACCGTCCTGGGCCAGGACAGGGTCAACGAGTTCATGTGGTCGCCTGACGGCCGCCGGATCGCCATGATGGTCGACCACCACGGCGACGAGATGTTCCAGATACACGTCATGGACGTCGGTGGCTGGCCCAGGTCGGTCACCTCGGCCCCGCAGGTTCAGTACACCCTGGGCAGTTGGTCGCCTGACTCGAGCCGTCTGGCCTTCACGGGGAACGACCGTGACCCGATGCAGCAGGACGCGATGGTCATGGACCTCGCCAGCGGCGCGGTGGAGCGCGTGATGACCGGTGGCCAGTTCTACGCCGGCGACTTCTCGCCCGACGGGGAGCAGCTCATCGTGCGCGAGATCCTCAGCAACACGCACCACAAGGTGTGGGTCGTGAACACGGCCACGGGCGAGAAGAAGTGCGTCATGGGCGACGGTGAGGAGGAGGCCAAGCGCTCACCAGTCGGTTGGGACGCCTCCGGCCGCGGCATCTACGTGCTCACCGACGCCGACCACGAGTACACGTACCTCGCGCATGTCCCGCTGGACGGCTCCGAGCGCCGCTCCGTGCTCAGGCTCGATGCCGACGTCGCGGGCGCGTTGCTCAACCACCCGAGGGACGTCTTGGTGGCGGTCGTCAACGACCGCGGCATGTTCGCCGTGAAGGCGTACGCCGTGGGAGCGGACGGCGAGCGCGAGGTCGCGGGGTTCGACCTGCCGTTCGGCGAGCCGCTCGGCGCGTCCGTCCATCCGGGTGGGAAGACCCTCCTCCTGGCCTACGCGACGCCCCGGGAGGCAGGCAACCTGTTCCTCGTCGACCTGGGGACGGGTGACATGCGTGCCGTCGAGCAGAGCATGCTGGGCGGCCTCGACCCTGCCGACATGGTGGACCCGGAGCCCATCGCGTACCCCAGCTTCGACCGCGACGTACCGGCCTGGCTCTACCGGCCGCGTGGCGAGGGGCCGTTCCCGGTCGTCCTCTCGATCCACGGCGGCCCCGAATCGCAGGAGCTGACCGGTTACGCCTACTACGGGCTCTACCAGTACCTGCTCTCGCGCGGAATAGGCATCCTGGCGCCCAACATCCGCGGCTCCACCGGCTACGGGAAGAGCTACCAGAAGCTCATCCACCGCGACTGGGGCGGCGGCGAGCTGCGGGACATAGAGGCGGCGGCCGACTACCTCACGACGCTGGACTGGGTCGACGCCGAGCGGCTGGGCGTGTTCGGCGGGTCGTTCGGTGGCTTCGCGACCCTGTCGGCGGTGACGCGCCTGCCGGACAGGTGGGCCGTGGGCGTCGACATCGTGGGCCCCTCGAACCTGATCACGTTCGTCGGCAGCGTGCCGCCGTTCTGGCGTTCGTTCATGAAGGACTGGGTGGGCGACGCCGAAGAGGACAGGGAGATGCTCATCGAGCGCTCGCCCATCACGTACGTCGATCAGGTCAGAGCGCCGCTACTCGTGATCCAAGGAGCCAACGACCCACGAGTGGTCAAGGCGGAGAGCGACCAGATGGTGGAGCGGCTCCGGGAGCGCGGCGTGCCCGTCGAGTACTACGTCGACGAGGAGGCCGGTCATGGGCCGCCCGGGCGGGACGGCTGGGTCGCCTGGCTGCGCATGACCGCCGCGTTCCTGGAGCGTCACCTCAAGGGGTAACTAGGTTCGCGCGCTGCGCCTCTGCAGCAGCAGAGAAGCCCCGACGAGGACTATCGAGACGAGGATCATCAGCGTGGAGATCGCGTTGATCTCCGGCGGCACGCGCTGCTTGAGCATCCCGTAGACGAAGAGCGGCAGGGTCGTCGTGCCCACGCCGGCGTTGAAGAACGTGATGACGAAGTCGTCGAGCGACAGGGTGAACGCGAGCAGGGCGCCGGCGAGGATCCCCGGCATCAGGATGGGGAACGTCACGCGCCAGAACGCCTGGAAGCGGTTCGCGCCCAGGTCGCTGGCCGCCTCCTCCAGCGAGGGGTCCATGGTGGCCAAGCGAGCGCGCACGACGATGAGCACGTACGAGACGTTGAAAGCGATGTGGGCGATGATTATCGTCCCGAAACCCGGTACCAGCCTCACGCCCAGCGCCCGCTGGACGGCGTCGAACACGAGGTTGAAGAAGATCGCCAGCGACACGCCCTGCGTGATGTCGGGGATCACGACGGGCAGGTAGAACAGCGCGTTCAGGGTCTGTCGCCCCGGGAAGCGGCCGCGGCCCAGCGCCAGCGCCAGCATGGTCCCCAGCGTCGTCGCCACGACGGTGGAGACCACGCCCACGAACACGGAGTTCCGGACGGCGCTGAGCAGCAGGCTGGTCTGGAAACGCGCGGCCTCCGTGCCGGCGGTGATGGTGCCCTTCAGGATGTTCTCGTACCAACGTGTGGTGAACCCGTTCCACACGGACACCGACGCCCCGTCGTTGAACGAGAACGCCACCAGCACCACGATGGGCACCCACAGCACGAGGTACACGACGAACGGCGAGGCCCACAGCAGAACGCGTCCGATGCGCCTGATCGCCAGGTCGCGCCGCAGCCGCCCGCTGTCGACCTCGCCCCGGTCGCGCGCGGGCCCACTCGCCGTGCGCACGCTCACGCGTCCTCCTCCTGACCCCAGCGGGTGTAGATGAGCACGCCGACGAAGACCAGGGCGAGGAGGACCATCGACACGGCGCTGCCGAGCGGGATGTTGCCCCGGCCCCCGAACTGGCTCTGGATCAGGTTGCCGATCATGAGCCCGCGCGTGCCGCCCATCAGGTCAGGCGTGACGAAGGCGCCGATGGCGGGGATGAACACCAGGATCGAGCCGGCGATCACGCCCGGGAGGGTGAGGGGCCACACCACGCGCCAGAACGCTCGCAGGTCGTTCGCTCCCAGGTCGTTGGCTGCCTCCACGTAGCGCATGTCGAGCCGTTCGACCGAGGCGTAGATGGGCAGCACCATGAACGGCAGGTAGCCGTAGACGAGGCCAACGAGCACAGCGCCTGGCGTGAACAGCATCTGCAGCGGCTCGGCGATCACGCCCAGCGACTGCAGCAGACCGTTGAGGAGCCCGTCGCGCTGCAGGATCGTGATGAGGGCGTAGGTACGCACCAGGAAGTTCGTCCAGAACGGCAGCATGATCAGGAACAGCAGGAGGAGCCGTACGCGGGGGTCGCGGCGCCGGCTGATGAAGAACGCCAGCGGGTAGCCCAGGAGCAGGCACACCACCGTCGTGAGCAGCGCGACGCTGATGCTGCGCCAGATGACGGGCGCGAAGACCGTGAACGTGCGCTCGTACTGGTCGAGCGTGGCGGGCGGTACCGGTGCCCCTCCGGCCCCGCGCGACATGAAGCTCGCCACGGCGATGAAGATCAGCGGCAGCAGGAAGAAGGCCACCAGCCAGAACGTGGCGGGCAACGCCTGCCCGAAGGCGCGGGCGGCATCGCCGCTTGCGCCGCGCCGCCGCGCCATCAGGCGCCGTCCCGCTCGCCCATGAAGAGCATCAGGCCGGAGTCTACCCCGGGCGCCCGGACGACCAGCAGGCGGCCCGCGGACCTCTAGCGTCTGTGGTCGCGCTTGTCAACCCCCTCGAGAACCGCGTTCCAGACGGCGTTCGTGTGAAGCGGCGAACCTCCACTTCCGGAAACGCGTGCTACCATCCGCTGTCAAACGGGCAAGAAGGAGCGTGAGATCACTTCGAGACAACCCTAAAGTGTGAGTAAGACCGAATGAGCCATCGTGGATGGTCTCGGGAGGCGAAACTCTCGCGTA
Source organism: Deinococcaceae bacterium (assembly GCA_040256005.1). Taxonomy (GTDB): domain Bacteria; phylum Deinococcota; class Deinococci; order Deinococcales; family Trueperaceae; genus DASRWD01. The sequence goes on along the minus strand of JBDZWC010000010.1, from coordinate 20,875 downwards.
AAGGTTGTGGAGAAGCTCTTCCGGTACAGGGCTCCATAGGACCCAGACCGTTTCAGTTTCCCCCTTTTACGGGCTCACATCCTCAACAGGCGTTGGTTGTCAGAAGCAACGTTATGAGAGGCAAGGATCCCCTGGATTTCGCGGTGGTGCCAACGCGCCTCCGCCATGCCGAAGGCGTCTATGACGTCATCCGGCTCGCCAACGGATACCCCACCGATAGGTACTGCCACTGCATCAACCCCGAGGCCGTGGCAGAGCAACTGGAGCGCTTCCCGGAGGGCCAGTTCGTCGCCGTCACGTACGAGGACGGCGCGGAGAAGGTCATCGGGATGGCCTCCACAATGCTGACGGCGCGCTCGCCCGACGAGCCCCCGCTGGCCTGGTACGACATGATCGGCAGCTTCGGGCTGCGCAACCACGAACCTGACGGCGAGTGGCTCTACGGCGTCGAGATCGCCGTTCACCCCGCGCACCAGCGTCACGGCGTCGGGTCGGCTCTGTACAAGGCGCGGCTCGCTCTGATCGACGACCTGGACCTGCGCGGCTGGTACGCGGGCGGCATGCTCATGGGCTACGACCGCTACCGCGACTCGCTCAGCACCGCCGAGTACGCCAGGCTCGTCATCGCCGGCGGGCTCAACGACCCCACGGTGAGCATGCAGTTGAACAGGGGCTTCGAGGCCCGGGGGATCATCGAGAACTACTACCCCGAGTGGAAGGCCGGTCACGCGGCCGTGCTCCTGGCCTACGAGCCCCGGCCGGGTCGCTCGTTGCGGCGGGTCCGCCGGCCGCGGACCCAGGGCGGCACGGAGACGGTCTCGGCTCTGCCTGCGACCCGCGCGCTCCACGGTCACCGCGTGGCCGTTCAACACGGGAAGGCCTGACGGGACGAGGCCTTCTCGCCTCGTGGTGTGAGGACCGATGGTGATCGAGACAGCAGACGTCGTGGTGCTGGGCGCCGGCGTGGCAGGCCTGGCGGCGGCCCAAGCGCTGGTTGACACCGAGCTGGACGTCGTCGTGCTCGAGGCCAGGGATCGCCTCGGCGGCCGCGTCCACACCGATAGGAGCTTCGCCGGCTTCCCCCTGGAGTTCGGCGCCGAGTTCGTCCACGGGGAGCGCGCACCTACCTGGGAGTGGCTCGAGCGCCTGGGCCTCGCCACCGTCCACTGGAACAAGCGCGACGACTCGTGGGTGCGGATGGCGGACGGCAGCAGGCTCACGATGGCCGAGGCCAGGGAGTCCGATCCGCGGTTCGACGTCACCCGGTCGTGGGCGCTGCCCGACGTGCCTGCCCGCCCGCTCGAGTCCTTCGGCCTCTACCTGCAACGCATCGGCTTCGAGTCGGCGCAGGTCGACTACGTGCGCCGCTCGTTCGCGAACGCGGCCGGCGAGTCGCTGCGGCATCTCGACGCGGCCAGCATGCTCGACTCCATCGCAGGTTCAGCCCAGACCGGCCACGAGGACTTCCGGATCGTCGAGGGCTACGGGGCCGTGCTGGAGGCGCTGGGCATCGGCGCCGAGATCCGGACCCAAGCGGTCGTCGAGCGCGTGGAGCTCGAGTCAGGGGGTGTCCGCGTCTACACCGCCGGCGGCGAGCGATACGACGCCAAGTTGCTCGTCTGCACGCTCCCGGTCGGGGTGCTGGCAGCGGGTGACGTGGACTTCGCGCCCGGGCTGCCTGCCGACAAGCTGAACGCCCTGCGCGGCCTCGGCATGGGCCCTGCCGTCAAGTGCGTGTACCGCTTCCGCGAGCCGTTGACGCCGCCAGGCGTCAAGGCCATCTACGCCTCCGGCCGGGCGCCCATGTGGTGGACACCGTCGTTCGGACACGAGACAGACGCGGTCGTGTGGACGGCCTTCGTGACGGGCGACGCCGCCATGGACCTCCTGCGGCGGGGCGAGGAGGAGGCCCTCGACGACGCGCTCGAGAGCCTGAGGCGCGAGCTCGGCAGGCCGGGTCTGCAGGCCGTGGACGCTCGACTGGTCGACTGGGTGAGCGACCCCTTCGCCCGCGGCGGCTACAGCTACGTGCGGCCGGGGCACAAGGGTGCCCGCGAGCTGCTGGCCCAGCCGTCCCCGCCAGTGTTGTGGGCTGGCGAGGCGACGGCTCCCGAGGCCGACGCCGCCACCGTCCACGGCGCGCTCCAGAGCGGTCGCCGGGCGGCCATGGAGGTCCTCGAGCTGCTCAAGCCGCGCGCCTATGATGGCAGCGAGGTCGTCCTGTAGACGGTTCGCGCGCGCGAAGTCGTTCGCGCGCCTTGGGTTCGTGACAGCACTTAGGAGGTAGTCAGCTTGTCAAGCATCGCCCTCAGGACAGCCGTGCCGGGTCCGCGCAGCCTGGAGCTGGCAGCCAGGCGAGACGCCGCCGGAGCCCGCGGGGCATCGCGCCTCACCGACGTAGCCGTTGCCAGGGCCCACGGCGCCGTAGTCGAAGACGTCGACGGCAACCGCCTCATCGACATGGCCGGCGGGATCGGCGCTTTGGCCCTCGGCCACACGCCGGCCGCCGTGGTCGACGCGATCAAGCGGCAGGCCGAGGACCTGATCCACATGTGTGGCATCGTCGCCAGCTACGAGCCACAGGTACGTCTGCTCGAGCGGCTGTGCGAGCTGGCGCCGGGCGACTTCGCCAAGAAGGCGGTCCTGCTCAACTCCGGCGCCGAGGCCATCGAGACCTGCGTGAAGATCGCCAGGGCCCACACGGGCCGCCAGGCCATCGTCGTGTTCGAGGGTGCCTACCACGGCCGCACGAACATGACTCTGGGCATGACCAGCAAGTACGGCCTGTTCAAGAAGGGCTTCGGGCCGTTCCCGTCCGAGATCTACCGGTTGCCGTTCCCCAACATGTTCCGGCGCCCGAAGGGCCTCTCGGAGGACCAGTACGTGACCGCGGCACTCGAGTTCCTCGAGAGGGCCATGGTCGCCCAGGTGGATCCCGCCGCGATCGCAGCCATCGTGGTGGAACCGGTGCAGGGCGAGGCCGGGTTCGTCCCGTTGCACCCACGCTACTGGCGGGCGCTGAGGGACCTCGCCGACAGGCACGGCATCGTGCTCGTCGCCGACGAGGTCCAGTGCGGCATGGGCCGCACCGGCAGCCTATGGGCAGTCGATCACCTGGGAGCGCCGCCGGACCTGTTGGCGACGGCGAAGTCGCTGGGCTCGGGCATGCCCATAGCGGCGGTCGTGGGCCGTGCCGAGGTCATGGACGCCCCGCATCCCGGCGGGCTGGGTGGCACCTACTCGGGCAACCCGCTGGCCTGCGCGGCGGCGCTGGCGACCCTCGACGAGATCGCCTCCGAGCCCTTCCTGCGCCGTGCGCGCGAGGTCGGCGCGAGGCTGCGGGCGCGCCTGGAGGACCTCGCCAAGGCTCACCCCTCGATCGGCGACGTACGCGGGCTGGGGCCGATGCTGGCCGTGGAGTTCGTGACGGACGACGCCAAAACCCCGTGGCCCGAGCTCGTCCTCGAGGTGACCAAGCAGGCGCTCGCTCGCGGCGTCATCGTCATCCGCGCCGGCCTGTACTCGAACTGCCTGCGGTTCCTGCCGCCCTTGGGCATCACCGACGAACAGATCGACGAGGCGACCGCGGTGATCGGCGAGGCGATCGCCGCCGCCGAGGCCAGGCTCGGGAAGGGGACACTGACACATGCCTGACGGCGACAAGACCGGCACGCACGGCAACGACTTCGGCGCACCGCAGCGGCGCATGCTCATCGGCGGGGAGTGGGTGGACGCCCGCGGCGGCGGCACCTGGGACCTGGTCGATCCAGGGAGCGAGGAGGTCATCGACGAGGTGGCCTTCGGTGGCGCAGAGGACGTGGTCACGGCGATCGACGCGGCACAGGCGGCGTTCCCTGACTGGGCCGGTCGCACGGCGTACCAGCGCGCCGCCGTCCTCGAGAAGGCGGCCGCCTGGGTGGAGGCGCATGCCGACGACCTGGCCGCCGTCACCACCGGTGAGTCAGGCAAGCCGCTTAGCGACTCGAAGGGCGAGTGGCTCTCGGCCGCCTCCTACCTGCGGTGGTTCGCCGGCGAAGGCGTGCGGGCGTACGGCCGCATCGTGCCGCCCAGCGCGCCCAAGCGCAGGATCTGGGTCGTGCCGCAGCCGCTCGGCGTGGTGGGCACGATCACGGCCTGGAACTTCCCCGTCTACAACATCGTGCGCACCTGGGCCGCCGCCCTGGCCGCCGGCAACACTGTGGTGGGCAGGCCGGCCGAGTACACGCCCCGCTCGGCGTTCCTGCTGGGCCACGCGCTCATGGAGTCGGGCGCGCCAGCCGGCGTGATCAACGTCGTCAACGGCGCTCCCGAGGCCATGGGCCAGGCCATGCTCGACGACCCGCGCCTGCGCAAGCTGGCGTTCACGGGCAGCGTGCGGGTCGGCAAGATCCTCATGGACGGCGCCTCCAAGACGCTCACGCGCCTCGCGCTGGAGTTGGGCGGCAACGCTCCCGTCATCGTCATGCCGGACGCTGCCAACCTGGAGCGTGTCGCCAAGCTCGCGGCCCGCTTCAAGGTCCGCAACGCCGGCCAGGTGTGCATCTCGCCGCAGCGCTTCTTGGTGCACCGGGACGTCGCCGACGACTTCACGGGGGCCGTCGTCGGCGCCATGCAGGGCATGAAGGTGGGGCACGGCACCGAGGAGGGGGCGATGGTGGGCCCGCTCATCAACGCCAAGCAGCGCGAGCGGGTGGAGGACCTGGTCGCCGCCACGGCCTCGGCCGGCGCGCGCGTCGCCGTGGGCGGCAAGCGGCCAGATCGCAAGGGCTACTTCTACGAGCCCACCGTCGTCACCGGCGTCCAGCCCGGCATGCCGCTCGACTCGCAGGAGGTGTTCGGGCCGGTGATGCCGGTCGCTTCCTTCAACGACCTCGACGAGGTGATCGAGCGCGCCAACGCCTACGAGGCCGGCTTGGCCGCGTACGTGTTCACACAGGACCTGAACACCGCGCTCGTGCTCTCCGAGCGCATCGAGGCGGGCATGGTCGCCATCAACGACTGGATGCCGGTGACGGCCGAGGCGCCCTTCGGCGGCGTCAAGGGCTCCGGCATGGGTCGCGAGACGGGCTCCGAGGGCCTGAGCGAGTACCTGGAGCAGAAGGCCATCTACATCGGGGGCGTGCAGGTGTGAGGTCCAGCTCTAGGTTGACTCGATGTCTCGGTCACGGTGGATGACCTAGGAAGCTTTCTCAATCACCGTGATGTGGCTTGGCCATCGGCGGCGAGCGCCTACAATCGCCCACGGAGGAGGTGGATGCTAGTGACCCTCGGCCAGGTTGACTACGCCCACGCGGTAGAGCGGTTCTACGCTGGCGTGTCGCCCGTCGACTCGCCCCTTTACACCTTCGCCGACGCCGGTCGCATGATTGGCGTACCGGCGTCAACCGCGCGCTGGTGGGTGCAGGGGCGCAGGTCAGATGGTCATGAACCCGTACTTCTCACCGAACCGACCGAGAAGTCGAGGGGGCTAAGCTTCCTTGACCTCCTTGAGTTGTATGCGGTGAAGCAACTAAGAAAGGTACATGGCGTAGGGCTCCAGGCCGTCCGTAGGGCCGTACGCTTCGCAGAAAGCGACCTCGGGGTCACCAGGGTGCTGTTGCGACATGACCTGGCAACGTTTGGAGATCAGATCTTCCTGGCTCACCTCGGGGACCTTGTGTCCCTGTCAGGCGCCGGACAGGTGGCTCTGCGCGATGTCGTTGAGAGCTACCTGCGCAGGGTAGATCGGGAGGACGCCTTCGGCCCGGTTCGGTTCTATCCGGAGTTCCCGGGAATGGAACACGACCCAGAGCGAAGGCCCGTGGCGATCTCGCCGTTCGTGGCCTTCGGAAGGCCGATAGTGAGGGGAACTGGGATCAAAACGAGCGTGATCGCTGCTCGCATCGACGCTGGCGAATCGACAGAAGAGGTCGCGCGCGACTACGACATCGCCCACCACCTAGTGACGTCCGCCATCCGCTATGAGTACGCCGCCTAGTGCGCGGTTCTATGTTGACGAGAACCTCGATGGCCGGTTCGCTGATGTCCTTGAAGCTGGTGGTGTAGATGTCGTCAGGTGTAGAGAGCTAAACCTCAGAGCCGTCCCGGACGCTGTCTGGATTCCACGCGTCACCAGGTTGGGACTCATCATCGTTACGGGCGACAGGCTGATCCGGTACCGAACTGTTGAAAGGGAAGCGCTCCGTGCGAGCCGGTCACGAGTGTTGTTCATTCGAGTTGGAGACGCCAGGCACGATGAGCTGGGCAGGATCTTCGTAGATTCGCATAGCATCGTGCAGCGGTTCGCTGCCATACATGATGCGCCGTGGCTTGTGACGTTGGGCCGGCCGCCCGCGTTCGGTCATCCCGGCCGCATTCACCGCTTGGACTTGGGCGAGTGGGCCCGGCCACTTTGTTGCCGCCTGCATCGCTTCAGGCACGGAGTAGGGCGTAGACTGCTCGGCTGATGCCGGGCGCACCTGCGTCCACCACCCTCCGCAAACGGGAGCCACCTTCCGCTGACGCCGCACCGCAAGTCGGCGGGGAGCCGTCGTATCGCGACGGGCACCCGGAAGGCGCCGTGCGACGCACTATGCGCCTCTCCCTGGCAGAGGGCAGCCTCGTCCAGGTGTTCCTCAACTGGACGTCTGGCAGCGTCCTCATCGGCTATCTGCTGACCCTCGGAGCCTCTCCCACGCACATCGCTCTGGTGGGCAGCGTCCCGTTCCTCGCCCAGGTCGCCAGCCCGCTGGGCGCGTGGGCGGCCGAGGTCCTCGGCAGGCGAAGGAGCCTCAGCGTCCTGCTCAGCGTGGTCGGACGGCTTCTGTGGCTGGTGGCGGCGTTCGTGCCGCAGATGGGGTTGCCCGCCGGTGCGGCACCCACCGTCGTCGTGCTGCTCGTGTTCGTGGCCTCCAGCTTCCAGGCGGCGATCGGCACGGTATGGACGGCCTGGATGGGCGACGTCGTGCCAGAGGGCCGGCGGGGCCGCTACTTCGGCCTGCGCACCGGCGTGTTGGGGCTGGTGGGCATGGGTGCGAACTTGGGCGCCGGGGCGTTCCTCGACGCCGTCGCGGCACCGCTCAGCTTCCAGGTCGTGATCGCCGTCGGCGTCTTCACCGCTCTGCTGGGCGCCGGGCTGCTGTCGCTCCACTACGACCCGCCCACGCCGCGGCGCCAGGTGGCCCCGCTCGCGGTCCTGATGACGCCCTTCCGCGACCGCAACTTCCGCAGCTTCCTGAGCTTCGCCGTCTACTGGCAGTTCATGGTGCTGCTGGGGGCGCCGTTCGTCCTGCCCTACTTCCTCGAGGAGCTCTCGATGAGCTTCACGCAGGTGGCCTACTGGAGCAGCATCGCCGCGCTCACCTCGCTCGCCACCACGACCCTGTGGGGCCGGGTCGCGGACGCCGCGGGCAACAAGGGTGTGCTGGCCATAGGCACCTTCATCGCCGGAGCGCTGTTGCCGGCGAACTGGATCCTCGCGGGGCTGACGGGCGACCTGACGTTCGTCTGGATCTCGGCGTTCTTCGACGCCGTCGCCTGGGGCGCGATCACGCCGGCGATCTTCAACCTGGCCCTGGTGTCCGCCCCCAAGGAGGGGCGGGTGTCGTTCGTGGCCGGTTACTCGCTCGTCACGGGCGTAGCGGGGTTCGTCGGCGGCGCCCTCTCCAGTCCCCTGCTGGCGTTGTTCCAATCGCTGCCTGCGCCCTCGTTCGCAGCCAACTGGACCGGCTACCACACGCTGTTCGCGGTCTCGGCCCTCGGGCGCGTCTTCGCCTGGGTCCTGCTCAGGCGGGTGTCCGAGGAGCGCGCCTGGCGCACTCGGGACCTGCTGCGCTCGGCGCGTACGGCCTGGCGGGTGTCCGGCAAGCAGTGGCGCTGAGGCAAGCCGCCTAGCCGGGGGCCGCAGGCTGGGCGACCGACAACCCCGCAAGACGACGCCTACACTCCCGACCGATGCCACTTCGCGGCGACAGCGTCGGCATAGACGACACCTCCCTCGACGCGCGACCTGCGACGCACTCGGGCGCGGTGGCCGACCAGACCGGCGACGACTCGACTAGCGCCACGGTCGCACCGCCCTGGTCGGAGCCCGCTCCGGCGCCACCCGAGGTCGAGCGCACGCTGCGGCTGTCCTTGATCGAGGGCGGGCTCGTGCAGGTCTTCATCAACTGGACCACGGGCGGAGTCCTCATCGGCTACCTGCTGCAGTTGGGCGCCACGCCGTTCCACATCGCGATGGTGGGCAGCGTCGGTTTCCTGGCCCAGATGGCCAGCCCGGTTGGCGCCTGGATCGCCGAGGCGGTGGGCCGCCGCCGCGTCCTCAACGCTGCGCTGGCGACGGCGGGGCGGCTGTGCTGGCTGCTGGCAGCCCAACTGCCGCAACTGCCCGTGCCCGACGCCGCCAGGCCGACGATCCTGGTGGGACTCGTGTTCGTGGCCGGTACCTTCAACGCCGCCACGTCGACGATCTGGACCGCCTGGATGGGCGACGTGGTCCCGGCCGACAGGCGCGGCCGGTACTTCGGCAAGCGCAGCGGGATCATGGGCCTCATCGGCATGGTGGCGAACCTCGCCGCCGGTGCGTTCCTCGACCGGGTGGGCGCGCCCCTCAGCTTCCAGCTCGTCATCCTCGTGGGCGTCGTCTGCTCCCTGGTCGGCGCTGTGCTCATCCTGTTCCATCACGACCCGCCGACGGAGAAGCGGCGCGTCCCATTCGGGACGGTGTTGCTGGCCCCTCTCAAGAACGACAACTTCAGGCGCTTCCTGCGCTTCGCGGTCTTCTGGCAGTTCGTCGTGATGCTCTCGGGCCCGTTCACCACGGCCTACTTCCTCGAGAGCCTCGGCATGTCGTTCACGCAGGTCGCCGTCTACACCTCCATCACGGCGGCCGCCGCGGTGTTCACCACCAGCCGCTGGGGCCGCATCTCCGACTGGGTGGGCAACAAGAGCATGCTCGCCGTCGGCACGTTCCTCCACGGCGCGCTGCTCCCCACCAACTGGATCCTGGCCGGCCTGACCGGCAACCTCACCTTCGTGTGGATCGCGGCGCTATGCGACGCCGTCGCGTTCGGCGCCGTGGGCCTGGCGCTGTTCAACCTGGCCATCGTCACGGCGCCCAAGGTGGGGCGCGTGTCTTTCATCGCCGCGTACTCGGTCATCACCGGGCTGGCAGGCTTCGCCGGAGGCTCCCTCTCCGGGCCGTTGCTGACGGCCTTCCAGGGCCTCGACTACTCGGTGGCGGGCTGGAACGGGTTCCATACCCTGTTCGCCGTCTCCGGGATCGGCCGCATGGCCGCCTGGGTGCTGCTGAGAGGAGTCCACGAGCCCAACGCCTGGCGCACGCGCGACCTGCTCAGGCGTGCGCGCACCGTCTGGAAAGGCAGCTCCCTGCCGTGGTGAGCGGGACCGCCAGCGGGGTACCGTGAGCCAACCCTAAGGACGGTGGTCCGCTCGATGGCTTGGCACTCCGCTTACTCCCAGCGCGTGTTGGCTCCCGACTACCGCTTCGCGGTCGAGAACCTAAGACACCACTTCGTGGACGCCATGACCGCTCACCTCGACGAGGTGCTCAGGCTCCCAGGGCACGGCGACGCCTCCCTGGCCGCCGGGAGAGAGCTGCGAGTAACGCTCGTCCGCTTGCACGACGAGCCGGCCCCTCCGTACGTGGAGGACGTGCCCGACCTCTACTTCGCGATGCAGCGGGCCCTGGAGGCCAAGCACGGCGATGCCGTCGGGCTCATCCGCCTGGGCCTCAGCCGCAACGACCTGGACATGACGGTCTACAAGATGCATGGGCGCACCCTCCTCAGTCGACTGGGCGCCGCGCTGATCGAGCTGCGCGGCCTGCTGTTGGACAAGGCCGACGCCCACCTTGGCACGGTGCTCATCGCGCACACTCACCATCGCCCGGGCCAACCCACGACGGTCGCGCACTACCTGGGTGCCGCCCAGGACCTCCTGGCGCGCGACACCGAGCGGCTGCTGCAGGCCTACGACAGGGCGAACCTCTGCCCGCTGGGCGCGGCCGCGCTGGCCGGCACGAGCCACCCCTTGGACAGGCTGCGCACGGCGGCTGCGCTCGGCTTCGACGGGCCGGTAGAGAACACGTACGACGCCGTCGCCTCGGCCGACTGGGAGTTCGACCTGGCCATGGTGGGCCAGAGCGTGGCGTTGAACCTCGGCCGCGTCGTGGACGACCTGCTCACCTGGGCATCCCAGGACCTGTTCGCGCTGCCCGATGGGCTCGTGCAGGGGTCGTCGATAATGCCGCAGAAGCGCAACCCGGTCGCGCTCGAGCACGTGCGCACGCGCTTGTCGCGCGCCATCGGGTCGGCTGCCATGGTCACCTTCTCGAGCCACAACATCCCGTTCACCGACCTCAACGACTTCGGGCCGGACATACAGGGCGGGCTGGTGGCCCAGCACAAGCAGCTCATGGGCGCCCTCGACCTCATGTCGGCCTGCGTGAGCGGCGGTGACTTCGACACGGCGCGGCTGGCCGAGGTCGCTCGCCAGACCGACACGACGGCAACCGAGCTGGCCGACGTCCTGGTACGGGAGGCTGGCCTCGACTTCCCGCGGGCTCACCGGGTCGTGGCGACCCTCCTCCGCGCGCTGCAGGCCGCGGGGCGCCCCCTGGCGGAGGCCACACCGGACGACCTGGCTGCGGCCGGCGGCCCGCCGCTGGCGTCTGACGCCTTGCAGGGAGCGGTCGACCCGCGGGCCTTCGTCGAGCGCCGCGCCGGCTTCGGGATGCCGGCTGCGAAGAGCATGGCCGAGAACCTGAGACGCGCCAGGTCGAGGGTGGGGTCCGACGCCGAGGCGCTGGGCGCCAGGGTCGGGAGCGTGGAACGCGCGATCGCCGCGCTGCGTGGCGTGGGGTACGCGGGGGTGCCCGCGGGAGCATGAGCGAGGAACGGGACGTCCTGTACCTGGGTGGCATGGCGGCGCAGCGGTTCGCCGACGCCCCCTTCTGCGTCCTGCCCGTCGGCAGCATCGAGTACCACGGGCCGGCGGCGCCCTTCGGGACAGACACGACCCTGGCGACCGGGTTCGCTCGGCGCCTGGCGGACAGGCGCGACTGCCTCGTGTTCCCCGCGATCGCGTACACCTTCGTGCCGCGCCTCACGACCGACCACGGCCCGGGTGTCTCGGTGGCGCCGCAGGCGTTCCTCGCCTACGTCACGCAGGTGATGGCCTCCATCGTGGGCCTCGGGGTCCGTCGGCTGCTGGTCCTCAACGGCCACAGCGAGAACCAGTACGCCCTGCGACTGGCCGCTGAGGAGGTCACGTCCGGCTCACCGGAGGCGTCGATCCTCGTGTGCAACTGGTGGCGCCTGGCCCCCGCCGGCCTCTTCACCGACGCGGGCGGCCACGGGCATGGCGGCCCGCTGGAGATCTCGACCACGGCGGCGCTGGATCCGCGCGGTGTGGCACAGCCGGGGGAGCGACCGCAAGACGTGCCGTACGAGGCCCCGTGGTGGCGGGGCGCCGCGCAGGTCGTGGGCCGGGGTCAGGCGCCGCTGGGCTTCGCCGGGTACCACGGCAACGTCTCGGAGATAGACGTGGCCAAGGGCGAGGAGATCGCGCGGGAGGTGACGGAACAGCTCGCGCGGCTGGTGGACGACTGGCTGGAGCGCGCGGGTTGAGCCCTACCCCTTGATCCCCGTCAGCACCACGCCCTCGATGATCTGGCGTTGGAGCAGCACGAAGACGATGAGCACCGGCACGATCGCCAGTGACGACGACGCCATGATGAGGTGCCAGGCGGCTCCCGCCTCACCGGAGAAGAGCGAGATGCCCACCGGTACCGTGCGCATGGACGGTGCCTGCCCGGCGATGAGCGGCCACAGGTAGGCGTTCCAGTTGCCTATGAACGAGAAGATGCCGAGAGCCGCCAAGCCGGGCCCCACCAACGGCAGGCCGATGCGGAAGAAGAGCCCTGGCTCTGACACCCCATCTATGCGACCGGCGTCGAACAGGTCCCGCGGCACCGTCTGGAAGAACTGCCGCATGAGGAAGACGCCGAACCCGGGGATGAGACCAGGGAAGATGAGGCCCCAGTAGGTGTTGATCCAGTCGAAGCGGCTCGAGATCACGTACCAGGGGATGACGAGCATCTCGGTCGGGATCATCAGCGTCGAGAGGATCAGGATGAAGATCAGGTTCTTGCCAGGGAACCGCAGGCGCGCCAGGACGTAGCCGACGAGCGAGCACAGCAGCAACACCGAGGCCGTGGTCGCCGTGGCGACGATGAGGCTGTTGAGGAACCAGCGCGGGAAGGACGTTCGGGTCACGACCTCGATGTAGTTGGTGAGGGTGAAACGGCTGGGCCAGATGCCGGGCGAGAGCACCTCGCGCGCGTCCTTGAAAGAGGAGAGCAGCATCCAGATGAACGGGAAGACCATCAGGAGCGCACCCAGCGACAGGATCACGTAGGCGGCGATCATGGGCCCGCGGCGACGCGGCCGGCGCGTGCGTTCGGTGACCGCCCGCACGTCGCGCCTGGTGATGGGACCCGTGGAGGTGACCATCAGTACTCGAACCGCCTCTGCGTCACGCGCAGCTGGATGAGGGTGATGGTCAGGATGATCAGGAACAGGACCACCGTGATCGCCGCGGCGTAGCCCACCCGCGCGCGCCCGAACGCCTCGTTGAACATGTAGAGGGCCAGGGACAGTGTGCGGTTGAGGGGCCCGCCCTGGTCGGTGAAGTTGATGTTCACGATCTGATCGAAGAGCTGCAGGACCGTGATGGACGTGATGATGACCGCGAACACCATGACCGGGTTGAGGAGCGGCAGGGTGATGTGCCTGAAGAGCTGCCAGCCGTCGGCGCCGTCGATCTTCGCGGCTTCGTAGTAGGACCTGGGGATGCCTTGCAGCCCGGCGAGGAAGATCACGACCTGAAAGCCGAGCTGCTGCCAGATGATCACGGCCGCCACGGCGTAGAGCGCGGTGTCGGGGTTCCTCAGGAACGCCTGCGGCTGGACGATCAGCCACTCGGCCCCGATCCTCTCGGCGAAGTCCCACCACTCGATGATCAGGCGGTTGAAGAGGCCGAAGTTCTGGTTGTACATCCAGCCCCACACCCACGCGACGGCGACGGCCGGCGTTATGTAGGGGGCGAAGTAGATGGCGCGGAACAGGCCACGACCCCTGGCTATCGACTGCAGGAGCACCGCGATGCCGAGGCCGAGCGCGATCGAGATGGGCACAGTCACCAGGGCGTAGAGCAGGGTGTTCTTGAGGGCCTGATGGAAGATGGGGTTGCCGAACATCTCCCGGTAGTAGTCGAGGCCGATGAACCGCCGCTGGTCGGGGTTCACGTGCCACGTGTACAGGGACAGGCGGAACGACTGTATGGCCGGCCAGAAGCGCACGGCGATGAAGAAGAAGATGGGCAGGGCGAGGAAGGTATACGCCCAGGCGGTCTCGCGCTGCGCCAGGGAGAAGCCGCGCCGCCGCCGTGAGGTACTGCTCGTCATCCTTCCTCCGTGAAGGTCGTGCCCCGCCCGCACATCCTGGGCGCCTGGAACTTCAGAGCGCACGCCGGGCGGCATGCCGCGGCGTGCGCTCTCGTCGTATCACCTCAGACGGCTACTCGGCGTTGAACTGGTCGAGAAGCGCCTGGTCCTCCTGGGCGGCGATCATTATCGACTCCGCCGGGTCCATGCCTTCGAGCAGGACGCGGTTGTAGGCGTCGAGCATGACGTCGCGCTGGGCGAGCTCGTCGACGAACTGGGTGGCCTCGGCGTACTCGAGGCCGGCGATGAACGGGCCGTAGACAGGGTCGGCCAGCAGTTCCGGGTCCGCGATGAGCTCGCGCGCCGCGGGCAGCTCGCCAACGACGTCGAGCCACAGCCTCATCGCCTCGGGGCTCGTCACGAACTGGATGAAGCGCGCGGCGGCCTCGAGCTTCTCGGGGCTCTCGTAGGCGCGCGGCGTGACGCCGTTCATCCAGAACGAGCCGTAGTTGGACTTCACGCCGTTGTCGAAGGTGGGTAGCTCGGCGACGCCCCACTCGAACTGGGCGCCGTTCTCGACCTGGCCGATGGCGAAGGAGCCGTCGATCATCATCGCGATGTTCTGCTGGTTGATGAAGCCGTCGCGGTAGCCGCTCGTGCCCGGGATGAACTCAACCATGCCGATCTGGTCGACCAGCTGCCAGTCGGTCCAGGTGCGCAGCGCCTGCTCCCCGATCTCGTTGCCGTAGAGGACCTCGGTGCCGTCGGCGCTGTAGGGCGAGGTGCCCAGTTGGTTCATGAGCACGGTGCGGATGAGATGGTGGTCCTGCCCGCCGAAGCCGTACCCGATGCGCTCGTACAGCGGACCGCGCTGGATGGTAAGGGCCTTGGCGACCTCCACGAACTCGTCCCAGGTCGTGGGCGGCGAGTCGGGGTCGAGGCCGACCTCCTCGAACAGGTCCTTGTTGTAGAACAGCGCCAGCGAGCGAACTGCCGTGGGAAGCCCGTAGTACTCGCCGTCGATCTTCACCGACTCGACCATGGGGACGAAGTAACTCTCGATCCACTCGTTGGAGAGGTACTCCTGCGGGAGCGGCTCGACGTAGCCGGCCCGCTGCCAGGCCGCGACGTAGCCGTAGAAGAGCTGAACGACGTCGGGGCCCTGACCGGCACTGATGGCCGCCGCCACGCTCTGCTGGTAGGAGTCGAACGGGAAGGTCTCCTGGCGCACGACCACATCAGGGTTCTCGGCGTTGAACTGCTCGATGAGCTGGTCCATGGCCTGGACCCGCGTGTCGAACACGTACTGCCAGTAGACGATCTCGACGGGGTCCTGAGCCTGGGCGAAGCCGATCGCCAAGGTGAGAACCGCTCCTAGTCGTAAGGCTAGCTTCATGGTCCACCCTTTCGTGAGCCGGGGTCGGCCCGTGCCCTAGATGTGAAGGATCACTGCGAAGAATATACGCGGTCCGGGCGCCTCTCGCGATGCCTGTCGGGCGAGCTCGGGATCATCAAGGCGCCCGTGCGGCCGCCGCGCGGCCCGTTCAGACCGCCCGGGCGGCCCGCAGACCGCGTTCCGTGGCGAGGTGCCCCACCCTGGCGTCGTGGGGCTCGGCAGGCAGCGCCGGTACGAGCAGATCCTCGAAGGTCACGCCAACGACGTGAGCGTCCGGCCTGAGCCGTGGCAGGAGGCGGTCGTAGTAGCCGCGACCGTAGCCCAGCCGATGACCCAGCTCGTCGAAGGCGAGGCCCGGCACGAGGAGCACGTCCACCAGAGCGTGATCCACCTGGGCCGCGTCTGCTGGCGGCTCCGGCTGGCCCAGGGCATGCCTCTCCAGCGGCACGTCCGGCCTCAACTCGTGGAGGGTGAGTAGGGGCGCGGGCAGATCATGGGCGCGCGGCGCCACGACGAGCCTTCCTTCCCGCTGGCCGGCGGCGATGAGCGCGCTCAGGTCGACCTCGTGCCCGAACGCCAGGTAGACGCCCACGACGCTGGCATCGACGTAGGGCCGCCAGGCTCGCAGGTGTGCCGTGATCGCGGCGTCGGCGCTCGCCCCCGCCTCGGCTCGCAGGGTCCGCCGTCGCCTGCGGGCCCATGCTCTCCAGGCCGTCTTGTCCCACGTGTTCGCGCCGCCCACTGCCGGTGTCGAGGTGCCCAAACCGTTCTCCACGACGAGTCTAAGCGCGGCGGGGCGGCGTACCCTCGGGTATGGCGAAGACGAACACCGCGACGCTGCATAACCTGGGCGGCCTGCGCTTCATGGGCGAGACGCCCGACGGCCTGCGCGTGATGATCGACAACGAGAAGACGGCCCGCACGGGTATGAGCCCCATGCAGCTGGTGCTCAACGCGCTGGGCGCGTGCGCCGGGATGGACGTCAGCCACATGTTGGCCAAGCGCCGCCTCAAGGTGAACAGCTACACGATCGAGCTGGAGGGCGAGAGGCCCGAGGACGTGCCTTCCCCGTTCGTGCGCATCAAGGCCCGGCACGTGTTCGACGTACCAGGCCTCACCCGCGAGCAGGCCGAGCGCCTGGTCGACCTGTCCATGAACAAGTACTGCTCGGTGGGTGCGAGCCTGAAGGCCGACCTCGAGTTCGAGGTCGTGCTCCTTCACGACGAGGTCGTGACCTCGACCGTGGAACAGGTGGCAGCCGAGAAGGTCTGATCAGGCCTGTAGCGGCCCCGGTGTGCCTCTCGGGTTGGGGCCTTCCTCGCCGCTCATGGCCGCGGCGTAGCCGGTCTGCAGGCCCATCAGGTAGCCCAGCTTCAACATGAAGAGCAGCGTCTCGGTGTCGCCGTTTCTCGCCAGCTCCTCCACGTACTCGAACGTCCCCTCGGGGAGGGCCACGGCGTCGATGTGCTCCTGGTAGCGGCCCTTCATCTCGCGGAGGAACGCTTCGATCATCTGCTTGCTCACTTAGTCGGCCTCCATGGGGCGCTCTTCCAGCCAGGCGACGACGGCTTCTGCGGTGCCCAGGTTCGTCGCCAGGGGCACGTGATGGACGTCGCAGATGCGCAGGAGCGCCGATACGTCGGGTTCGTGGGGTTGGGCGGTCAGTGGGTCCCTGAAGAAGATGACGGCTAGCACACGGCCCTCCGCTACCCGGGCGCCCACCTGAAGGTCCCCTCCGTCGGGGCCGGAGCGCAGGCGCTCGACCGAGAGGCCGGTCTTCTCGATGAGCACCTTCCCGGTCGTCCCGGTGGCGATCAGCTCGAACCGGTTGAGGACGTCCGCGTGGTCGCGGGCGAACATCGCGAGGTCGAGCTTCATGCGGTCGTGAGCGATCAGCGCCACGGTACGGCTGCCCGTCTCCATGCCCTACGTTAGCGGGTTCGAGAGCCGCTGCCCCGTCCGGAGCGCTTCCACTGACCGTTGATACACTCGCGCCAAGTGGACATCGGCATCGCGATCTTCGGCATGCTCGCCATCGCGGCTATCGCCAGCACGCGCTTCTCGACGCGTCTAGGTCTGCCCGCCCTCGTCCTCTTCGTCGGCCTCGGGATCTTCGCCGGCAGTAGCGGCCCCGTCGGCATCGAGTTCTCGGACTACGCGCTCTCGTACGACATCGGCCTGCTCGCCCTGGCGGTGATCCTCTACTCGGGCGGCATGGAGACGAGGATGCGCCTGTTCCGCGTCGCCATCATGCCCGCCAGCCTGATGGCGACGATCGGCACGCTCATCAACATGGGCGTGATCGGCCTGGCCGCGTGGTGGCTCACGAACCTCGACCTGCTCTCGAGCATGCTGCTCGGCTCGGTCCTGGCCTCCACCGACGCGGCGGCGATCTTCTCGTCGTTGAAGGGCAGGGGCCTTCCGTCCCGGCTGCGGGGGATCGTAGAGACGGAGTCCGGCACCAACGACCCCATCGCCCTGCTCATGACGCTGGCCTTCTCTCGCGCGATCACCAGCGGGTCGCTCGACGTGGCCTCGCTGATCGTGAGCATCGTGATCCAGCTCGCGATAGGCACGCTGGCCGGCGTCGTGCTCGCACGCCTGCTCGTGTGGGTCATCAACCACCTTCGGCTGGAGGCGTACGGGCTGTACCCGATCCTGGCCCTCAGCGGTGGGCTGCTCATCTACGCGGTGACCAACCTACTGGGCGGGAACGGCTTCATCGCCGCTTACGCGGCTGGCCTCATCGTGGGCAACGCGAAACTGGCTCACAGGCACTCCATCGCCGCGTTCACCGAGGCCCTGGCATGGGGCGGGCAGATCCTGATGTTCGTCGTCCTGGGCCTGCTCGTGTTCCCCGAGCGGCTCCTACCCAACCTGGGTATCGCCTTGGCGATCACGGGCGTCGTGCTGTTCGTCGCTCGCCCCTTGGCGGTGTTCGGCACGCTGGGCATCCTGAGGGCGCTGTCGCTCGGGCGCTACGGCTTCACGGTGCCGGAGCGCACGCTCTTGTCGTGGGCCGGTCTCAAGGGCGCCGTGCCCATCATCCTCGCGATCATCCCGCTCAGCTTCGGCATCCCCGGCGCCGAGAGCATCTTCAACATCGTGTTCGTCGTGGTCATCGTGGGCACGCTGATCCAGGGGTTCAGCCTCGCGCCCTTGGCGCACTGGCTCGGGCTGGCCGTCGAGGAGCCCGCCCGTAGTCCCCTGAGGCTGGAGCTCGGGGGTGACGCTCCGATCGGTGCCACCGTCACGGACGTCTACCTCACCGCCGAGAGCCGCGCGGTGGGCCAGCGCATCGTCGACCTCGACCTGCCCGACGACGTGGTGATCGCGGCGGTGCTCCGCGAGGGTCAACTGGTCACGCCCAGGGGCAGCACGGTCTTCCAGGCCGGTGACCACGTCTACCTGATCAGCGACCGCATCGACGCCAGCACCCCGACAGCCTTCCTGCCGCGCCGGCAAGCGCCGGCCCGCGACGAGGAGGGCGTTCAGCCCGAGCCCGCCTGATAAGTAGGGATACGCTGGGCTGGTGACCGTCCCCATCGCACTCCAGCTCTACACGTTGAGGGCAGACCTGAGAGCCTCCGGCCTCGAACCCGTCCTGGAGCGTGTCGCCGCGCTGGGCTACCTGGGCGTCGAGCCCTTCGGCCTCGATCCGAAGAGCGCCGAGCGGACCCGGGCCGCCTGCGACTCTTTGGGCCTCGCCGTCCCCAGCCTCCACGCTCCACTCGCCGCCGGGGAGGCACGGTCGGCGGTGGTGGAGACGGCGACGGCGCTCGGCGCACCGCGCGTGGTCGCGAGCAGCCGGCCGGAGGACGTCAGGGACGAGGCCGCGCTGGGGCGCTTCGTGGAGCGGGTGCTGGAAGCGCACGCCGCCTTGGCGGAGCATGGGGTGGCGACAGGCCTGCACAACCACTGGTGGGAGTTCGAGGCCGCCGGTGACCGCGTGCCCTTCGCCGTCCTGCGCGAGCGTCTGCCGGCGGACGTGTTCTTCGAGGTAGACGTCTACTGGGCCGAGACGGCAGGCGTCGACGCCGCGGCGCTGGTGGCCGACCTAGGCGAGCGCGCGCCGCTGCTGCATGTCAAGGACGGGCCGGCGAGGCAAGGTGAGCCGATGGTCGCGGTCGGCGACGGCGCCCTCGACATCGAGCGGGTCGTGCGCGCTGCCAGCGCGGAGTGGCTCATCGTCGAGCTGGACGAGTGCGCCACCGACATGTTCACGGCCGTGGGCCGGAGCCTCGAATACCTGCGCCGTACCGGCCTGGGGCTCGCCAGGTAGGGGTCCACCGACCGCTGGCGCTATGAGGCGGCGGGGCCGCTGGCAGTCGTCAGAAGTCGTTGCCCCAGCTGGACCTGACGTGGTCCACCACGGCCGCGATCTGCTCGTCGGAGAGGCGCCCCCGGAACGCCGGCATGATGCCCTCTCCTTCTCGCACCCGCGTCTCGACGAACGCGCGGTCGGCCAGGTCCTCGTTGCCGGCCAGCCTCGGCCCGACGGCCCCTTGTCCGCTGGCGCCGTGGCAGCCAGCGCAGTTCTGGGCGAACACGCTCGCGCCAAGCGCTGTCCCTTCCGCGCTGTGGGCGGCCGCGCTTGGATCACTGGCGCCGTGCGCCGCCAGGCTGCCGCCGGGCAGGATGCTGGCTATGAAGATGAAGGCTGCTGCCATCAGCGCGACCGAGAGGCCCAAGCCCGCGATGGTCCGCGACCCTTCGGAGCGGACCACGGCTGCTCCCCGCGCGCGGGCCTCGGCCGCCCTGGCCGCAGCCTGGCGGGCGATCGCCCAGCTGACGGCGAACAACACCAGGGCGTTCACGGCATGCAGCGCGCGGACGGGACCATCGAAGCCGTGTATCAGGGCGTACTGCGTGCCGATCAGCAGGAAGGTGACGGCACTTAGGCCCGCGATGCGCACGCCCCCTACGAACACGGCGAGCACGACCATGACGATCACCGCCAGCTCTATGACGTGAACGAAGCTCGAATGCCAGGCCAGGTAGCCGGGATCGACGACCAGGCCGAGCCCTGCCAGGAACACCTGCGTCACGACGGCGCTGCACACGAGCGCTGCCAGCACGGTAAGAGCCATCAGGCCGCTCCGTGAGGGGGGACGCCGGCCGGATCGTGGGAGGCGGGAAGGAGAGGCGGTCGGTGTGGGAATGGGTGCGTCTGTCACGCGAAGGACCCTACCGGCCGGCGCGGATGGACCTCCTCCGCCATAGGTAGGACTCGCATTGCCACCATTTAAGAGGTCAAAGGGCGGACTTCCAGCTGACGCAAGCAGCGGCGGCTAAGGTCGAGGCGGAAGGTCGCGATCCGCAGCGGCTTCGACGCTCGGGCGGCACTGGTCGAGCGGTTCCCGCGTGTCTTCTCGGTCCCCAAGAGGTTCGTCACTCACATGATCGTGGTGGGAGACCTTCAGGCCGGCGATGCCGGGTCCTTCGAGGCGGCCCTGAGCGCGGCATGGCACCTGCAGGCCGCCGGCCACTAGGCGCGTGAGCCGGGCTCGCGGAGTCGGGCCTACCAAGAGCGGCGTGTCTCTGTATCCCAGCCTTGACACGGCGTGTTCCAAAGGTGTACTCTTTTCTTTGCCGCTTGAAAAGGCGGCGCGTTCTTTGACAGGCGAATAGAAGGCAAGAGCATCAGTGCTCGATCGAAGTTTGTCCCGTCAGGGACGGCACGATCGAGGACGCGATGGGGTAAAGCATTACCCAACCGAGTCGAAAAGTAAGCGGCCGTATGGCCGCGAGCCGAAAGACCAACATCGCGCATCTGCTCTACATTCAACCCATTGAAAAGAAAGAAGTAGGTCAAGTTACTAAGGGCACACGGTGGATGCCTTGGCAGCCGAACCGATGAAGGACGTGGCTACCTGCGATAAGCCTCGGGGAGCTGGAAGCAAGCTTTGATCCGGGGATTTCCGAATGGGGAAACCCAGTGGGGCGAACCCCCACTACCCTCAGCTGAATACATAGGCTGTGTGGAGGGAACCCAGGGAACTGAAACATCTAAGTACCTGGAGGAAAATAAAGAA
>JBDZWC010000105.1:0-10363 GCA_040256005.1 Deinococcaceae bacterium | reverse complement strand
TCAGGAGCAAGCGTGGCAAGTGGGGCGCGATGACGCGTCGCAGCTTCAGCTGAGATCCCGATCGACCTCTCCCCCGGGTGTGTGAAAACATAAGCAGCATTATGTTCTCTGGTTGATATGCTCGTTGAGACCGGTGCTGTGAGGGTCTCTCGGGTATCTCGTTACGTGGTCTGCGACTTATTGCTGGGCTGTCTTCCCGGCACCTGTTCTCTTGGAGGTCTCTGCGCGTGAAACTGAGTGGCCATGCCTCGTAGGTCAGCTTCCCTCGTCCGCTACACGCCGCAGGCCGAGCTGGCCCTCGTGGATCGCTTCATCGGCTTCAGCGACGCCGAGCGCCGGCGCTTCGCGGCCAAGGCCGTCTCTGAACGCGACCATGATTCGCTGTGGCTGGTCACGCGGGCGTTCCTGGAGGCTCGCCAGCGCTCGGCCAACACGATCGCCTCGTACCGCAAGGGCGTCACGCTACTCCTGGAGGCTTGGCGCGGCGTCGACCTGCTACGGCCCACGCGCGCCGACGCCGAGGCGTACGTGAGGCAGCTGCGCGACCCGCGGCGCGAGGCCGACCCGTCGGATCGACACGTCGAGGCTCAAAGGCGCCAGGGCCGCCAACCGACCAAGTCCCTCACGCCGGCTTCGGTTCGGCAGCGCGTGGCAGCCGCCAGGGCGTTCTACGAGGCGCTCAGGTGGACCGGGGTCTCGACCGCCGACCCGTTCGCCGAGGTCACCCTACCCAAGCTCACCGAGAAGCCAGTGGAGCGCGCCAGGGCGAAGGCGTACACGCTCGAGGAACTCGAGTGGATGGCCAGCGTGAGCCGCGACTGGGACGACAGGCTCATCCTGCTCCTGGGCGCCCACGCCGGCTTGCGGGTCTCCGAGATGCTGTCGCTCACCTGGGACGACGTGGACCTGCGGGGCGGCCGGCTGACCGTGAGGTTTGGCAAAGGCGGCAAGACCGCGTCCGTGACGATGAGCGAGGAGCTGCGACGGAACCTGGCTGCCCGTTCACAAGATGTGCCCTCTCGCCTACCCGGCGAAGATGCGCCGTTCGTGTTGGAGACGCGTTCTCGGTCGCGTGTGTATACGCGACTCGAGAAGCTTTGGAACCTGGCGCTGTCTGCTCGTGGGTTGCCCTTTGAGCGCTTTACCAAGGGCGTGCATGGGTTGCGGCACTTCGCTGGAGTGCACTATGCGCGGCAGACCAGCGACCTGCGGAAAGTTCGTGACCATCTGCGCCACGCAAGTATGAGTAGTACTGAGATCTATATGGCTGCGGCGCAGGATACCGATGAGGTACGGGAGTGGAGTTTGGGAATCGATTCGGAGTGAGCGCCTAACCATGCGGCTCAGCCAACCGAATAAATTGAGCCCTGATGAATGTGCGGAGGAAGGCGGCGGGCATACAACGCGCTGGAATAACAGTATTGGGCAGAATCGTGCCGCCCAATGGGGTAGTGAGATTTCGGGGCGCCAGAATCGACTAAGTTCTGTAGAGGGGGCCGAGGTCAGTCGCGCTCGCCCAGGGTCCCGCCGCACACATAGTGCTCGATGACAGCCCTAGACAGCTATCAACTCGGCGAGCTTGCCCGCGACATTAGTCAACGTATCCTCGGCAGTATTTAGGCCGCTTCGCGATCCAAGAAGTGGACTGACTTCACGAAGTGCCTCGTAAGTAGTGTCATGCACGATAGGGACTAGGAGATCGCGAGCTAGAAGCGCGGAAAGCTCCTTGTCCACAATTCCCTCGCCACGTAGCCTCAGCAATAGCGCCGGGGTCACGAGAACAATTCCGACTCGTGACCTCGCGAGCCCTCTGTCGATCTCGCGAAGCAACGGCATGCCTAGGACGACATCCTTCTCGCTGAACCACACCGAAACTCCGAGCGATTCGAGTAGGTCGTGCAGCTCCTTCGCGACCCCTCGCCGGTCGTCCCACGCGTGGCAAAGAAAAATGTCCCGTCGATCGGGCAGGTGCAGTTGCTTTTCGACGCTGACGCGGACCGGCGTAAGGGCCTTAACTTCGGCAGACGTGTATGCGACGGAGGAGCCGGGTCGCGACCACCTCGGCCTTGTGGAGCTTCCAGACCCGCCTCGGCCGCCCAAGCTACCTCCGCTGGCTCCGACCGGGTAGTAGGACTGGGAGGAGTACGATCTGTACCCGTTATAGCCTCTGTATCGGCCGCCGCACGCTGGACAGTCTGCTGCTCCGCTTGCAGTTCGATGGCCCCGTACTGGTGCTGTGCATCTAGCCAACCTGTATCCCTCCAATATACCGACAGCACTACCGGCACCATCATACCGTCGCAGCCTTGAGAGGGCCGGCTTTATCGACCACCTTACGAGTACGACGCTTGCACAATGTCCGATACACTTGCCATATCGCGAGGCACGGGAACGGCGGCTGTGAGCCTGACACGCGCGTCCGGGGATTAGCCGAGGTGCCGAGAATCCCTACCCCGATCAGGCAGCCGACGTATGGCCAGTACCCCTCGAACTAGCGGCGGAACTGATGAACGCTGGGGGGCGCCAGCCATCACGCGACACTTCTATGCACTGAGCAACCGCCAAGGCGACGTCTTCCCTCCACGGGCGCGCAACGACCTGAATCCCGATAGGCAGGTTCCCAGGCGAGGTTCCGGCTCTAGCAACGGCACAGGGCCAGCCTGTGAGGCTGTACGCAAGGGTGTAAGAGAACCGCTCAGGGTCGTCGACCCCGCGCAGAGGCGCCGGATGCCGGTCGACCGGACACAAGATCGCGTCGTATCCCCGCATGAAACCGAGCATTCGGCTACGGAACCCGTCCCAGCGCGTATACAGCTCGCCTACCTCTTCCCCGCTCGCATCGTCCAGCTGCCAGAACGCTCTGGTTATGGGCCATACGTCGGCGAGGTCTGGCATAGCCCGCTCGACGGCTGCGCCAGCCTCGGCCAGGAGCCGAGCAGTCGCTTCGACCGTCTCGCGGGTCTCTTTGGTCGGCCGGGAGACACCGTCGTCCTCGATGTACGCGACGCGTAGACCGGCGATGGAAACGTCTCCTGGCTCCAACAGCGGCATGTCGACCACGCCCGAGTCGTGCCAGTCGGGGCCCGCTATCACCTTGAGCGCCGGGTACAGATCCTCCACGTGGCGGGACATGGGGCCGATCTGAGTTCTGACGTCGCTTAGCCCGCCCGGATGGTCGTAGGCACCCGTATTGGGAACGCGGCCTGCGGTCGGCTTCAGCCCCGCCACGCCGCAGTAGTGAGCCGGCAGCCGGATGCTGCCGCCCGAGTCGCTTCCGAGACCCAGCGGCGAGCAACCAGCGCCGAGTAGCGCCGCTTCGCCACCGCTGCTGCCGCCCGGGGTGCGCGCGAGGTCGTACGGGTTCTTGGTGCGGCCGTAAACCGGGTTGTCCGTGGCGCCACCGGCGCCGCCTTCTGGGCAGTTGGACTTCGCGATGAGTATTGCGCCCGCGGCGCGCAAACGCGCAACGGCGACCGCGTCACAATCAGGTACGAACTCGCGGCGCTCCGTCAGGCCGACGGCCGTGACGATGCCCTCGGTGTCGAAGACGTCCTTGACGGTGATTGGCACGCCGAGGAACGGCCTTTCTGGTTCACCGCGAGCCAATGCCGCGTCCACCTTCGCTGCCTCGGCGAGTGCCCGCTCATTAGCTATCTGCACGGCAGCGTTGATCGCCGGATTTCGCTCGCGGATGCGCTTTAGGAAGGCGAGCGTGACCTCGCGCGAGGTCACCTCACGTGAGCGTATTGCGCGCGCGATGGCTACAGCCGATGAGTCGAGCAGCGCGTCCACATTGGCTCCATTGCCGCGATGCTAGCGGACTCTCGGGTAGCTGTTCACCACCAGCGCCTCATAGCCACTTGCTTAGAGTGGACGCATGCGAAGACTAGTGGTCGGCGCCTTCACGACGTTAGACGGGGTCATGCAGGGACCCGGCGCGCCCGACGAGGACCGTGAGGGCGGGTTCGATCACGGCGGCTGGCTCGTCCCGTTCGCGGACGATGACTTCGTCAACAGCATGACGGCGTGGACCTTACGGGCCGGCGCGTTCCTGCTAGGGCGCAAGACGTACGAGATCTTCGCAGCGTCGTGGCCCAACTCGACCGACCCGCAGGACCAGTCCGCCGTCGCACTCAACACCAGGCCCAAGCACGTCGCTTCACGTACCCTCAAAACCGTCGAATGGCAGAACTCCAGCCTGCTCCAAGGCGACGTCCCCGCCGCAGTCAGGGCGTTGAAGGAACAAGACGGCGGCGAGATCCAGGTGCACGGCAGTAGCGATCTACTGCAGACTCTCCTGGCTCAAGACCTGGTAGACACCCTGCGCATCTGGCAGTTCCCTGTCACGCTTGGCGCAGGCAAGAAACTGTTCGGCTCGGGGACCATGCCACGTGGTTTTCGTCTCGTCGAGACGCAGGCCACCGCCACAGGCGCGCTTTTGACGGTCTACGAACGAGTGGGCGGACTCAAGTACGGGCAGCTCGAGGTCGGCCAAGAGACCGTCGTGTTCGAGTGACGGCCACGGTGGGCGGGGAGTCCGGCTAGTCCAGCTCGTTGTCGGCCAACCACAGCTCGGCGATGACTACGGAGCGCGGAAGCAGGAACGCGACGTCCGGTGGCGCTTCGCCTTCGTCGAGTAGGGGCGCGAACCGCTCCACCGCGGCACTGGTGGTCGAGACGAACTCGGTCCACGGGCCACCGCCGTCGGGACGGGCACCCGACGCCTCCAGAGCTGTCAGTTTCTCGCTTATCACCGCGATGTCGGCCTCGGCGTTCGTGCGAGTGACCGTGTCGCTGAACCACGCGGGCGGGGCCGGCATCGACAGGAGCGTCCGGTAGACGACCAGATGCAACGAGAGGTACTCGGCCTCCATGCCGGCCCTGGCGCCTTCGATCCAGGCGGTTAGGAACGAGGCGTCGCAGAGCGTCTCGGCAAGCCTATTGCGAGACGCGGCCTCCACGGATCGCGACCTCGAATCTTCCCAACCGAGGGTCTCCTGGTCGACCATCGCCTGTACGTTGGCAGCCTCCCACGGGCGCAACAGACCACACTCCGCGCCCTTGGCCGCTATCACGTATAAGAGAACGACGGACTCGTCCTGAGTCGGTAGGCGACTCCCTCGGTGATGGTGGACGACGAACCCTGCGCCATCCCAGTGAAGGCTGCGAAGCGAGCCATTAGCTGCCTCGAGGACTATCAAGTCGCCGGCTAACAGGCGCAGTGGGAACCTGGCCACGAGAGAGTACTCTTCGCTGACGCCGCAGGCACGCATCACCTCGATCTCCTCGGGCAGGAACTCTAGATTGGCGGCTCCAGGCTCAACCGGGACCTCGGCCTCCGCCAGCGGCCAGGTCAGGCAGGCATCGAACCGCAGGTCGACCATCGAAGCCCGCTGTCCCGGCGCAAGGTTCGCCAGTCCGAACTCGGAGATGACGAGGGCAACGGTGCCGGTAGTGCCATGCGTTTCACCAGGAGGGACGAACGAGAAGCGGCGCACGAGCTGGGGCGCGTTGATCTCGCCGGAGTTCGGGCCCGTGTTGTCGGCGTTCCGGAAGTGCCACCCCTCTATGTCCCGCGGCTTGATGTCAGGACCGGAAGGTCCGGCCGGTACCAGGTCGTTGGACTCCCGCTCCAGAACCGATACCCGCCAGCCGTGTGAAGAGCGTTGCAGGACCAGACTCAGGCCATTAGCCACGCGAATCGAGAGGTCGTTCTCACCCTTTACCTCGCCGCCGACGCTTTGCGCGTGTCGGCCAGGACCCCCTACGCACGCCTCTTGACCGGCCGCGTGGACGCGAGCCAAGAGAGCTATGACGGCGAAACTCAAGACCACGCGCCAGATCATCGGTGTCCCCTCGTTGATACCTTTCGAAGCGATGATAAGCCCGACCTGCAGTCCGTCTACGCGACAGTGCTTAGTGGGCCGCCCTCCATTCTCGCCGACGCGCCCGTCTTGTCCGCGTACGTGCTCACCAAGGCGGGCGTCAAGAGGCTGCGAATGTGGGGAACCGTCACCGAGTACCGTACTCTCAGAATGGAGGTCCAACCGAATGAGTTGGTACCCATCGAAAGTGGATTGGTGGCTGGCGGTTCTCATCTGGGCGATGCCCGTTGCTGTCGTCGTGGCTTGGATCGTGGCGCTGACGTCAGGCTCCAACGACGACCTCGTTGGCGCCGTGGTGGCATCCGTTCTCGTCCTAGGCGTCCTCTTCGGACTGGTGTACCCCACGCGTTACGGCCTGAACGACAAGCACTTGCTCGTGAGATTCGGCCTGGTCCGAACCCGCATCCCACTGGCTGACATCACGAAGGTCGAACCGACTCGCAACCCCTTGGCCTCGCCGGCGCTGTCTATGGACAGGCTGAGCATCGTGTCCGGTCCCGGCCTGACCGGCACGGTGATGATCTCCCCCGCGGATCGAGAAAGGTTCCTCAACGAACTCGCCTCGAAGGCCGGGCTTAAGCGGGTCGGGAACTCGTTGGAGCATGGTTGATGAAGAGGGCCCGATTCGGCTAGACGGGTCACACGCGTAGCCAAGTCACTGCAGGAACGCCGCTCCCAATAGCGTCGGAGCCAGGTGGTACGGCCTGTAGCGCTTCGGCTGGTCCGGAGCAACAGCAGGGTTCCAGGTATCGTGTACCAAGCCATGCAACCGATTGCCCTCGATCACGTGCAGCTGGCCATGCCCGAAGGCGGGGAGGACCGAGCGCGCGAGTTCTACGCGGGCGTCCTCGGCCTCTCCGAGGTTCCGAAGCCGGCCATGCTGGTGGCGAACGGCGGAGCCTGGTTCAAATCGGGTGATGTAGAGCTCCACCTAGGCGTAGAGCGCGCCTTCGCACCTGCCCGCAAGGCACATCCGGCGCTGCTCTACCGGGACCTGGACTGGTTGGCCGTGCTACTTCGATCGTACGGCTCCGAGGTCGAGTGGGACGATCGCTACCCAGGCGTTCGCCGCTTCTACGTGCACGACCCTTTCGGGAACCGACTCGAGATCATGGAGGCGGCATCGGATACGCAGCCAACGGCCGCTGACCTTGAGCTCCTGAAGGGGTACCTCGGGAACCTCGCGTACCGTTCGCTCGAGGCTCTGGGCAGTGCCCCGCCCGGCTTCGCTGGGTTCACGGTCGGCCAGGAGTCCCGCACGCCCAAGCGATTGGTGCGACTCATGCGTAGCGTGATCGGCGCCGCGCGCGCCGATCTTGTTGGTGAGACATACGTCGCAGACCCACTGCCGACGTTGGACGAGGAAGCAGCGGCCCTGCGGGACGTCATCTTCGACCTTGCCCAGGAAGTCGGCCGCGTCCGGTGGAAGCCTCCTCACACACCAACGCGCCTCCTACAGGGACCCCTCGCCGAGGCCATGACGTACGTGGGCCAGCTCGAACTGCTGCGGCAAGCGGCTGTCTC
Source organism: Deinococcaceae bacterium (assembly GCA_040256005.1). Taxonomy (GTDB): domain Bacteria; phylum Deinococcota; class Deinococci; order Deinococcales; family Trueperaceae; genus DASRWD01. Next base: position 2,954 of record JBDZWC010000105.1, on the reverse strand, counting down.
CTCGGATCCACTGCGCCTCACCACGGAGAGGATCATCGAAGCGCCAGTTCAAAGTATCTGGGAGGCTTGGACGGAGCGCGACAAGATCGCCAGATGGTGGGGTCCGGAAGGTTTCACGAGCGACGTCCATGAGCTGGACATCCGTTACGGCGGCCGCTTCGTCGTGGCCATGCGCGGCCCTGATGGCACCGTCTACGACAACGTCTACGAGTTCGAGAGCGTCGAGCCCTTCGTGCGAATCGTGTTCACGCAGCTCGGCTCCGAAAGCCTCGGCCTGGAGCCGTACCGTGCGGTGTTCACGCTGGAACCCGAGGACAGCGCGACCCGCGTGACGCTGACGACCCGCTACGCGTCGGAGGACGAGAGGCGCAAGCATGTTGAGGAGTTCGGTGCGGTCGAAGGCTCCAGGCAGGTTCTCGAGAGGCTTGACGCGGTCGTCACCGGGCACCTGAGCTGATGGCCTTGGGGCGAGTTCCGATCTACCTGGTCACCCGGAAAGCCGCTTCAGATTTTCAGCAACGAGCTCGGCGTAGCCAGCACGCATAGGCGGCTGGGAATCGGCCGGCGTTTGATGGAGTTCATGCTCGTGCACGGCAACCGACTCGGCTGCACCGAGGCTTGGGTGGGCACGGAAGTGGACAACGAAGCGGCATTGGCTCTCACGACGTAGCGCCGGGCCTCTTCCCTATCTGTAGAGCAAGCGCTCCCACGGCCACGCCGCCTTGATCCAAGCGGACACCGTTTCCGCTAACTGCCCGTCCAGATGCGCCCGATCAGCACTTACCCACGACTGGACATGTACGTCGTACTGAGGATCCTTGCTCGGGTACATGTAAACGCAACCGATCACGTCTCCCCCATCCGGGTCCAACACGGTGAAGGTGAAACCCTTCCTGGCGACGAAGTCCGCAGCGTGGCGCTCCAGGTCGGACCGGTTCTCCTCGAGCGTCATGCCGCCCTCTGGCGGCCACCGTCCGTCCGGATAGCCGGGAGTGGACCTGATGTGCTCGATGCTCGATGTCCACGCCTTGTGGTCGGACTCGTTGTGCTGCGGGCCCAGCGGTTCGAGGCGGAAGTGTTCAGTGACGAGCACCGTGGGCGGTTCGAAGTCAGCGGGAACGAACGTCGGTTTCGTCATGGCTGGGATGGCGTTGACATCTCGGTGGCCCCCGTTCATCGGCTCCAGAGTAGCGGACCACACTCTCCCGGCGATGCGACCAGAAGAGCCTCGTATAGTGTCGCGAAGTCACCAATTTGGGGGCGCAGCTTTGAACGAACCAAGTGCTTCGGGGCGCGGTACCGGGCGGGTCACGCTCGGATCGATCCTGCATGGGCTGAGGGTCGAGCTACGGGCGCTACTGGAGGCCTACCAACTCACGCCGACGTGGCTCTGGTTGGCGATCGGCGGTGCGTCGCTCGGCCTGGCCTGCCTCGGCTTGCTCCCAATCGGGGCCTGGTCGTTCGTCCTGCAGCTTGTGGGGTTCGCGCTGCTCTCTTGGTTGGTCGTATGGCCAGAGTTGGCAGCGCGACTACTCAGGTCCAGTGACTCGTTCGGCATACTCAAACGCGATAGTCCTGCGGTCGTGACCTATCTTCCTGTCGCGATCTCGGCGTTCAGCCTGCCCTTCCACCTGTGCGCCCAAGCCGTTCTCTTCCGGAAGGTGATGCAGTTCTATCCGGGCCTATTGAGCGGCTCGTCATGGTCGGAGGCGTGGCGTTACGCCATCGACAGCCTGCTGTTCACCGAATTGTTCCTCGACCTGTTCGACGTATTGGACCTCGGCCTCGCGGGCGATGCGCCCAGCCTCGCCGGCAGGTCGCTGGTCTTCTTCACACGCCTGATTCTCAGTATCGGTTTCGTTCGCATCGTCCTTACTCTGATGCGAGCGGCCTTCTACCGGGCGCACGGCTTGGGTCGAGGTGATGATTCGATAACTCGACTCGAGCGGGCCGCAGCCTCAGGCGACGCCGTGCTGGCCGGTCATCTGGGCCGCGAGTTGACAGCCGATGTAAACGCCACTGTCGAGGTTCTGCTGAGAAGGCGCTCGGCTGGTGACGACTCCGTCGGTACGACGCGGTCGCTACTCGCTTTGAGGGATTGGGCGATTCCCTACCTTAGGATGCGAATCACACATGGCGATCCGCGGGGCGACTCTCTGGAGGAGACGCTAGAAGAGCTATCGAACGGCGCGGAGCAGCAGTCCGAGAGTAAGGCGCGCCTGCGCCCGGTAGTCATCGCGGCCTTGTCGGTCAGCGGGGTGGCGGTGGCGGTGGTGATCGCGCTGGGCCCGCCAATCATCGCGTTCGCAGCAGGTCTCGCGTGCATGCTGCTGCTGACGTGGCTGCTGATCTCGCCGCGCGCGTCCTTCGAGCTGATGATCGAGCGCGGTGTCTTGCCGTTCGTATCGCTGGAACGTCTGCGCAGCGGCGTACTCGGTTGGGCGGCGCTGTTGGCTACCGGCTTCCTGCTCGCGTCATGGGGCACATTGCTAGCGGCAGGGTCGGCCTGGCCAAGCACGTTCGCTCCCGACGACGCTCAGGTGAACGCGCGTTCGGTTCTCGGCTTCGTCGGCTCATCGCTGCTGCGGGTGCAGCTCTTCTTCAGCGTGCCCGACGTCTTCCAGATCGGCTCGGCCGGTTTGGAGGCGAAGCCGGTCCTGGGCAGCTTCCTGACCTTCCTGCTCCGGACTGGCCTGAACCTCGGAGCTGCCGCGGTTGTGATGACCGGGCTGAGCATCAGGCGTGACCGCGAGGGACTCTCGGGTCTACTTGGCGTACCGGACACGCTCGGTATGCGCATGGAAGCTCTGCGGGGCGGACGCTACGCGCACCTCCTCGTGGCCTACTACGACCTGACGATCTGCAGTCGCCTCTGGAACGCGCTCGACGCGGCTAGGAACGCCGATACGCAGGAGGCGATGGCGGGTAGTGGCGCGTTCGACTGGTGTGTGCTC
>JBDZWC010000214.1:0-2743 GCA_040256005.1 Deinococcaceae bacterium | reverse complement strand
GCCGCCCCCGAGCGCCGGAGCCGCCCCGCGCGCCGAAGCGGCCGCGACACCAGACCTCACTCCAGATCGACGTCCAACTCGCCCGCCACGTTGCCCAGCACCACGACGTCGTCGCTGTCCAGGTAGTAGAGGAGCCTGGATCCCTCGAGCACGTCCTCGCCGCGGACGCTACGTGCCGGAGTCCCGGTCAGCACGGCGGTCCCAGCCTCCTCGTCCAGCACGAGCGTCTCCCCCGTCGTCACGCGCTCCTCGCTCGTCACCCGGACCTCGCCGGTCAACGTCGCGCGCTGCTCGTTCACGGCGAAGGTCATGCCCTGCGAGGTGGCGGTCAGCGGGTCCTCGCCTTCGACCTCGGCCACCCGGGTAAGCGCGATCGGGCCGTCCATGACGCCCACGTCCTCGTCGCGGTCCAGGAAGAACCGGCTGCCCACCACGGTGGTGCGGCCCTGAACCAACGTCACCGCCGGGTTCTCTGCCGGCGTGGATTCCTGGATGCAGCCGGGCCGGTTGAACACGACCGAGACGTCGGTGAGCTCGAGCGTGTCCTGGCCCTCCTCTTCCTCGGCGTCGACGGGCGTGCTGACGACGGCGAGGCTCGAGGTGATGACGGCGTCCTCCACGCGGGTCTCCACGTGCCCGGGAGCCGGGCCGTAGACGATCGTCATGCGCTGGCCATCCACGCAGTTGGCGTTGTTGCCGATGCTGCGCGCCCCGTCGGCCGCGCGCGCGAGGTTGCTGATTACCAGCTCGGTGTCGTCGCGCTTGACGGTGAAACGACTCACCGTCTGCGCCGCCGCGTAAGCCGCCAGCGCCATGAACGCCGCTACCAGGACCAGCCGAGCCCGGCGCGGCCTGCGGTTCACTCCTGGTTCTCGTCCCTCAGGGCGAACGCCGCCGGGTCGAACTCGCTCGCCACCGACGCGTCGATCGCCTCGAAGAAGTCGAACTCGATGTCCTGCTTGATGCGGTCGGTGACGAGGCTCGCCCCGCTCTCGGAGTCGACGGCCTCGGCTGGCTGGCCCTCCGAGCCGATCACCTCGGCGATGCCCTGCTCGTCATCGAAGAACACGACCGACCCGCGCGACGTGATGGGCCCGTCCACGACGGTGACGTTGCCCACCGCGTAGAGCATGTTGGCCTCGGTTAGCACTCGTATCTCGTCGGCGGTGATGACCATGTCGTCGCCGTCCTCGCTGGTGCGGGTGATCTGGACCTGGGCACCTTCGCTAGTGAGCACGCCGAGGTTTCGGTCCTCCTCGAACACAAGGGTCTCGGCAGTCGCGGACTGGTTGCCGTTGTCCAGCCGCACGTCACCCGTGGAGGTGGACCTGTCGGTGTCGACGTCGAAGGAGACCTGCGTAGCCGCGATGAAGACGGGCTCCTCGCCCTCCTCCTCCGACTCGATCACGACCTCTACTCCTTCGCCTAGAACCCCTAGGCCGGTCGCCTCGCTGTAAGTGAGGCCCGGACCGTTGGCCGTTAGCCTGCCCCTGTTGACCTCGACACCGTTCTGGAACGTGGCGGTGCGCTCGCCGCCGCGGGAGATGGAGGTGCCCTCTGGAGCGGTCAGTTCCACATAGCTGCCGTAGATGGTGAGCGTGGAGACCGTAGCGGTGATGCCGCGCGCGTCGGGATGCTCGTAGATGATCGGCCCGGAGCGGAGGTTGCCGCGCTGGGTCCCGCCGCTGCCGTCGATCGTGATGATGCGGTCCGCGGGATTGGCGGCGGCCGAAGGGTCGCCGCCGGGCGCCTCGTCGCTGGGCGGGGTGGCGGGCGCCTCCTGTGCGGGAGCCCACGACAGCGAGCCGGCGATCAGGACGAGCGTTGCGATGAGTATGCGCCAGGATCGCGTTGGCGCTGGGGCAGGCGTTTCGGTTGGCCGCATGTCTTCTCCGCTCACCGCTCGTCGTCGGACGAGCGCACGATGAACTCGGCGTAGCCAACGGTCCCGGGGCCGCCGGCTTCGAACTGGGTGAAGTCGAAGCTGATCCTCATGTCCTCGAACACGCTCTCCCCCATGTCGGGGCCGGACATGGTCGCTCTGGGCACCTCGAAGCGGGCTCGCCTCTGGTCGATGAGGACCAGGCGGTCGCCCTTGCTCTCCATCTCGAGGTCGATCTCGTCCTCGACCAGGTGCGCATGCATCTCGGCGCCGCGGATGTTGTCGCTCGAGTCGATGGTGACCAGGTCCGAGGCCAGCGTGAAGTCGGTCTCGCCGTCAACGGTGCGACGACCATCGGACAGGTCGAAGAGCGTGGTCTCTTGGCGCTCGGGCAGGTATTCGACCCTCGGAGCCGAGAAGTACCAGACCGCTTCAGGGTCCTCGCGTGGGTAGAGGGCCACGGTCGTGTCGCTCAGGACGATGGCCGCGTCGGGCACCTCGACCTGCGCCGCGTCCTGCAGCGCGAGGGCGACCAGCAGTGCGACGAAGGCGACGAGGCCTATGAGGGCCAGCCGGAGCACGTCCCGAAGCCTATCAACGACGCTCATGAAGCGGCGTGAGGAAGCCGCTGCCCGGCGCTAACCGGAGGTTCAGGGGTTGTGGGCCAGGACTAGGCTCCGCAGCGCGGAGCCGGGACTAGGCTCCGCAGCGCGGGCATCGCCATCGATATCAGCCCATCACGCCTAGTGACGCGAGCACCCGCCACGACTGCCGCACGATGCGGGGGTTCGTGTCCCAGTAGTAGGGCAGCGCCATCACGGCCTGGACCGCCGACCAGCCGCGTCCCCTTAGCCAGGCGGC
>JBDZWC010000104.1:0-10414 GCA_040256005.1 Deinococcaceae bacterium | reverse complement strand
CTGCCGGTGAAGCCGCCATGGTCCGAGAAGTGCATCAGGTGGAACGAGACGCTCGTGCCGTCACCGGCCACGATAGGCGGCACCAGATGGACGTCCGATCCGTCAGCGCCAGCGGCGAAGCCGATGGCGCTGAACGCCACGCCGTCAGCCGGTGCGATGTCGAGGGTCGCCTCCCGGTAGAGCCGTAGCCCGTGAGGCTCCAACCGTACGCCCAGTGCCCGGCCCGTCACCGGCGCCCCGGCGATGCCCGTCAGCGGCGTCATCGTTACGACCGTTTCCTCGAGGAGCGAATCAGCCGGGATGGTGAGCGTGTATACCGTGCCGTCTGCCCCTGTGGCGGAGAGCGTGCCGCCGCTAAGCGGCACCGTCACCGAACTGGCGGCAGCGGTGTCCGCGTCCGCGCTGATGCTGATGGGGTTCGGAGCCGGGATCTCGACGGTAGCTTTTGGCGGCGCGGTCACGCCGCCGCAGCCGGCGAGCAGCAGAGGCAATGCCGTGATGAGGAGCCGCGATCCTAGCGCGGCGCTGGGACGCGGACCAAGAGCGGCGGACCGCAGGCGGAGCGAGGTAGGACGCATGGAACCTCCGGTGGGTGCGCGGTCGCCGCGCTGTCTTGCTTGTGTGGTGTGACCTGCTGTGGCTAACGCGTAAGTGGAGTGTGCCGAACGACGGACACTCTACATGGGCGCGGCCGCTGATATTGCCGGTCGGCTGGTCGCAGCTTGGCGCCGACCTGGCGCTGCCTCGTCCGTGGCCTGAGAGGCCTTTCCCGGAGGGAAGCCACCACATGTCCTTTCCGGCGGAGCTGTCTCGTTCGCGGCCTGGGAGGACACATGTCTTTTCCGGGGGGAGGCCACCCCATGTCTTTTCCGGCGGAGCTGTCTCGTTCGCGGCCGGGGAGGACACATGTCTTTTCCGGGGGAAAGCCACTATGCACCTACTTGATAGGGCAAGACGTCACTTGCCTGAAAGACCCGCTAGGAACGCGGCGTTCTTTCCCTTCGCCGCTCTGACTATGCGCCAGGTTGTTAGTGGCTTCGACGCCGAAAAGAGGTGCCAGGTGGTCTGTCTCGAAGTCGCCACCGAAACCGCATGCGACCCTAGACGCGCTAACGCCCGAAGCCGCTGAACGGGCCGCCGGAACACCCCGGCGTCAGCTCGCCAGGAACCGCCTCAGATGCGCTGACACCTGGTCGAACTCGATCAGGAACGCGTCGTGTCCGTGGGGTGAGACGATGCGCGCGTACCGCGCGCTGGGCAACCTCTCCGCCAGCGCCTTGGCCTCTGCCTCCGGGTACAGAACGTCGGTGTCGATGCCCAGCACCAGCGCAGGCATCGTCAACTTGGACAGCACAGCGTCGACGCCACCCCGGCCCTCGCCGATGTCGTAGTCGTCCATCGCCAACGTCAGGTACAGGTACGTGTTGGCGTCGAAGCGCTTGACGAGCTTGACGCCCTGGTAGGCGAGGTAGCTGGCGATCTCGAACGGAGCCTCGAGCACGGAGCCAGCTGCTTGGCCGTTCGAGTGCTTATTATCAAATCGTTCTCTACCGAACCTTCCCTCGACCGACGCGTGCGACCTGTACGTCAGCATCGCGATCGCTCGAGCCAGACCAAGACCCACCTCGGGCTGCTGATCTATCCGGTAGGTACCGCCCTGCCAGGCTGGGTCTGACATGATGGCGCGCCTGGCTACTTCGTTGAGCCCTATGGCCCAAGCGGAATGGCGCGCACCTATCGCGATGGGGACCAGGCCGCGCACCATCTCCGGGTACATGACGCCCCACTCGAGAACCTGCATGCCGCCCATGGAGCCGCCCACGACCGCTCGCACCGAACCGATCTCCAGGCGATCGAGCAGGCGCTTCTGGACCTCCACCATGTCGCGCACCGTGTAGCGCGGGAACGTGGGGCCGTAGGGACGGCCCGTCGAGGGATCCAGCGATGACGGGCCGGTCGTGCCGTAGCAGCCGCCCAGGACGTTGGTGCAAAGCACGTGGAAACGGTCGGTGTCGATCGCCTTGCCGGGCCCGATGAGCGGGTCCCACCAGCCAGGGACCTCTTCCCTGTCCCCTACCCCGGCCGCGTGCGCCGAGCCCGTGAGGGCGTGGCAGACGAGCACCGTGTTGTCGCCGGCGGCGTTGCGCTCCCCGTACTCCTCGTAGGCGACCGCGACGCTCGGCAGGATGCCGCCGTGTTGCAGGCGCAAGGGGTCCTCTGGGGTGACGACGTCGAGGACCTTGGGATGAACCCGGCCCACCGAGCCGCCACCTGGACCTCGCGTGCGTGCCAGGAGGGCGGCGTGATCACCCCACGTCTCATGGACGAGGGTGCGCGCCGGGGAGTCCGCTGACGCGGCGCCCCGGCGCTCGACCCGATCCAACGTAGCTACTTCAGTCGGCGGCACGGTCAGCAGCGACCGGAGACGTTCGCCGCGCGGCCTCCAGTGCGCGCGAGAAGTCCTCGATCAGGTCGTCCACGTGCTCGATCCCGGGCGACACGCGGATGAGGCCAGGCGTGACGCCGGCGCTGAGGAGCTCGGTGTCTGAGAGCTGGGAGTGCGTGGTGCTGGCCGGGTGGGTGACGCTCGTCTTGGCGTCGCCGAGGTTCACTAGGCGTGAGGCGAGCTGCAGCGCGTCGAGGAACGCCTTGCCCGCTGGTATGCCACCCTCGAGCTCGAAGTTGAACACGGCGCCGGCGCCGCGCGGGAAGTCGGACTTGGCGCGCTGGTTGCTGGGGTGCGACTCCAGCTCGGGATAGACGACGCGGGTCACACCCTCCTGCTGGCCGAACCACTCGACGAGCCGCCTCGTGTTGAAGATGTGGCGCTCGGCCCTCAGGCTGAGGGTCTCGAGCCCCTGCAGGAACAGGAAGGCGTTCTGAGGCGCCAGCGCTGCGCCTTGGTCGCGCAGGCCCTCGACCCGGGCACGGATCGCGAAGGCGATGTTGCCGAAGGGGCCGTCCTTGCCGAACACGTCGGAGAAGACGAGGCCGTGATAGCTCGGGCTGGGCTCAGAGAAGCCGGGGTAGCGACCGTTGCCCCAGTCGAAGGTCCCTAGGTCGACGATGAGACCACCTACTCCGGTGCCGTGCCCGTTGATCCACTTGGTCGCGGAATGCACGACGATGTCTGCACCGTGGTCCACGGGGCGGTACAGGTAGCCGCCCATCGCGGTGGTGTTGTCCACCACCACCGCCACGCCGCGCTCGTGTGCCACGTCGCTTATCGCCCGCAGGTCGCACAGCAGGAGGGAGGGGTTCGGGATGGTCTCGACGAAGACAGCCTTGGTGCGGTCGTCGATGAGCCTGGCGTAGTCGGCCGGGTCGTCCTCGGCGCCAACGAACCGGGCCTCGATGCCCAGACGCTTGAGGGTAACGGACAGCATGTTGCGGCTGCCGCCGTAGAGGTTCGGCGAGGCCACGATGTTGTCGCCCGCCTCGGCCAGCGTCGTGAACGTCAGGAACTCGGCGGCGTGCCCGGAGGCTACCGCCAGCGCTGCCGTGCCGCCCTCGAGCGCGGCGATGCGCTTCTCGAGCACGTCGTTCGTCGGGTTCATGATGCGGCTGTAGATGTTGCCGAACTCCTGCAGCGCGAAGAGGCGCGCGGCATGATCGGCGTCGTCGAAGCCGAAGGCGGTCGTCTGGTAGATGGGCACGGCGCGCGACTTGGTCGCGGGGTCGAAGCTCTGTCCGGCGTGTACCTGGAGCGTCTCGAAGCGGTAGGACATGCGGGTTCTCCTGTCGTGCGGCCGGTTCGTGGGCGGCCTGCTCAAGGCAGCGGTGCTGCCGACGGTGTCTCGGGTATGCGGATGCGTGTGCCGGGTAGGCGCGATAGCGCGCCACCCCGCCCTGGCGCCAGCTCGCGCCGGGGCGACTACCTGCGGCCCTGAGGGTCACGCCCGCGGCTGGCGGGCGGTCGGCTCAGGCCGCGCGTGACATTCGTTGGTCGGTTAGGCCGCTACCTGACATGCCTGCTCCTTATCTGTCCGGCGGCTCACCATCGTGGCTGTCGCCTCCGGCTGGAGTTAGCACCCGCCTAGATGAAGGCTGGTTGCTGCGGCTTCCTAGGGCCAGTTCCCTCAGCCGCTCTCGATAAGTCCGGCCGCATGCCCGGCCGGTGGCACCAGGGTCTTCCCCGGATCGCCAACGCACTCGGGCGAGAACCCGGCGGCGCGAGCGATGGAGCGGAGTAGAGCATGCCCCCGCCGGTCAGGTCAAGGGGAGGCGAGCACCGTCTCTCCCCGAGTGCGAGCACCCTGGCGCCCCGAGAACGAGCACCGTCGCACGCCTAGACCGAGCATCGCCCCACCATAAGAGCAAGCACCGACGCACCCTGAGGACCGGACCGCTACGCCCCTCACGCGCCCTCACGATGCGTGGGTAGAGTCTGCTGGTCATGACGCTGGCGAAGCAGTACGGGACTGCTGACAAGCTCAAAGATCGCATCGCACTCCACGAGCGCTACGGCCCTGCCCAGGAGCCGTTCCACGCCTGGATGCTCCGGCAGGTCCAGGCGCCACCCACGGCCAACGTGCTCGAGGTCGGCTGCGGCTCCGGCTACTTCTGGGTCGTCAACGCCCGGCAAGTCCCGAAGGGCTGGACGTTGACGCTCACCGACCAGTCGGCTGGGATGGTGAGCGAGGCTCGCGCGAACCTAGAGGCAGCAGGAGTCAAGGCAGGCTTCGGGATCCACTCGGTGGCCGACCTGCCGTTCGCCGACGCGTCCTTCGACGTGGCCTTCGCGAACCACATGCTCTACCACGCTGAGGACGTGGACGCCGCCATCGCGGAGCTACGACGCGTCATCAAGCCGGGCGGCCGGCTGTACGCCGCGACCAACGGCAAGAACCACATGAAGCAGCTTCACGACGACCTGGAACCGTTGTCGCGGGCGGTGCCCGGTCTCGAGGTCCGCAGTTACGACGTCGGCCGCTTCTCCCTCGACACCGGCGAGAGGCTCCTGAGGGGCTACTTCGATGACGTGAGGGTCTTCGATCGACGCGACCGGCTGGTCGTCAACGACCTGGAGCCGTACGTCCGCTACATCCTCTCGATGGTGGACTCGCCCATCGAGGAAGCGATCCTGACCAGCGAACAGGCGGCGCGCGGCTTCGAGGCCTGGCGCCACGGACTGGCGACGCGCTTCGCCAAGGCGCCGGTCCAAGTAGACCGGGTCACGGGGTTCTTCGAGGCGTTCTGAGGCCGGACCCGTGAAGGGTCGTCGCGCTCCATGGGCGATCGCACGTGCAACGAGCAGGGCGCGGCGGCCAAAGGGGTCTCCGCGTCATCGGGAGTGGCGCACCTGCAGCGGTAGAGTCACCCCGATGAGAACCGAAGAGCTGAGACAGATCAAAGACCACGTGGCGCCGCTGGCTGCCCGCCTGGGGAGATGGGCACGCGAGCAGTCGGACGCCAACTTCAGGGGCGATCCGGGCTTGGAGATCGGCAGCAAGTCGAGCCCGAGCGACTTCGTCACCTCGGTGGACCTGGCGGTGCAGGAGCGCATCGTCGAGGACCTGAGCCGCAACTTCCCGGGCTACGGGCTGCTGGGCGAGGAGTCGGGCCTGGCCGACGTGGACACCAGCGAGCCCGTGTGGGTCATAGACCCCATCGACGGGACGCACAACTTCCTGCGCAACTACCCGGGCTTCTGCGTCTCCATCGGGCTGGTGGTCGAAGGCAGGAGCGTGCTCGGCGTCATCTACGACTCGGTCACGGACGCGGTGAACTGGGCCGTGGCGGGCGGTGGCGCCTGGCGCGACCCGTCAACGGGACAGGGCGAGGCTCAGCGACTGCGCGTCTCCTCGCGCGAGGACATCGCGCTGTCGCTGCTCACGACCGGCTTCACGACCAGCGCCGGCAAGGACCCGGTAACGATGAACGTCTTCGCCGCGTTGCAGCGCAGCGCGGCCGGGTGCCGCGTGAGCGGGTCGGCCTGCCGCGACCTGACGCTGGTCGCCTCAGGGCGCGTGGACGTCTTCTTCCAACACGGCATCCGCCCGTGGGACGTCGCCGCCGGCAGCGTGCTGGTATCGGAGGCGGGCGGGAAGGTGCACCTCGAGCTGAACGGTCCCGACCTGACCCGGTCCGGACCGCTGATCATCTACACCGGGGTGCCGGCGATCGTCGAGCAGGCCCTGGCCGTGCGGGAAGGCGTGCTCCACGCACGCGGTGAGGCCGCGACCTTCTTGATCTGAGACTCCTCTAGGCGCGGCCGAAGACGGAATGGGCCCGGGCGGAAAGTTCCGCCTGGGCCCCGAAGTACGCGCCTCGGCCCGATTACCTGCTAAGGCCAAACTCAGTCGCGCCTATCGAAGGACCATGTCCACGTCCGGTCCCAGGCGCCGGTCTCGGTGTAACTACCGCCGAACGAGTCGTCGGATACGGCTAGGTTCAGCGACGACGGGATGTAAAGGAAGAGCATGTCGGTCGAGAACTCGAGCTGGTAGAAGGTGCCGTCAGGGCAGCTGACGCTCGCGATGGTGGGCGGCGTGCCGCTGTTGCCCCAGGCCTTCACCACCGGCGTAGTCCCGGTCATGTCGAACCACAGGTAGGCGGAGGACGGACCGAGCGAGCCGTTCGCCTCGGCGTAGACCGCGCAGGAGAAGCCGTCATCGCCCTCGGCGAGGAAGGTGTACTCGCCGCTCTCGAGGAAGAACTGGAGGTAGTTCGAGTCAGGGTCGTCCCCGTCAGGCAGCGTGAAGAGGGCCGAGGCCGTCATCTGGTAGGAGATGCCGTCGGTGCTCATGGCTCGGTACGCGAAGCTGCCGAACCAGCCGGCACCGGGGCCCTGCTCGACGACCCGCGGCGAGCCGACGACGCTCACGAAGCCGCCCTCGGGCAACATGACCACGACCTCGACGTCGAGCACCTCGCCCTGAAGCACGTCTCGGCCGAGCTCGACCTCCATCGGGAACGTCCAGCTGTGCTCATCGTCCATCTCGCCGATCTGCTCGAGGCGCTCGGTGAACCGCTCCTGGCCGTTCACGTTGGCGATGACCTTGAACCGCACGGCGTCGGTCTCCCAGGCGCCGTCGATGTGGCCGATCAGCAGCAGCGAGTCAGGCTCGCCGTCGCCAGGGGTGCCCAGCACCTGCGTCTCCACCGCGTGCCTGAGGTCGTCGCCGCTGTGCGCCTCCTCGACCCGCAGGATGTTCCTGATCCGCAGGTCGCCGGCCTCGCCATGGCCTGAGGTGCGTAGGCGGCCGCCGGCGTGCGAGTCCCAGGCGTCGTCACCCAGCTCCAGGAGCGCGTCCTGGCTGGTGATGCCCTTCTCGAGCATGATCTCGATCAACGCGGCGGAAGCCCACGCCCGCTGGACGCTGACGTTGCCGTCCCAGCTCACGAAGACGCCGTGGTCTCCGGCGATCGTCGCGGCGAAGTCGGGTGCGAACGTGTTGCAGGAGACGAGCACGAAGAGCGTGTCGGGGAGCCCGAAGGGGTAGTAGTGCCTGAAGAAGTCGCTCGTGACGGCGATCGACTGCTGCGTGCGGCCGTAGTAGATGACGGTGCCGACGTGCTCGAGGGCATGCAGGTCGAAGGCGTCGCCGTCGTAGCGGTGCAGCAGGAAGTCGGTCCGGCAGTCTCCTGCCTCGCCCGCCTGGGTGGCGGGCGTAACCAGCCCGGTCGTTTCAGCGGTCTTCTCCTTCACGCACAACCGACCGCCGTGCGTCACCAGGTAGACGACGTCGTACTCGTCCATGCCCAGTAGGTCGTCGATGGTGACGATCTCGTTGGAGTTCGGCTTCGAGTACTCGTAGTCGACGCGTCCCTCGTAGTCGCGGTGCGCGTTCAGGAGGCCGGCGACGTAGCCGGCGCTGTCGTTCTCTCCCGATTCGTAGGCGAAGGGTGAGAGGACCAGCGCGCTCTTGGGGCCGTCGCCGCCGACGACACGGTTCGGCAGTGGGCTCCCGCCGTTGGACTCAGGGAGCCCCGTGAGCCGCTGGGCGGCCGCGGCGGAAGCGACCGTGAGGTTCTCGGGCTCGTCGATGACCTGATCGACGCTCGGGTTCACGACCACTGGCCGGCCGCCCTCGAGGCGGAACACGATCCCTCCATCGCGAGCCGAGGGTGCTGGGGCCGCAGCTCGACGGCCTGCGCCTTCTGGTCCTGGACAACGCCGAGCACCTCGCGGGGCTCGCGAGGACCGTGGAGGAGCTTCTGTCCGCCGCACCCGGCCTGTCGGTCCTCGCCACGTCCCACGGCCGACTCGGCGTGGCAGGGGAGCGGCTCGTCAGGCTGGCGGGCATCGCCGAGGCCTCTGTCGCGATGTTCGTAGCCAGGGCGCGCCGACTGGACCCGGCCTTCGACCCGGGCGCAGGCGAGCTAGAGACGGTCCGGCGCGCCTGCTACGCCGTCGACCATTCGCCGTTGGGCGTCGAGTTAGCCGCGGCCTGGGCCGCCGCCGCACCTATAGAAGACGTACTCGGGATGCTCGAGTCAGCGCCCGACCCCGGCTTGGCGCCCCGGGCGGGTGTCACGGCGCGCCACAGCAGCGTGGCTGCCGCCTTCGGGTACACCTGGGACCTGCTCGGCGAGCACGCCCAGCAGGCGCTGGCGCGGCTCTCGGCCTGCGCCGACAACTTCACCGCCGCCCTGGCCGCCGCGGTGGCCGGTGCGCACGTAGCGACCCTCGCCGACCTCGTCGACCGCTCGCTCGTCGTCCGCCGGGGTGACCGGTACCTACTGCACCCGATGGTCAGGCGCCTGGCGGCCGAGCGCCTCGCGGTAATGCCCGGCGGCGCCGACGAGGTGTCGGAGCGCCTGCTTACGTACATGACCCGGCTCGCCGAGGAAGTCGCCGCTGGGCGACGCATGGCGCGCCTGGACCAGGAGCTAGACAACGCGGCCGCGGCGCTTGTTTGGGCCGAGAGGCGGAGTTCGGTCGAGCCGGGGCTGCGCCTGGCTGGTCGGCTGACGCGCAGCTGGGTCGCTACGGGCAGGCTTCACGAGGGCGCCGCTCACCTGGAGAGGCTGCTGGCCCGCGCCGGGGAAGGTCACACGACCCTCGAAACGCGCGCCAGGGCGCTCAACGCCCTCGGCAACCTCCGTCTGTTCGTCCCGGACCTGGACGGTGCCGAGGAGGCGCTGCGCGATGCCCTGTGGCTAGCGACCGCCTCGGGCCATCCCGAGCTGGCCGCGCGGGTGAAGACGAGCCTGGCCTCCCTAGCGATGCGCCGCGGCGCCTGGGACGCTGCGGCGCTCCAGCTCGCCGAGGCGATCGACGCGTTGCGCACCGGTGACGACCGCGACCTGCTGGCCAGCGCGCTCAACAACCTCGGGGCGGTGGAGATCGAGCGCGGCAACGCCTCCGGCGCCCTGCCCTACCTGCGAGCGGCGCTGGCGGAGCTCGGGACGCTGGAAGACGCCCAGCTCGACGGGCTGGCCCGCTACAACCTCGCATGGGCGACGTACCTCACCGGCGACAGGGAGGGCGGCATGCGAGCCCTGCGAGCAGCGACCGACGTCGTACGCGCCGCCGGCGACACGACGATGGTCGCGAACTGCTTGGCCGCACTGGCGCTCATCGCGTTCGAGGCCGGTGACGTGAAAGAAGCGCTGCGCCACGTAGCGGCCTGCCGCGTGGCGCGCATGGAGCATGGCGATCGCTTCGGCCTGGTCACGACCGTCGAGCTCTACGCGGGCCTGGCGGCGCTCTCGTCGAGGGTCGAGGAGGCCGTGACGCTCGCTGCCGCGGCGGAGGCGTGGCGGGAGCGCTTCGGTACTCCCCTGCCGCCGGCGTGGCTGAAGCCGGTGGAGACGGTGCGCCAGGTCGCGGCCTCGCTGCCCGCCGCGGTGGTCGCCCGACTGTCTGACGCCGGCCGCTCCCTGACCCTCGAGGGAGCCGCCGAGCTGGCACATCTCACCTTGGAGGGTTAGCCGGGCGCAAGAACCAAGGTGGCCGCCCCGGTCTCAGGAGCGTCGCCCCTCAGGCCCGGCCGGCCAGCCCAGGTGCGGCCACGCTCTCAGGCCATCCCCCGCGAGCAACGCGGGTACATCGCGGCCACTGTCGCCACGTCGCCGGGTGATAGACCGTCGCGCTGGCCGATCTGCACGTTGGGATCGATGGGCGTGATCGTGTCCTCGCCGTTGCGGCTGAACGCCCACGACGGGTAGTGCATGATCGAGCCGTAGTCGTAGGGGCCGTAGTCGTCTCCGTCGGTGATGCGCTGGTTGAACTGGGCCTTCATGCCCGGTTGGATGTTGTCCCAGTTGATGCGCACGTACAGGTCGCGGTCTTCCCTGCTCTGCTCGTGCCACAGGCCCACCGCGTGGCCGATCTCGTGGATGACCGAGCCCACCTCGCACTCCCGCCCCAGTGAGATGGGCTGCATCCCGCCGCGCATGCCCACGTACGACCAGCAGCCGAGCCGGTCGGTGAAGTAGACGTAGTTGGGGTAGCGGGCGGAGTTCT
>JBDZWC010000213.1:0-2749 GCA_040256005.1 Deinococcaceae bacterium | reverse complement strand
GGATCAAGCCCGGCCACCGCCGGGTGCCGCCCGAGGGTGTGACCGATGGTCGCGTCTCCGAGGTGAGCGTCCTTGCCCGCACCGCCGAGGACGTGGCCGCGGTGCTGGCGGCGCTGTTGATAGACCCGGACGGGGATGACGCCTCTGAGCGCCTGCGCCGCGAGCCGGTCGAACGGGTTCAGCACGTTACGAGAGCTCCGCAAGGTCTTCGGGTGGCCGTTCCCGACGGTTACGTAGAAGACGTCGGCATGGAGCCCGCCATGCAGCGCTCGTTCGACTCGACGCTGCGGGCGATAGAGGAGCTGGGCCACGAGGTCGTGCACCTGCCCCGCCCGGCCCTGAACATTCTCCACGACGGTGTGAGGGCCAACTTCGTGGTGATCGCCGCCGAGCATTACTTCGACCACGAGGGCCCTGGCAAGGACCGCAGCCGCTACGGCGCCAGCGCCGGCTTCTACAACCTGCCAGGCGCATGTCTGACCGCCGCCGACTACCTGCACGCCCTGCGCGTGGGCGAGCTCGTGCGCCACGAGGTGAACGTGGTGCTTAGCGACGTGGACTTCATCCTCACGCCCACGAGCCCGGTCACCCGCACGTCCACCGCCCGCAACCCGAAGACGCACCGACGCGGAGGCAACGCCGCCTACACGTCGCCCTTCAACATCAGCGGGCACCCTGGCGTGTCTCTGCCCGTGGGTCTGAGCGACGAGGGCATGCCGATGGGCATGCAGCTTATCGGCCGAGACGGCAGCGAGTTCGACCTGCTGCGGGCGGCGCGAGCGGTGTCTGGAACATTCGACCTGCCGCCGTATCCCGACCTGGACCGGATGGCGGGGCTTGTCGCGGGCTGAGGTTCATCGGGCGCCCTCGGGATCGCACGCCGAGCGCTTCGACCTGGCCATAGCCGGCGGCCGACTGTTCGACCCGGCCGATGGCACCTTTCGCCCCGCGGATCTAGGCGTGGCTGGCGGCGTCATCGCAGCGATCGAGGACCGCATCGACCCGTCCACGGCGGACAAGTACGTCGACGTGCAGGGCGCGATGGTCACGCCCGGGCTCACCGACCTGCACGTGCACATGTACCCGGGAGCCACGTACTGGGGCATAGACCTTGACCACGTGAGCGTGGCGAGCGGCGTCACGGCCGTGGCGGATGCGGGCAGCGCCGGGCCATACACCTTCGACGGTCTGGCACGCATCATGCGCAACTCTGTGCTGACCGCCAAGGCGTACCTGAACATCGCCCAGGGCGGACTAGCCACCCCTTACGGCGAGCTGCTGGCGCCTGGGGCTGCCGATGTGGCGGCGGCCGTAAGAGTCGCCCGGACCTACCCGGACCTGATCATCGGCTTCAAACTGCGTGCCTCTCCCAACACGGTGGGGGAGAACGCGGCCGAGTGCCTGGCGGCCGTGCGCCGGGCAGCCGACGAGACGGGTCTCAAGGTCATGATCCACGTAAGCGAGGCGCCGCCCGACTTGTCGACGGTCCTGGACCACATGCGCGAGAGCGATGTCCTCACCCACTGTTTCACGCCTTACGACAACTGCGTGGTCGGCAGCGGTGGGCGGCCACGGGCCGAAGTGCTCGCGGCGCTGGAGCGCGGCGTGCTGCTGGACGTCGGGCACGGAAGCGGCAGTTTCTCGTTCCCCGCTGCGGAGGCATGGGCGCAATCGGGGCAGCCCATGCCGATAATCAGTACCGATCTGCACAAGCGGTCCGTGTTGGGGCCGGCGTTCGACCTGCAGACCGTCATGACGAAGATGCTGGTCGCGGGGTCGACTATAGAGGAAGCGCTACGGAGCGTGACCGTGCGGCCTGCAGTGGTCACGCATACCGAGGCGCGCCTCGCCGTCGGAGCGCCGGCGGATGTTGCCGTGTTGGATGTCCTCTCGCATCCCGAGAACGTATGGGATTCGCGCGGGATGGAACGCGTCGCCCCGCGTCAGCTGCGGTGCCGGTTGACGTTACTGAAGGGGGACGTCGCATTCGTCGATAGCGGTGTGCGCGTGGCGGGGATCTGACGGATCAAATGTCGTCGGCGGAGTCCGACTACTGCAACGGCATAGCCGGGACCGCCCGCTACGGTCCAGATTTCATTCCGGCTTGGCATCGTGCCAGACGCTTACGGCGTCGATGAACTCCTAATCGGTGGCCGCGTGATCGCTGTTCGCGACGGCAAGGGACTGTCTACGGGCCTCTTCGGCGAAGGCAGGCGCCATGACGTCTGGGACCCAGATCTGGATGGGCCTGAGACCTTGCGCTCTGAGGCGGTTCCGGTGCTCCTGCACCTTCGCGCGCGAAGACTTTGGGGTGGTCCGGTCGCTCATCGTTGTCTCGAC
Source organism: Deinococcaceae bacterium (assembly GCA_040256005.1). GTDB lineage: Bacteria > Deinococcota > Deinococci > Deinococcales > Trueperaceae > DASRWD01. Next base: position 409 of record JBDZWC010000213.1, on the reverse strand, counting down.
TCCCCGAACGAGTTCAGGTAACGCTAGCACTTGCACTGTGAAAGTAATACGAGCTCCGTGTTACGGTAATACCATGAGCCGGTCCATGCGCACGGTCTCCTTCAAGTTGCCGCCGGATCTCGATGAGCGGCTAAGTCGACTCGCCAAGGCCAGGCGTACGAGTCGTTCGGCAGTGATGAGGGAGGCGCTGGCGTCTCTCCCGCCTGAGAACGGCAGGACCGTCACCGCCCTAGCCGGAGACCTCATAGGTAGCCTGGAGGGCCCGGAAGACCTCTCCTCCAACGAGAGTCATCTCGACGGCTACGGTGAGTGATGCGCGCGGTCATCGATACGGGGCCTCTTGTCGGGCTCCTGAACCGCCGGGATCACCATCACCTTTGGGCCAAGCAAGTGGTCGCCGATCTGGAGC
>JBDZWC010000103.1:0-10453 GCA_040256005.1 Deinococcaceae bacterium | reverse complement strand
GCCGGCGAGGACCTGTTCGCAGCGGTCAGCGTAGACGGCGGGCGCGTCGACCTGACGAACCTCGAACGCACGCAGCTCTCAGCGGAGCTGCTCGCGGCGAACGGCGAACCGCTGCTCACGGCGCACGGGACCCCGGAGAGGCTGACGCTCGCCGGCGACCTACCGCTGGACCTACTGGCAGCGCCGTTGCCCCCAGGGTCAAGACCGACCGGCTCGCTCACCGTGGCCGGCACTGCCAACCCGCTGGCGCCTGCCTTCCGCATCCAGGTGGGCGAGGACCTGTTGGCGACCCTTGAGGACGGGCGGCTGAGCCTGAACGCGGACTCGACCGACCTGGCGCCGTACCTGCCGGGGCAGGCGCCCACCGGCCTGACCGCCACGCTAGACGGTGTCCTGATGGCCGATCCTGATACGGGCTGGCACGGCGGCCTGCGTGCCGAGCTGGCCCTGCCCGGAGACGACCCGGCCCAGGCGACGATCAGGCTCACCGGCGCCGGCGCGGCCCTGGTAGTGAACGCCACCGCCACCGGGCCGTTGGAGACGGCGGCGAGGCTGGACGGGAGGTTGGCGCCGGACCTGCGCCTGGCGGGTGAAGCGTCTGCCCTGGGCGGCGCGGTGCGCGCCGAGGTGACGGCGGACCCGGCAGCGGGGCTGGTCGCGATCCTGCGCAGCACGGAACTGCTGGGCGATCCCTACTTCACGCTCCCTCCTCTCCAGGCGACGCTCACGCTCGCCCCCGACCTACCCGGCCCGCGGATCACCGGTGACTGGATAACCGCCCAGGTAACGGCCGACGGAGCACTGAGCGGCGCGGTGGACCTGGACTTCACACTGCTCGGCGAGCCGGCCCAGCTCACGGCGGAACTGGCCGGCACCCTGAGCGACCCTTCAGCCGCCGCCACGCTCGCCGGCGCTGGAGTCACCGTCGAGGCCCGCGGCGACACCACGAACGCCACCGCCGCCTTGACCCTCACCCCACCCGCGGTCTCTGCCGCCCTGCCCGGCGGGGCCGCCGATCTCGCCGCGTTCGTCACCTCCCCCGTCGAGGTGCTCGCCACCTGGGACGCGTCCGCCGGGTGGAACCTCGCGGCCACCGCCCTTGCCGAGCCGCCCGGCGCGCCCGTCGTGCACCTGGGCCTGCGCCTCGCAGGCGAGGGCGCCACTTACCGGGGCGAGCTGAACGCGTCCCTCCCGGCGACGCCGAGCGCGGAGCCCGTGCTGATCACCCAGATAACCGGCACGGGCGGCGACTTGAGCGCCACCCTGGACTTAGGCACCGTCGACTTCCGCACGATAGGCGCCGCGTTCGGCGCCGACGTCGACGTCACGGCCTCCGGCCAAGTGACGCTAGGCACGGATCCAACGACCCTCGACATGGACATCGACCTGGCCGGCACGATCGAGGGTGCGGCGGTCACGTTGGTCGGCACCGGGCCGGACGACATGAGGTTCACGTTGGAGGCCCCGGAAGGAGAACTTGCTGGACGTCTGGCCTGGACAGAACAGCGCAAGGTCGAGGTGTCAGGCCAGGTGGGGGGCAGGCCCGTCGACGCCTGGCTGGAACTGGCGGACGACCTCGAGACCGGCCGCCTGCACGTGGACGTGCCGGGTGCTCGGGTCGACGCAGCGCTGGCCACGGCGGAGGGCGGCCTGCGCAGCGCGAGCGTAACGGGACAGCTCCTCGGCGACGGGGTAGCTGGTTTCACCGGCGATCTGACGGCCCAGGTGGTCATCGACGGCGCGGAGGTACAGGTGACTGCCCTGCGGGTGGACGTAGCGTCCGCGCCGGGCCTCGGTGACGACTTGCCGCTCGTGATCGAGGGCTCGGGCAGCCTGGCCCCAGCCCTGGCGCTGGCGGGGACGGTGAGCGCACCCGAAGTGGCGGCGGCGGACGGCGGCTGGCAGGTAGGCGGGTCGCCGCTCGAAGCCTCCGTCAGGTGGCTCGGCCTCGAGGTCGTCTACGCGTTCGGGCCCGGCGAGGTGACCGTCGCCGCACCGGGGGACGTAACGCCGGCCCTCGCCGTCTTCGCTCCAGACCTCTCGGGGCTGGACCTGACGGTCCAAGGGCCGGGCCTGACCTTCAACCCGTCCGCGGGCTTCTCCGGACGGCTCACCGCGACGGCGGGCGGCGCGCAGATACCCGGGCAGCTCCAGCCCGCCGTGGCGACCCTCTCCGGCGCAGGGTCCGACCTCATCGTCGACCTGGCTGCCGGGGCGACGCAGGACGGCGCGCCGCTCGCCCGCCTGACGGCACAGGTCCCGGCCGAGGCTCTCACGTCCGGGCGGTTCGTCGCCGACGTGGGCGTGAGCGGTCAGGTGGAGGCGGCAGGCAGCCTCAGCGTCGCGAACTCAGAGGCCGAGCTGCGGTTGACGGGCGACGGGCTCGACGCCGCGGCGCACCTGGGGGTGTCCGGCTGGTCGGTGGAAGCCAGGCTGGACGAGTACGACATAGCCGACCTGGTCACGCAGCTGGAGGAACCGACGCTCAGCCTCACGCTCAGCGGCGGCAGCGGCACCGGCGGCATCGCCGTCGAGGGGATAGACCTCGCCAGCGGTGGTAGCAGCATCACGGGCTCTGCGTCACTCGACGGCAGGGTGAGGGCGGCCCTGCGCGCGCAGCTCGACCTCTCGGACCTCGACCTCGGGGAGACCGAACTGACGGGCGTGCTGCGCGGTCCCATCGTCGTCGTGGCCCCGTCCGTGGCGCAGGTGCTGGACGCCTCCGTCACGGCGCAACTCGACGCCGCCGGCGTGGGCGTGGTGGGCGTGCCCGCGCAGGTGGACGGGGCACTGCAGGTGGGCGGCACGGTCACCGACCCGGTCGTGTTCGCCCTGCTCAACGGCCGAGGTGACCTGCGCGGCAGCCTCCGTCTGGAGGCCGCACCGGCCCGGGGTCGCGTAGACCTCCGTTCGAGCCTGGCCTACGGCGACGTCACCACCGACTTCAGGGCCAACGTGGGACCGGAGACCGTGGTCGCCAGCGGCAGCATCCGTGCGGGCGGCGCGGTGCTGCTGATCGAGGACTCGGCGGGCGGCCTGTCGCTGACGGGCGCGGGGCTGCTGGACGGCTGGACCGCGACCGTGTCCCAGGGTCTGCGGGGCTTGGAGGCGAGCGGTCCCTTGTCGGGCGTCGCGCCAGGCATGCGAGGCAGCGCGTCGCTACGGCTGGGGTCAGCAAGTGGTACGGGCGAGGACGGCGGCCGCCCTTGGCTGGAGGCCGAGGTCACCGACCTGGCGGTGGGCGGGCAGGACATCGGCGACATCGCCTTCACCTCCGCCTCGGCCGGCGCGCCCATAGACATCGCAGGTGAGGGCATCTCGGGACGCGTGGACCCCATGGACCAGAGCTGGACCCTCTCGGTCGCTAGCTTCTCCCTGCCCGCCGACGTCGAGGTGGCGCTGACGGCCGAGGGACGCGGCGCCAGCGGCACGGCTGACCTGTCGGCGGTGGGAGGCGGCGCGCTCGCACTGGACGCCAACGCCCACCTTGCGCTCTCAGCCACGAGCGCTGAGCTGAGCTTGGAAGGGTCGTTGTTGGGTGGCCGACTACGCGCCGACGGAGCGCGCGACGCCGCCGGGGTGTGGACCGGCGAGGTGGACCTGACCGGCGCGGGGCTCCCGGCCACGGATCCCGCGGCGGCGCTGGTGGCAACGGGCGTGCTGCAGGGCAACCAGCTTGTGCCTCAGGTCGTGCTGGGCACCGCGCTGTACGCCAGCGGCGCCGGCGCGGCGGCGGCAGGTCGCGTCACCCTGGGCCCCGGCGGCGTCACGCTCGACCAGTCGGTGGCGCTGCCCAGCGTGAGCGCGCCGCTACGCGTGCAGGGGCGGGTGGCGCCCGGCCTGGACCTCACCTTCAGCGGTGGCGGCACTCAGGCCGACCAGCCGCGGGGACAGACGAGGGTCAGGGAGGCGGCAGGCGGCCTCACGGCCAGCGGAGCGCTGAACGTCCCTCTGGGTCCGGTCACGGCGGAGCTCTCGGGTGGGGACGGGCCAGGCTCGCCTCGCGTCACGCTGCGGCCCCAGGCCGTTCCCGACGCGCGCCTCGTAGTGGACCTGGCGGCGACGGACCTCGGAGCCTTGGTATCGCGGGTCACGCGCGACGGGCTGACGGTCGCAGGCGCGGGCGCGGCGTCGGGCGCCGCCACGCTGAGGCTGGACCCGGAGCCACGCTTGGAGCTGCGTGACCTGGGCTTGTCGGCCGCCGGGTTCGCGGTGGAGCTCTCCGGACCGTTGAGCATGTCCGCTGCCGAACTGACCGGCACGTTGACCATTCCCTTGACGGCCGATGACCCGACGTTGGCGACCCTGCCGCTCCAGGTCACCGCGGATGGCGGCACCTGGCAGCTCGCCTCGGACGGGCCGCTGGGCAGCTTGGATGCCGCCTTCGACACCATGGAGGGCCGCGCCCTCGTGGACGTGGCGCTGGCTGTGCCCGCTGCCGGCGCCGAAGGTGTGCCCGGGCAGGTCACGGGCGGCTCGGTCACCGCCCGGCTCGCGTACGACCCGGTCGCCGGACCCACGGGCACCCTGTCGCTCACCGACGTGAACCTCGAACCGCCCGCCTGGGGCACCCTCACGATCGGTGCCGAGGCCACCCTGGCCGATGGCCGCATAGGTGGCGCCGCGACGCTGCAGTCCGCGGCCGGCGCCGTGAGCCTCACAGGCGACGCCCCGCTCAGCTTGCTGCTGCCCGCCGCGACCACCGAGGCGGAGCTGGACGAGGGCGACCTGCAGGTGCGACTGCGTGCTGTGGAGCTGTCGGAGCTGCCCATCGTCGCGAACGTCGCGCCGCACCTGAGCGGTGCCGTCTCCGGCGTGGTGCAGGTGCGCGACGGGTTCGTCCTGGGCCAGTTGCTGGCGCCGGAGCTGGCCGTGGGCGAGACCCCGCTGCCCATCTCGGCCCAGGTCTCGGGTCCCCTCTCGCGCATCGACATGGCGCTGGTCACGGGCGGGTCACTGATGTCGCTCACGCTCGACGACATGCGGCTTTCAGGCGTGACCCGCTTGGAACGCTTCCCCCTCGACCTGCTGGCTGAGGCGGTCGTGGGGCCCAGCGACGTCTCCACCCTGCTGACCGGCGTGGCGCGGGTCGACCTGCCACTGAACGACCTCGGCACCGGGTACGCGGCCCTCGCGAGCGAGGAGCTCACCCTGGAGCGGGCAGGGGTAGTGACCAGGGGAGAGCTGACGCTCACGTACGACGCCGGGGCGCTGCGGGTGGACCGGGCGACGTTCTCGGGCCGCGGCGAGTGGCGGGCGTCCGGCGTGCTAGCCCCGGACGACCTGGACTTCGAGCTCGTCGCTGAGGACGCCGACTTCGGACCCATACTGGGCATCTTCCCCGCCCTGGCACAGTACGGCGTGGGGGCGGACGGCAGCTTCACGTTCCGCGCATCGGGCGACCTGTCTCAGCCGCTCGTCTCGTTCGAGACGGAGGCCCTGGACGTGCAGGTGGCGGGCACGAGCTACCGCCTCGAGGACGCCGACGTCCGCATCGAGGGTCCCGCGCTCTCCGCCGAGCTCACGCTCAGGTCGCTGGCTCCCGTGACCGGCGCGCTGGTCGTGAACGGTCGGGCCGACGTCTCGCTCGACCCGGTCGCGTTGCGGGCCGTCGACGTCGGTTTCGAGGGCGACCTGGCCGTGCCCGGCATGGGGCGCGTCGAAGGGGTGCATGGGACCATCACCCAGGACCCGCAGTTCCGGCCGTTCCTGGCCCTCTCCGGCGAGCTGGGCTCGCCGTTCTCGGTGCAGGGAACGCTGGTGCCGCTCGACCTGCGCGCTGGCGGCACCGGTCTGCGCGTCTCGTACCCCGGCCTGCTGATCGCCGACGCGACCGTGTCCGCCGACCTGAGGCTCCGCAGCGAGGAGGGCGGCGTGGCCCTCGGCGGCCTGATCCGCGCCGAGGAGGTCGTACTCGACCCGGCGGCCTCGGGGGCGCAGGCGGAAGCGGCCCCTGGGGCGAGCCCAGAGACAGCCTCGGGTGCACAGACGGACGCGGGCACGCCCGCACGGAGCGCAGCCGCGGCACCCGAAGCCGCCGACGGTGCGGAGGAGGCTTCCGAAGGTTCGGCCGCGGGGGCCGAGACAGCACAGCCAACGGGACCACCCGAGGCTCGGGCCGCCGAACCGGCCGAGGCCCAGACCGCCGGCCAGGAACACGAAGACCCGAGCGCCGCGTCGATCTCGCCCGCGGGCTCGCCTGCCTCGCCGGTGAACCCGCCAGCGCCCGCCCCCGAGCCGCCGCGCAACGCGCTGGCGGCACTGCGCTTCGACGACCTCAGGATCACCGCGCCACAGCGCGTCGTACTGACCACGGCCTTCGCCTCGCTCGAGGCGGCCCTCGACCTCACGCTCAGCGGTACCGGCGCCGAGCCGCGCCTCACGGGCGAGGCCAGAACGCTCAGGGGCAGCCTCAGGTTCGCCGGCAGGGAGTTCACGCTCGACCAGGCGCTGGCGACGTTCAGCGCCAACCGCGGCGTGCTGCCCGACCTCCAGGTGAGCGCCCACACCGAGTTCGAGAAGACGCGCGTGCTGGCCGGCAACTCGGACGTGTCGTTCGCTGCACCGGACGGCCGCACGTTCCGCGTGGACCTGGCGTTCCGGGGGCCGGTGGAGCGCACCGAGGAGGGGCAGATCCGCTTCGACGTGGACCCGGCGCTGTCATCTGACGCCATGATCGAGGTGACCGCGGACCCAGACGCGCCGGCCGCGCCCGCGGGCGGCGGCGTGCGACCCCTCACCGAGGCGGAGCTGCTCACGCTCGTTACCCTGGGCCGGCTGGAGCTCGGCTCCGACCTGATCGGCGCGGGCGGCCTGGGCGGGGCCGTGGCGCAGGGCGCGCTGGACACCGCCGTCGACGTGCTGCTGCTCGGTGAGTTCCAGAACGCGGTGCGAGAGGCCCTGGGTCTCGACGTATTCGAGATCAGGACGTCGGCGTTCTCCAGCCTGCTGGAAGGCGACGGCGACCCCTTCGGCGTGTCCGTCAGGCTGGGCGGCTACCTGAACCCCGAGCTGTTCGCGAGCTACACGATCGGCACCGCCGACCCTGACGACCCGGGGTTCGCCGTCACCAACGAGGTCGCCCTGGAGTACGCCCTGGGGCCCCTCGACCTCGAGATCTCCGGCCGCCTGGACTTCCCCATGTCGGGCGTGCTGGCCAGCCCGCGCAGCGAGCTCGGCGTAGGCCTCGCCTACCAGCTGGGCGGCACCGTCGGGCTGGACCTCTCTACGTCCTTGTCCACCGACAGGAGCGCCGTGAGTTTCGGCGTAACCTTCCGATGGTAGCCTCTCAGACCGGAGGTTCTTAGGTGAGCGAGCGGCAGCCCGGCACGCTTGAGCTTGGCGAGGACGGCGGTTTCCCGCTGGCCGGCATGGACGTGGTCTACCGCGCCCCGCCGGCTGCTCTCGTCGAAGCTGCCGTCGCGAGCGGCGAGGGCCTCCTGACCGCTTCCGGCGCTCTGGCCGCCGACACAGGTAGGTTCACCGGCCGGTCGCCCAGCGACAAGTTCATCGTCCGGAACGCAGCCAGCCGGGACGTCGCGTGGGGCCCCGTCAACCAGGCGATGGAACAGGAGAGCTTCGACCGCCTGCTCCACGACATGGTCAGCCACGCTCGCAGCCTCAAGCTTCACGTCCAGGACCTGTACGCCGGCGCCGACCCGCGTTACCGCCTCAAGGTCCGCGTGGTAACGCAGTACGCCTGGCACGCGCTCTTCGCCCGCAACCTGTTCATCGAGCAGGCGGCCGCGGCGGACGTTGACCACAGCGACGAGCCCGGCTGGACCGTCGTAGACCTGCCGAGCTTCGAGGCCGACCCGCGGCGTCACGGCTGCAGGAGCAGTACGGTCATCGCGCTCGATTTCGAGAAGCGCCTGGTGCTCATCGGCAACACCGAGTACGCCGGCGAGATGAAGAAGTCCATCTTCTCGGTCCTCAACCTCGCCTTGCCCACCAAAGGGGTGTTCCCCATGCACTGCTCCGCCAACGAGCCGCTGGCCGGCGCAGCGGGGGTCGCTCTGTACTTCGGCCTCTCCGGCACCGGCAAGACGACGCTCTCGTCGGACTCCTCGCGGCGCCTCATCGGGGACGACGAGCACGGGTGGTCCGACGACGGCGTCTTCAACTTCGAGGGCGGCTGCTACGCGAAGGTCATCCACCTCTCCGCCGAGAAGGAGCCCGAGATCCACGAGGCCAGCCACCGCTTCCGCACGCTGCTGGAGAACGTGGTCGTCGACGAGGCCACCCGGGCGGTTCACTTCTCCGACGACATGAAGACCGAGAACACGCGCGCGGCTTACCCCATCGAGTTCGTCCCGCACGCATCCAGCACCGGCATGGGGGGCCACCCCACCGACGTCCTGTTCCTCACAGCAGACGCCTTCGGAGTCCTGCCGCCCATCTCGCGACTGAGCGTGCCCCAGGCGATGTACCACTTCCTGAGCGGCTACACGGCCAAGGTGGCAGGCACCGAGCGGGGCGTGACCGAGCCCACCGCGACGTTCAGCACCTGCTTCGGCGAGCCGTTCATGCCGCTGCCACCGGCCACCTACGCCGAGATGCTGGGCGAGCGGCTGCGCCGACACGGCGCCAGGGCCTGGCTCGTCAACACAGGCTGGTCCGGCGGGCCCTACGGTGTGGGCTCACGCATGTCGCTGCCCGCCACTCGGGCGCTGGTGAGGGCCGCGCTCGAAGGCAGGCTCGACGAGGCTCCCATGCGGCAGGACGAGTTCTTCGGTCTCAGCTACCCGACCCGGGCCCCGGGTGTGCCGCCGGAGCTGCTCGACCCGCGCAGTACCTGGTCCGACCCAGCTGCGTACGACGCCACCGCTGCGAAGCTCGTGGAGATGTTCCGGGCCAACTTCAGGGACAGCTTCGAGGGCTTGGCGGCGGAGATCAGGGGCGCGGGACCGAGCTAGTCACGCCCTCAGTCGCTGGGCTCCCAGCGTGCCAGTCGCCTGCTCCCGAGCGCCAACGGCAAGACGGTGAACGCGGCGCACACGACGAGCAGCGCGGCCAGCACCAACAGGCCATCGGTGTCTGTCCACGCGAACGAGCCGCCGCCGCCCACCAGCGAACGCCATGCCGGGTAGGCGAAGAGCACGGTGGAAACGGCCGAGTAGGCCATCGCCAGCGCCATGTACAGCAAGCCGCCGCTCGATACCGCCACCTCGTGGGGGTTCACGCTGTCGAACCGCGGGAACGCCGCCCCCAGCCCCACGCCCAGCCCCGCGGTGGCGAACGCGGCCAGGGCGCCCGCCAACGGGGCGGCGAACGCCAACGCCGGCGACAGCTCCAACCGCCCGGCGACTGCCACCCCCAGCCCTACCCCGAGGATCAGCATGGGAGGCAGGGCGCCGAGGAACTTGGCCACCACCAGCCGCCACGCTCTCACGGGCGCCGTCTTGAGGATCCAGACGGCCTCGCCCTCGAGCGACACCAACGGGAACGCCAGCCGCACGCCCACGCCGGCCAGCAGGAAGCCGAGGAACGCCACGTTCATCGTTCCGATGGCGTCCCTGAAGCGCTGCACGCCCACGCTGAGGCTCGCCGTGCTTATGAAGTACACGCCCGCCAGGGCGGCGAGCACGAGCAGCTGAGACCATTGGGACGGGTCGCGGAACATGAGCTTGAGGTCCTTCACGACGACGCCACGCCCCACCGGCGCCAGCAGCCGCTCCCACCACGATGGTCTCAGCGACGACCTGCGCTTGCCGCCGCCCCAGGGCTGGTCGTCCAGCGCCCGGTACCAGCCGGCGGCGTACGCCTTCGTCGCGACCAGCGCCAGCCCGCCCAGGGTCGCGAACGCGAGGCCGACCAGGAGAGACGCGCCGGCCGAGAACGTGGCGGACAACCCTTGCCAGATCGCGTCGCTGGCCCAGGCGCTGGGCAGCCAGCCTAAGTCCAGCGCCGCGAACGCCGAGAGCATCTGCTCGAACTCCTCGGGTGTCATGGCCTGCAGCTGCTCGGGCCTCAGAGCGCGCAGGCCCAGCACCAGGCCGGCCGCCACCACCACGCTGGCCGCCGTCGCCACCTCCCTGGCCTTGCCGGGCGGCGAGACCCGCATTAGCACCAGCGCGAGCAGGGCGCCGAGCGCCACCGGCAGCGCGTAGAGGCTGGCCAGCGCGATCAGGGCGATGGGGTAGTACGCGGCGGGCGCTTGCCGCTCGCTGCCCAGGGCGATGAGCACCGGCACCGTGAAGACGGCAGGCATGAGGGCGCTCGAGGTGTAGGTCTCGGCGACCTTGAGCGCGAAGACGCGGTACGCGCGCACGGGCTGCGAGAGCAGGAACGGGAGGTCGATGGAGCCGTACAAGGTCGAGATCGCGCCGGTGAGCACCGAGAACGCCACGGCTACCATCAACACCGTCATCAGGCCCTCGAGGCTGCGCCTCACCACCGCTTCCTGGATGCTCCCGATGTCGGGGTAGTTGGCGAGGAAGCGCAGCGCCCGCAC
>JBDZWC010000212.1:0-2771 GCA_040256005.1 Deinococcaceae bacterium | reverse complement strand
GGCAGACGAGGTGGCCGGTTCCGAACCGGAGGTGCCGGACGAGACCGCGCCCTTCTCGTCTCATGAGCCCGCCCGTCGCCGCAGCCTGCCCTTCGGCCTCACGCTGACCCCGACCGGCTCGAGCCTCGCCGGCGTCGCCACCAAGACCGGTTCCCTGGACCTTCGCTGCCGGTAGAGGTATGGAGGTCGTGCGAGGCGCTCTGGCGCACGGCGAGCGCCTGAACATGGTGCCCGCCGAGGACGGCCTCGGCGCCCTGGAGGTCTGCGTGGTCACCAGCGGCGTCCTGACGGCGCCGGACGACCTCGGCGCTGTGCGGCTCCCGCCCGGCAGCGCGATCTCGGCGGACGGCCTGGCTCAACCCGTCAGCTTCACGGCCGACGGTGACGTCACTTTCCTGTACATCACCTCGCGGCCGCAGTTCCAGGCGATCAGCCGGGACCTCCACGAGCTCAGGCGCCTGGCCGTCGACATCGAGGTGACAGACGGCTACACCGCCGACCACTGCGAGCGGCTCCAGCGGCTCTCGTACGCCACGGGCAAGGAGCTGGGCCTGGACGCCGGCCACCTGTACAACCTCGACTTCGGCGCCTACCTGCACGACGTGGGCAAGGTGCGCGTGCCCACCGAGATCCTCACCAAGCCCGGCAAGCTGACTGACGAGGAGTGGGTCGTCATCAAGCGGCACCCCAGCTATGGCCGCGAGATGCTCGAGCCCACCTTCATGCGCACCGCCGGCACGATCGTCGAGCAGCATCACGAGAGGCTCGATGGCTCCGGCTACCCGTACGGCCTGGCAGGTGACGACGTGCTCATCGAGTCCTACATCGTCGCCGTGGCCGACACCTACGACGCCATGACGACCGACCGCCCCTACCGCAAGGGCCTGCCGGCGCAGGAGGCGTTCGACGAGCTCGAGCGCCTGCAGTCGGTCCAGTTCCCGCGCGACGTCGTGCGCGCGTTCCGCTCGGCCGTGCTGCGTGTCGAGCACATCCCATCAGCCGAGGCCGGTCGCCGAGGGAGCGCGGCGGCCGTCTGAGGACAGGAGGTAATCGTGAAACGTCTTCTTCGCTACAGCCTGGTCATCACGACCGCCCTGGCACTCACGGGGGTCGCGTCCGCACGCGGCTTCCATCTGCGCCTGTTCGCGCCGCTGGTCACGCAGGTCACGGACCGGCTCCCCGTCGAGGGTGTCGGCGACAGCCTGTTCGGTGCCCAAGAAGGTCTGCACCAGACCGTCACTCGGCTCACGGGCGTGAGCGTGCCGCACGACTACGTGTGGCTGCACATCGGCAAGCTGTCGATCCCGATCGACCCGATCAACTTCAGCCGATGAACTGGTAACGGGGGAACCTCCTGGGGGCAGTACGCGCCGGTCCAGCTTTGGTCGGGCCGGCGCCTTCTTCTGGTGCTGAAGCCCTTGACTCGCGTCAAGGACAGCGTTCGTGGCCAGCGGCTACCTTGGAGCCATAGACCCGGGGTCCCTGAAGGCTCGCCCGGGCATGGAGGCGAGAAGTGGCTACCGACGTCACGGCAACTACCGACACCAAGACGGTGCTGAGGGCCGCAGGCCTGTCCTGCCCTTCGTGCATCGCGAAGATCGAGAAGCAGGTCGGCCGCCTGGTGGGGGTGAGCTCGGTGCAGGTGAAGTTCAACTCCGGGCGCATCGAGATCCAGCACGACCCCGCCAAGGCGAGCGTCGACAGCCTGGTCAAGGCCGTCGCGGACGCAGGCTACAGAGCCGAGCCCTCGCCCTTCTGATGTGGCACTGGTAGAGGAAGCGGCTCCTGCAGGGGTCTCGCAGCGCCGTGGTTCCGCGCGAAGGCGCCTGCCGGGCTCGCGCTTGAGGGTGCCGAGGGGCTGGCGTCTGCCGGCCGGAGCGGCGGCGCTGTCGGCGGGGGGCTACGCACTGGTCCACCTCTCGACCGAGGGCTCTCTCGGATCGCTGGTAGGTACAGCCTTGCTGCTGGCGGCCACGGTGCTGGCGGGGAGGCCCATCGCCGTCCAGGCCGTGCGCAGCCTGGCCGTTCGCATCGTCGGCATCGACCTCCTCGTCACCGTGGCGGCGATCGGCGCCGTGGTGATCGGCGAGTTCTGGGAGGCCGCCGCCGTCACGACGCTCTTCGCGATAGGCAAGGCGCTGGAGGGAGCGACCTTCGACCGGACGCGGAGCGCCCTCGCCGACCTGGTGCGCTCGGCGCCCGATAAAGCCGTCGTCGTGAGGGACGGCCGGCAGGTAGAGGTGCCTGCCTCCCAGGTGCAGGTGGGCGAGACGGTGATCGTCATGCACGGCGAGAAGGTGCCGGTGGACGGGGTGGTCCTGGCCGGCACGGGCGCCGTGGACGAGTCCTCGATCACCGGAGAATCGGTTCCTGCCGAGAAGACCGGCGGCGAGAACGTCTACGCCGGCACCATCGCGGTGTCTGGCCTGCTTCGGGTGCGGGTCACCGGCGTGGGCGCGGACACGACCCTCGCCCGCATCGTCCACAGGGTGGAGGAAGCGCAGGACGCCAAGGGCCGCACGCAGCGCTTCATGGATCGCTTCGCGAAGGTGTACACGCCGGCGATCATGGCCCTGTCGCTGGGCGCCGGCCTGGTCACCGGGAACGTGGAGCTGGCGCTAACGCTCCTCGTCATCGGCTGCCCCGGCGCGCTGGTGATCTCGGTCCCGGTGTCCGTGGTGGCCGGCATCGGCCGAGCGGCCCGCGACGGCGTGCTCGTGAAGGGCGGCGAGACCCTCGAGTCCCTCGCGCGCGTGAAGGTCGTGGCGCTG
>JBDZWC010000211.1:0-2794 GCA_040256005.1 Deinococcaceae bacterium | reverse complement strand
CTCGTCCTCTGCGATGATGGCGAGGATCTCGTGGTACATCGCAATGCGCTCGTCCACATCCAACTCGATGCGTGCGGCGTCCAGCAGTTCGTCCACACGGGGGTTGTTGTATCCGACGTTGAAGCCGTTCGGCCTGATCTCGGTGGAGTGGTAGTAACGGTAGAGAATCGAGTCCGGGTCGGCGAACCGGCCCGTCTGTGTGAAGAATACGAGTTCTGAATCGCCGCTCCAGATCGTCTCCCTCCACACTGGCAGGGTCTGCTCGACGAGCGTGACGTTGATGCCTATCTCCCGAAGGTTCGACTGGATGATCTCGCCGATCGTCCGCTCTTCTCGGAAGTCACTTCGCCAAGCCAGTTCCAGCTCGATGGGCGTAGCCACGCCAGACTCCGCGATCAGCTCTCGCGCGCGCTCGACGTCACGGGTGTACTGAATGGCGTCCGGATTGAACCAGGGCGTGAACGAGGACGGCAGTGAGCTACGGGCCTGCCGGGCCTGTCCTTGGAAGCCGTCCTGGATGATCCTGTCGTAGTCGAACGCCATCCCTATGGCTCTGCGCACGAGTACGTTGTCGAGCGGTGCGTGGCGGCCGTTGACGAATATATGGAGCTGGTGCCTGCCCCCTATCGTGGCAGCCGAAACGAGCCTAACGTCGGGATCCTGCTCAAGCACGCTGCGGAATTGAATTGGAACGGTTTCCAGGGCGTCCAGGTCGCCCCTAAGGAACATCTGCACGGAAGTTGCCGGCTCTCGAATCAAGAGGTAGGTGACCCGGGTGATCGAGTCGGCACCCCACGGCTCCCTGAAGTTCTGGTTCGCGGTGAGCACGACCCGATCCTCTGGCTGCCAGGACGCCAACTGATAGGGGCCTGTCCCGGCCGTGTTCGTATGCGCCCAATCGGTCGCCCATGGATCGTCTGCCGTGGCGTGCTCTTGGATGGCGGTGGGGCTGATGAAGAGCTTGGCTTCGGACCCGGCCAGCACGGCAAGGAAGGGCGGGAAGGGCTCGCTTAGGTGGAACTCCACTACTAGGGGTGCGGTGACGCGCACCTCGTCGATGAGTGCGAACTGCGCCACCGGTCCTCGCTCAAGCGCGACCAGCCGCTCAAAGTTGAACCGGACAGACTCGGCGTCGAACGGGGTACCGTCGCTGAACTCCACGCCGTCACGTAGATTGAACGTGTATACGAGCCCGTCGTCGGACACGGTCCAATCGGTAGCCAGGACGCCAACCAGCTGGCCATCTGGCAGGTGCCTGATAAGGCCCTCGTAGATCAAGTGCATCCGCTGGGCACCGACCGATGTGACGTTGAGGTGGGGGTCAAACGTCTCACCTTCCGTAGCGACACCGATAGTGAGGGTGCTTTGCCAGGCCTGAGCCTCGCCCTGGGCAAAGACGTTGCCGGCGGCGAGGAGGTAGAGAGCGCCTACGACTAACATCGACCTCAGCTTCATGCGTGCTTCCTTTCCGTTCCACCCCCGGTTTGAATCGCCGTTTCGTCGCCTACCAGCAGTGACAGTCCGTCCTTTCCCAACCAGACGGGTCCATGGAAGATCCCGCCGACCTGCTCCCGCAAACGGCCTTCGTTTTCAGGTTCGAGACTCACAGCCTCGAGGTGAGTCAGTACGAGTTGGCCCACGCCGGCTCGCGCCGCAACCTTGGCAGCGCCCTCAGGCGTCGACGAGGCGCGTCCCGTCAATGGATTGGCAACGGCCATATGAACCAATAGGTCTGCGTTCTTGGCTAGATCCTCCACGCTCCGACACGGAACCGTGTCGCCGGATATCACGACTGAACCTTCGTCCGAATCGATGCGGTAGCCGTAGCACCGGAGATAGCGGCTGTGCGAAACGGCAGTTGCCGTTACGACCCAATCTCGGCCCGAGGCCACTACACCTGGCGTCACGTCGCACACTTCCGGGCTAGGCCGTGGGCGGGGTCCGGAGCCGCCGCGCGAGTGAAAGAGGTCAATACTCACGGGATCGCGCACTCTTGACGTGATGTCCAAGTCGTAGACGCCGCCATCACCGAACAAGAGGTGGCACAGGTGTGTGGTTGGTGGGGGCCCGAAGATCTGAAGCTCGCCGACTTTGCCACCACCCTGATCCCATCGGGTCAAGACTAGATAGGCCAGGTCGGCTATGTGGTCAAAGTGATGATGCGTAAGGAATAGGGCGTCGATCTCCGTAGGTGGTATTCCAGCTTGAACTGCCCGCCAGGTCGCTCCGGGCCCACAGTCGAACATTAGTTCATCCCCGCCAACGGATACGAGGATGCTTTGCCCTGCGCGATGCGGGTCCGGGGTGGGGTTGCCAGTTCCGAGCAAGGTGACCTTCATGACCACTTGCGCACATTCGAACCGGACCCGGCGCTAGGACGACATAGGGAGGCGTTGTGTGGTCGCCTATTGGACGGACAGTCAGGAGCTAACATGGTCCACCTCGGTTCGAAGCGTTCCGGGTCCGGAGGCTGAATGCGTTATAACGTACAATGTATGCAGCCGTGGCGCAAGCCACGGGAGCAACCCCCGCAGTTCAGGGGATCAGCCTGTTAGCATTCCTCATCAAAGGCGTACCGTGAGCCAATACGGCGGGCATTCAGTGAAGAAGCTGCGGAAGGTCCCTCTTTCCCAGCAAGCGTATGAGGCGCTGCGCGAACTAGTACTCAGTGGACGCGTCAGGTTGGGGCAACCGGTTTCAGAGGCCGAACTGGCCGAGGAGCTCGGCGTTAGTAGGACACCCGTTCGCGAGGCCTTTAGACGCCTAATCGCAGAAGGCCTTCTTACGGTGGCTC
>JBDZWC010000009.1:0-42881 GCA_040256005.1 Deinococcaceae bacterium | reverse complement strand
TAGTAGAAGCCGTTCTCGATGACCGGACCGATGCCCATCTTCACGGACTCCGGCGGGTAGCCCTCGGCCACGAACAGGTCCCTCACGGCCTGGGCCAGGATGTGCGCCAGCGTATGGCGCTGCAGCGTGATCGCGTCGCTGTCCTTATTCGTGACGACGGTGACGGTGGCCCCGTTCGGGACCGTTGATTGGAGGTCCGACAGCCTGTCGCCGAGGCGGACGCCGAGCGCCGCCTTGGCCAGGCCGGGGCCGATGGCCGCGGCGAGGTCGGCGCCGGTGGCGCCCTCCTCGAGCTCGAGGCCCTTTCCGTCGGGAAGAACGACGCGTACCTGCATGGCGGCCGAGTATAACGCCCTGCCCTGGGTTATCCTTGGCCGTGCACCTCGTAGCCTGTGTGTGCGACGACGCCACGGCGCAGGCCGTGCGTTCGTTCCGCGACGCCGCGGATCGCTTCTACCTGCATCCTGTGAAGCCCGGCTCCATGACCGACGTCGTCGCCGGCATCAAGAGCCTGGAGTTCGCCGGGGCGATGGTGCTCGACGAGGCGTACCAGTCAGAGGCGCAGAGGCTGGCAGACCGCAGCTCGCTCGACGCCAACGAACTCGCCGCCGCCGACACCCTCACCGTCACGCAGGCCGGCGTGATGGCGGACCACTGCCTGGGCCGGGCGCTCGCCGCCGTCCTCGTGGCACACCGCTGGGACGGCGCCGGCGCGCGCGTCGTCGTGCTCGGCTCCGGCGCCACCGCTCGCTCCGCCGCTCGCGAGGCCATGAGCATGGGCGCGAGCGCCCTCACGGTGCTCGCCGCCGACAGGGTGGCGGCCGAGCGCATGCTCCCTCACGGTGCCGCCGGTACCGCGCTGCTGGCCAGGTCCACCGCGGATCCCGTCGCCAGGACCATGCTCGAGCAGGCGGACCTGGTGGTGCGCACCGACCCTGCCATCGGCATCGCGCCCGAGCTGCTGGGCCCGCACCTCACGCTCGTCGACCTGGTGCCCGAGGTCGTGTCCCCGCTGCGGCGGCTGGCCATGGGTGCCGGTGCGCTGACGTTCAACCGCCGCGACGTCGAGGCCCACAGGCTCGAGCTGGGCCTGACCCAGGTCCTGGGAGGGCCCGTGGGCATCGAACCGCTCATGACGCTCTTCCACGCCCTGTAGAACGTGGTCCGCCGTCTCACGGCGCTCACGCGCCGCGGGTAACACTCCGTCCCGATGCGGCGCCCACTTACAAGGTCAGCGCTACGGCTGCTCGCCGCGTTGGTCTTCGTCTCCATCTCCGCGCCGCTGGGTCCGGTACTAGCGCAACCGTCCGACCAGACGCTCTTCCGTCTGCCGGGCGCCACGGCCTCCGTCAACGGCGACGCCATCACGGTCAGCTACCGCGGCGCTGAGGACGTGTACGTGGCGGGCCTCGGTTGGCTGTCCGGCTCCCAGGAGCCGCCGCCCGTCGTGGCCGGTTCCGACGTGCTGGTCACCGGCGCGACGCTGGAGTCGCTCGGCGTCACCGCACCCCGCCTGGAGGCCGTGCGCACATCGGGCGACGCCCAGGTCCGCATCGTGCTCGACGTCCCGTCGCTCGCGGCAGGGGCGCTCGCCGGCTTGGAGGCGCGGGGTGCCGTGGAGGAAGGCCAGCCGCTGGTCACGCGTCTTCCCCCTCTCGTCCTTCCGGCAAGCCAGCCCGAGGAGCTGGCCGGCGTCGAGCTCAGCCTGAGCACGAACGGCGACGGCACCTCGGTAAGCCTCGTGGGCCCCGCGTTCAGCTATCAGCGCTTCGTGCTGGCTGACCCCACGAGGGTCGTTCTGGACGTGACGCCCAAGCGGAGCCTCGACCAGCCGGAGGTCACCAGGCAGGTGGCGCCGGGTGTCGAGTACCGGCGCCTGAACTACCCGACGGCGGGCGGCGGCTCCGTGGTCCACGTCGTGAGCGTCGCGCCTCAGAGCGGCGAGTTCCGCGTCGTGGGCGAGAGCCAGGTGCCCCGCACCGTCTCGCAACTGGCGTCCGGCGCACTGGTCGCGCTCAACGCCGGCTACTTCGACACGGCCACCTTCGAAGCCATCGGCTACCTGCTCGTCGACCACGGACTGCTGTCCCTGCCCAGCCGTGGGCGGGCGAGCGTGGCCTTCGGTAACGGCGGCGGGCCGGTGATCGACAGGGTCAAGGCCACCGTGAACCTCCACACCAGCGCCGGCGTGATCGAGGTGGGCGCCGTCACCAACGGCGTGGGCGTGGTGTCGACCCCCGGGGCCTTGGCGGGGCGACCGGACATGGGCGTGCTCGTCGTGAAGGACGGGGTCGTGGTGGAGAACAAGGTCGGGCCGCGCCAGGTGCCCTCGGGCGACGGCTCCTACGCCCTGGTCTACCCTCCGACGAACCGAGACATCGCCCTCCTCGACACAGGGGACCGGGTCACGATCGACGCCAGGCTCGACCCGCCCGGCTTCGAGGTGGCCCGCTACGCCGTCGAGGCTGGGCCCCTGCTGGTCAAGGACGGCCTACCGGCCTTCGAACCGGCGCTGGAGGGCTTCGCCACCGGCCAGCGGATCCTCGACGGTCTCACGCAACAGGCCGCGATCGGCGTCCGGCCGGACGGCACGACCCTGCTGGTGGTCGCAGAGACGATGCGCGCCGACGAGCTCATCGGGCTGTTCCTGGCGCTCGGCGCCTCGGACGCCATGCGTCTCGACAGCGGCAGCAGCACGACGCTCGTCGTGGGAGGCGACGTCGTGAACCGCAGCTCCCAGCGGCGCGTGGTCAGCGCGATCGTGTTCCTGCCCAACCGCAACTGAGGCCGCCACGGACCGCGGACCGGGCGCACGCACGACGCGGCGCAGACCGGGTCACGGCGCCGGCCGCGCTTGGCTCGTGCCGCCCCGCCGTACCTGGCGACGGGCGTGCCGCCGCTATACTTCGCGCGTGACCATCGGCCTCAAGCGCCACCTGGCCGTCGTCGTCGCGACCTCGTGCCTGGCGCTCCTCGCCACTGCCGCAGCCCAGCCGCAGGTGCAGATGGAACTGGGGCTGGGTGGCAACGTCGTGGTCGGGGCATGGAACCCTCTCCGCGTGGTGGCCCGGGACGTGCCGCTGGGCAGCCGGCTGGAGGTCACCTTCGATCACGGCTCGCTGCGAGACGGCCCCGTGCCGTTCGTCCTCAGCCTGCCGGTAGCCGGCGGGCCAGGGCTGTCCGTGGTGGAGCGCACCGTGTACGTGGCGCCGTTCAGCTCCGTGAGCTGGGCTGTGGTCGGGCAGGACGCCGTCGTCGCCAGCGGTGCGATCGCCGGGCGGGACCAGGACGACACCCCGCTCGACGTCGTGCTGACTCGTCGCAGCGGCGCGTTCGCGGCAGCGTTCCCTGAGGACGCCAGGGTCGTGGACGTCACGGCCTCGCAGCTCCCGCTCGACGTCGCCGCGTACGACGGCGTCCGCAGCGTGATCGTCGACGGCACCACCGTCCCGCCGCGCCTGGCAGCGCTCGCCGCCGCCGCGGCTTCCGGCGCCGTCGTCGTCCTCAACGGACCGTTACCCGAGAGCCATCGCGAGCTCGAGCTGCTGCTCGGCCAGCACGGCGGCCGCCTCGGTGCCGGCAGGGTCGTGTCCAGCACCGGCTCCGCGGCCGACGTCGCTCGGCTGGTCGCGCCCGAGGGCAGCGTGCCTCGGGCCGAGGTCGTCCAGGCAGCGGCAGCTGCCCCACTGGTCACGCCGCCGGCTCAGCTCAGGCAGCACCTGGTGATCGTCGTAGCCGTCGTGTTCTCGGTGCTCGCCGTGTTGCTGACGCGGGTCTTCGGCGGCCCTGGGCTGGTCTCCTCGGCGCTGGTGGCCGTCCTGCTGTCGCTGGCCGCCTGGCAGGCCGCCAGGCCTCCGGCCCCTCAAGTGGTCGGCACGAAGACCATCGCCATCGTCGGCGGTGAGCTGGCCCTGTCCACGCTCCTGGAGGAGCACTACACGTTGCCTTCCGCTCGGCTCGACCTGGCGATCCAGGCACGCCCGCTCGACGTGCGTCCGTACCGTGTCGACGAGGCCGGCCTGCACCTCTCGCTGGACGGCTGGCGCTCTGTCGTGCTGGCGGGCGCACCCCGGGTCATCGACGCCCCGCTGGTGCTCGAGGGAGACGACCTCGTGAACCGCGGCAGCGTCCCCCTGACGCAGGTGCTCGTGGTGGGGCTCGGTCCGCAGGGCGATCTGCAGCCGGGCGCGACGTTGCGTCCCAGGGACCAGGAGGACGGCCCTCCGCCTCAGGACTACGCCCGTCTCCTCGACCTGCTCGTGCCGGGCACCGTGGTCGCGCTGAGCGGTTGCGATACCGGCTGCACGGTGTGGCTGGCGCCCGGCGTCTTGGCCGGACAAGGTTGGGAGGGGCTGTGAACCTCGTCGGGCTCGCGGCCGCGCGGCTCTCCCGCCAGGACATGCTCCAGGGCCTCACTGCCCTTCTGGCGGCGCTGTGCGTCGTGCTCGCCCTGCGCTGGCCGTCCGGCGCGGCCGTGGTGAACGACAGTTGGTTCGTCGTGGCGCCCGTCAGGTGCATGCTGCTGGCCTTCGGTGGGTTGGCCTGGGGCACGGCGTTGGGTTGCCGTCAGCGGCGTAGCGAGCTGGGTGAGACCTACGTGCCGCTGCCGTGGTCACCACCCTTCGGAGAGCCGGCCTGGCACAGGGAGGTGGCCGCCACCCTGATCGCCATGCTGTCACTGGCCGTGGTCACCGCACCGTTCGACGTCCTCGCCCACGCAGCTACGTACCCGGGCACCAGCGTGGCCTGGTCCCTGGCGGTGGCCACGTTGTCGGCGACGGGCTTCTTCGGGTTGGGTCTCGGCTTGGGCCGGGCCAGCCGCGTGGCCCACTTGGTAGCGCTCCTGCCGCTCTTGGTGCCGGCGGTCCTGGCCGGGGCCGTCTGGCTGGACCTCTCACTCGGCATCAGGCTGGCGAACCCGTGGTTCGCCGCGCTGCGGCCCGCGCCCTGGTACGCCGCCCTCATGGCCGTGGCGACGATCGCCGCCGTGGTCACAGCGATGAAGCGCCGCGAGGAGAAGCCGTGATCGCTGCCTCCCGTCGCCGCCGGCAGGGGCGCGAGGACGCCTTCAGGCTGCATCTCGAACTGGCGGGGCGCGCGGCCTGGTCGGTGCGTTTGCGTCGCGGCGCGGTGGGTGCTCTCGTCGCTTCGCTGGCGGCGCTCCTCTTGCGAGCCGGCGCGACCGAGCATCTGGCCGCGTGTGTCGTTGGCTTCGCGGCCGGTGTCGCGATCCCGGTGCGCGGAGTCGTCGCAGAGGCGCTCGGTTCGATCCGGCGCCGCGCCGGCCTGAGCTACGAGACGGCTCTGGGGCTGTTGGACTCGGAAGCTGAGGACGAGTTCGGGCTTCACGGCTCGGTCGTCGAGCGCGCTCGGCTCGCCGTGCGCGACGTGCGACCCGAGCAGGCGCCCGCCTGGTGGCTGCCCGCGCTGGCGGTCGCCCTGGGCCTCACGCTCTTCAGCCTGGGTGGCCCGCTGCTCGGCCCTCGGGGGACCGCGGGGAACGGCGGCGCCAGCGGCGGGCCTGCGGCGGGCCCGCCCGAGGTCCCAGCGGCCGCCCAACAGGACCCTCAGGACGAGGACGTCACTCCCCCCGAGGATGCCCCCGGCCGGGCCGCCGAGGAACCCGACTCACAGCAGCGGGACGAAGACGACTCGGCCGAGGGACAGGGCGCCACGCCGCCGTCCGGCGACGTCGGCGGTGACGCTCCCCTGTCGCGGTTCCTCGACTCACTCAGGGAACGCCCGAGCTCCCCGCCCGACCAGGACCAGGCCGGCGCTCCGGGCAACCCGGGCCAGCAGCCTCCCCGAGCCGAGGGGCCCACGTCACCGGGCGACGAGCGCGGCGACGCCCAGAGGGTCGACCTGGACCGGCAGACCTCGTCCGGGGATGGAGAGGCGGGTACGGACCCTCAGCAAGAGCAGGCGGAGGGTCAGTCGGAGGGCGAGCCGGACGGCGGCGACCAGGGTGACGGCGAGGACCAGCAGGGTCAGCCCGGGTCCGGGGAGAGCGGCGACGACCCCGGCCAGGGTCAGCCTCAAGCGGGCGACCAACCCGACGGCGAGGGTGGCGCCATGCCGGACGCCGGCGGTGAGCCGGGCGAGAGCCAGGGCGACTCCCAGTCGGCCGGGCTGACTCCGGACGACGGCTCCGCCGAGGACGCGCTCGAGGCCGTGGGGGCTGGCGCGGGCGGCGGGAACGAGACCGATGCCGGCGTGGCGCAGGCACAGGGTGGTGACCCCGAACTGCTGCCTGGAGTCCTACAGGACGGCCCGGAGAACCCCGCCGGCACCGTCAGGCTTCCCGGTGACGCGGAGGTCTCGCTGCCGCCCGGCCGGGCGCCGGTGGACTACCAAGCGGCGGCCGAGGAGGCGCTGACCGAGGGCGACCTGCCGCTCGAGTACCAGGAGATCATCCGCCAGTACTTCCAGTAGCGGCGCTCCCGCCTGCCTGCCGACCAGGCGAGCCAGCTCGGTTCTGCTACCGGTCCTCGACGCCGATCAGCAGCTCGCTGAACACGAACGGCAGCTCCGCCGACAACGACCGCGCCAGCTCGGGCGCCGCCTCCATGACCAACGCCTGCACGGTGGGGTCGTCCGCTGGTTCCGGCAGGGGCGCGTCGTTCGCCTCGACCCTCGTCCCCTGGTGGGTGCGCGTGCGCAACGTCTGGACCACCGCCTCGGTAGCGGGGTCCACGACCTGGGCCTCGAGGGCCAACGAGACGTCGACACGGCGAGAGGCCTCGTCACGCGAGAGCGTCACCTCGCGCTCGAGCACCGGGGCGCCGACCATCACGGCCAGGTCTGCCGACTGGTCGCGCGCGATGCGGGCGGCCGACGGCGCCGCCCTGTCCCTGAACAGGTCTGTGTGCGACTCCAGGAAGCGCATCGTGAAGGCGCTGACCATATCGAACTGGCGGTTCGGATCCTGCTGCAGATGGTCCTGCACGGCCTCGGCGGCGCCGGACGCCCGCGCCTCGGCAGGTGCGTTCATGATCGCCACGACGGGCCGCGCCTTCTCGGTGGAGGGCGCGCACGCCGTGAGAGCAGCCGCCACCAACAGGGCCACGGCCAGGGCCGGGCGCAGGGAGCGCCGCTGCGAGCGGCTGGGTCGCGTTGGTTCAGGCACTTCCATCACAGCACCTCCGGTGTGATCCCTGGCGGCCGATCCCTCGACCGTCGTGCGTGGCGCCGCTTGCGAACCGGGCACGCGGCGGCGTGCATCAATGCTCTCATGCTGCGGCCGGCAGGTGGAGCCGCGATGAAGGCTCCCTGAACCGCGTTCAGACGGCCGGGTCATGGCGCGCCGGCCCCTCCTCCGATCCGAGCAGCTCGACCGAGGCCTCTCCCCTGGTGATGTCGGCCAGGCGGGCGACCAGACCCGCGACCTGCGCGGCCGGCACCGGCACCTCGACGACGAGGCCGCCAGCGTCGAAGCCGCTCTCCGCCGCTCCCAGCTCCCTCAGCACCGCCGAGGCGCTCGCGAACGGGGCCCGCACGCGCAGACGCTGGTAGGGGACCAGCCGCACGACGCCGGCAGCGTCGAGCGCCCTGGCCACGGCGCCGCCGTAGGCCCTGACGAGCCCGCCGGCGCCCAGCTTCTTGCCGCCGAAGTAGCGGGTGACGACCGCGGCGCAGCCGTCCAGACCCCGCTTGAGCATGACTTCCAGCATGGGGCGGCCGGCGGTGCCTCCGGGCTCGCCGTCGTCCGAGAAGCGCATCTCGTCGCCCAGCCGATAGGCCCAGCAGTGGTGTGTGGCGTCGGGGTGCTCGGTTCGGGCCCTGGTCACCAGCGTCAGCGCCTCGTCGGCGCTCGAGACCGGCTCCACCCATGCGATGAAGCGGGAGCCCTCGACGACGTCCTCGTGCTGGACGCCCCGCGTCACCGTGAGTCGCTCTCCCGCCATGCCGGGCACGTTATCGCCCGTGCTACAGTGCCGCAATCATGTTGCGCCAGGCACCCATGC
Source organism: Deinococcaceae bacterium (assembly GCA_040256005.1). Lineage (GTDB taxonomy): Bacteria > Deinococcota > Deinococci > Deinococcales > Trueperaceae > DASRWD01. The sequence goes on along the minus strand of JBDZWC010000009.1, from coordinate 34,917 downwards.
CCCTCGCGACGCGATGTCTCCGCTCGGCCGGGGCCTGACACGGCCGCCGGCGGCGGACTGCCCCGCCCCCAGTACATACGAAACATGGCCCGTGGAGGGCCAGGAGCCACCGCTCAGGCGGCGCGTGCCGCCTCGCACCCGACCGGAGAGTCAGGACATGTCAGCACTCGAGCTATACAACACGCTCACCCGCCAGAAGGAACCGTTCGTCCCCGTCGTGAAGGGCCGCGTCGGGATGTACATGTGCGGTCCCACCGTCTACTCCGACCCACACCTCGGCCACGCTCGCGGCCCGATCGTCTTCGACGTGTTGCGCCGTTGGCTAGAGCACGAAGGGTACGTCGTACGCCTCGTCACCAACATCACGGACGTGGGGCACCTGACGGACGATGAGGCGGGCGAGGACAAGCTGGTCAAGCGAGCCAAGCTGGAGCGGATCGAGCCGATGGAGGTGGCCGAGAAGTACTTCTGGAGCTACTTCGACGCCATGGCGGCGCTCAACGTCGCCCGGCCCAGCATCGTGCCCAGAGCCTCTGGGCACATCGGCGAGCAGATCCAGCTGGTCGAGCAGCTGATCGCCAACGGCCATGCGTACGTCAGGGGCGGGAACGTGTACTTCGACGTCTCGGAGTTCGCGGACTACGGCAGGCTGTCGGGTCGCGATCCGGAGGACCTGATCGAGGGCACCCGCGTCGAGGTGCGTTCCGACAAGGACGACCCCAGGGACTTCGCGCTCTGGAAGCAGGCGGAGCCGGACCACATCATGCGCTGGAGCAGCCCGTGGGGCCCCGGCTTCCCCGGTTGGCACATCGAGTGCACCGTCATGAGCACCAGGTACCTCGGTGAGGAGTTCGACATCCACGGCGGGGGTCTGGACCTGGTCTTCCCGCATCACGAGTGCGAGCTGGCGCAGGCGAGCGCGGCGGGAATGCCGTTCGCGCGGACCTGGCTGCACTGGAACATGATCACGCTGCGCGGCGAGAAGATGGCCAAGTCCAAGGACCACTTCGTGACCCTCGAGGACCTCTTCGCGCAGTACGAGCCCATCTCGGTCCGGTTCCACCTGCTCCGGTCTCACTACCGCAGCGTCTCGGACTTCTCCGAGGAGAGCCTGACGGCCTCGGCGCAGGGCTTGAAGCGCCTTCGGGAGACCTACGCGGCGGCTCAGGAAGTGGCGAGCCGGCTGCCGGCAGGCGTTGAACCGGGGAACGCCGCGCTCCAGACGCACCGCAGCGCGTTCGCCGACGCCATGAACGACGACCTGAACACGCCTCGCGCCGTGGCCGCGCTGTTCGACGCCGCCCGCGAGGTAAGGCGCCAGCTCGACAACGGCGGAGACCCGGCCCTGGCGGCTGGCGCCGTCGCGTTCTTCGACGAGCACATGGCGGGCGTGCTGGGCCTGCCCACCCGGGCGAAGGTCGACGACGAGGCCGCCGAGGCGCTCTCCGGCGTGGTGCAGCTGCTGCTCGACGAGCGGCAGAAGGCCCGCGAGCGGCGCGACTTCGAGGCCGCGGACAGGCTGAGGGACCGTCTGGCGGAGCTGGGCATCGCCGTCGAGGACGGCGCCGAGGGCAGCAGTTGGAAGCTGGTGAGCACCTGACCCGCTAGGCGGCAGACGGTGCGTCTGGGTCGGTGCCTATCTCGGCTCGGCATCGGCCCGCAACCGAGCGGCAAGCTTCGCACCCTGCGGCGCGCGCTCGCGCCGGGCGCGCGAAGCTCGGTCCCGTGGGAGCCACTCTCGCTGCCAAGGCGCTGGCGCTCATGGCGCTACCGGGCGTCGGGCAGCGGAAGCTCGCCAGGCGGCTGCTCGCGAAGAGCACGCTCAGCGCGACCTACGACAGCTTCGTAGCGGAGACTGGCGCCTCGCTCAGTTCGCTGCTACCCGCCTGCCAAGACCTGATCGCCCGCGCCGAGGATCAGGGGCTGGGCGTCCTGCACTACGACGACCCCGGCTATCCGCGACTCCTCCACGCGGCCCGGGTCGGGCCGCCGGTGGTGATGTTCGTGCAGGGCAAGTTGCCTGTTCAGGTCCGCCACCCAGACGTCATCCGAACTGCCTCCGTCGCCGTCGTGGGCACGCGTCGCGCGACGAAGGAAGGGCTGCGTGAGGCCGCGGCGGTGGCGAGCGCGCTGGCGGCGGCCGGGGTGTCCGTCGTCTCCGGCTTGGCGATAGGGGTGGATGCCGCCGCTCACGAGGGCTCGCTCGCCGCCGCGCGCCGGGCCCGCGGCGGCGGGAGCGGTGACGCTACCCGGGTCGCTCCCACCGTGGCGGTGCTGGGCGGAGCGCACGACCGCCTGCATCCCAGGGCCAACGAAGGCCTGGCAGAGACGATCCTCGCCCGAGGGGGCGCCATCGTCAGCGAGTACCCCCCTGGCGTCCGGCCCAACCGCGGGTCGTTCCTGGCGCGCAACCGCATCATCGCCGGTCTGAGCCGGGCCGTGGTCGTGATCGAGGCCGGCGAGCGTTCGGGCGCCCTGTCCACCGCCAGAGACGGCCTGAACGCCGGGATCCCGGTGCTGACCGTGCCAGCACGCCCCACGGACGTCAGGCGGGCAGGCAACCTGGCTCTGTTGAGGGACGGCGCCGCGCCGCTCATCGACTTGAGTGACCTGGCCGGAGCCCTGTCGGCACTGCCGGAAGCCGCGGCTGCGCTGTTGACGGCCTCGACGGGCGCCAGCCCGACCAGGCCTCAGCCTCCTGACAGGAGCGGTTCCGCGGCACACCCGAAAGGCTCAGGCGGCCCCGCGGCTCAGGCTGCCGAACCGGCAGGTGCAGCCGCCCTTGGTGTCCTGGAGGGCCGCGCGCTGGCTGCACTGCGGGCGCTCGGAGACATGTCGTTCGACGGGCTGCTGTCGGCGATAGACCCAGCGGGGCTCGACAGGCCTCCCACCCCGGCGCTCCTGGCAGGGGCCCTGGTCCGTCTCGAGGTGAGCGGCGCGGTGTTGCGGCGCGACGACGGGCGCTTCGCGGCGGCCAGCCCCCTGCTCGAAGGGACGCGGTACGGCCGTCCCTAGGGCGCTTAGGGCTCCGGTACGGCTGTCCCCAGGGTGACTGGCCAGGAACGTGGACCGAACGCTCTGGTCATAGAACGCCCGGCCCGCCGGCGCGTATCCTCTTGGCGGAGTGCTTCGGTGCGGGCCACCACCTGTCGACTGGTGAGGAACCCGCCGGGCAGCCCAGATCGGAAGGGAGACACCCCACTTGAAGAAGTTCGTGCTTGCACTGACCGCCACGCTGGCTCTCGCCGGCGTCGCGTTCGGCCAGACGCTCACCGTCTGGACGACGTTCCAGGACCAGTCGCTGGACTGGCTGCGTGAGCAGGCGGCCTCGTTCACGGCCGGGTTCGGTGTGGACGTCGAGATCGTCAGACTCGAGGTCAACGAGCTCAAACAGCAGGCGCTGCTGAGCGCGCCGCAGGGCGAGGCGGGCGACATCTTCGTCGGCGTGCCGCACGACCAGATCGGCGAGATGGCCGTGGGCGGCATCCTGGCCGACATGACGGGCTACGCCACCGCCGCCTACCTCGATGACCTGTCCGACCAGGCCCGCCTCGGGTACACCGTCAGGGGCCGCCTCTACGGGCTGCCCATGTTCGTCGAGGGTCCCGCGCTGGTCGTGAACAACGACCTGGTACCGGACGTGCCGGACACCTACGAGGACACCATGCAGCTAGCCGCCGAGCTCACCACCGCCGACACGTTCGGCTTCATGGCCGAGCTGACGAACTTCTACTTCTCGTACGCCTGGCTGCATACGTACGGCGGCTTCGTCTTCGCCCGCGACGCCAGCGGCTCGCTCGTGCCTTCCGACGTAGGGCTGGACAACGAAGGCGCCGTCCGGGGCGCCGAGGCGCTCAAGGAGCTCCGCTTCGGGCTGGACCTAATCCCGTCGGGCACCACGTTCGACGTCGCCAACGGCCTGTTCGTGGACGGCGCCCTGGCCATGATCTACACGGGCCCATGGTCCATCCCGCAGTACCAGGACGCCGGCCTGAACGTCAGCGTCGTGCCGGTGCCGCCCCTCGCCGACGGCACGCCCTTCTCGGGCTTCATGGGGGTGCAGGGCGCCCTCGTCAACCAGTTCAGCGACCTCAAGGTCGAGGCCGCCAACTTCGCGAAGTGGCTCACCCGCACGGACGCGCAGGTGTCGCTCGCCCGTCTCTCCGGCCGTATCCCGGCTTCCAAGTCTGCGCTCGAGCAGGTGCAGGACGACCCCATCATCGCCGGCTTCGGCGCCGCCCTACTCAACGCGGAGCCCATGCCCAACATCCCGGAGATGGGCGCCGTCTGGGCACCCATGGGGACCGCCCTCACGACGATCACGGACTCCGCCGGCTCGGACGTGTCGGCCGCGCTGACCCAAGCGGTCGACGAGATCCTCGGCCGCTGAACTCGACCGCTGCCGCGCCCGCAACGACGCGGCGGCACTAGCGATCAGGTAGGTGGGCCAGGGGCGATACACCCCTGGCCCTCCCGTAGGGGGTCGGCAGCCATAGACATCGCTCGGCCTGTCGAGGAGAGCCTCGCGCCCAGCCGGACGACGGCGGGCGGCGTCGTGAAGTCCCTAGCGCTGGTCTTCGTGGCGCTGCTCGCGGCCCTGGTCTTGGGCGTGGCGTCGGTGGCGGCCGCGCGGCTGGTGTTCCCTGCTACGCCCGCCTACGCCGGCATCATCGTCGGCCTGTTCGTGCTCGTGGCCGTGCTCCGGGCGTTCGCGCGGCGCTTCGCGTGGCTCATGCCCTGGTACTACCTGCTGCCGGCCATCGTCTTCCTGCTCACGTTCACGTTCTTCCCGGTCATCCTCACCGTCGGTCTGGCGTTCACCGACTACGCCGGCATCCGCAACGGAGAGCTGAACCCGACGACCCAGACGGCGATCCTGGCCGTCGACGGTGCCCAGCTTACGATCGCGGACCAGCGCTCCCTGGACTGCGCCGACCTGAGGAACGCCTGCAACGGCGTTCGAGCCGTGGTCTACGCCTCGGGCGCAGTCGAGGCTACCGGCGCGAGCATCGATGGCGACAGGCTCACTCTGGAGCAGGCGCCGCCGGAGGGTCGGTCGGTGGAGTCCGTCTCGCTCTTCCTGCCCGACATCGGCTTCGCGCTGGAGGTCAGGGTCGTCGACCAGGACGGCGCCACCTTGACGCTTCAGCGGGCACCGCCCAGCCAACCCGACCTGGGGTCGGTGACGCTCCGGCTCGACAGGCAGCCGGTGCAGGTCGTCATCGCCGAGGACAGGGGTGACAGCCTGGTACTCCAGGCGCCGTTGCCCGAGGGTCTCGAGCCCGAGAGCATCGCTCGGTACAACGACTTCGGTTTCGTGGGCCTGCGGAACTTCAGGACGATCGCGGCCCAGGCCGGCCGCGCGCTCTTCCCCGTCTTCGCGTGGAACGTCGCGTTCGCGTTCCTGACGGTGCTGATCAACCTCGCCGCGGGCGTGTTCCTGGCGGTTCTCCTCAACAACAAGTCGCTGCGGTTCCGCAACCTCTACCGCACGCTGCTGATCGTGCCCTGGGCCCTTCCCAGCGTGATCACGATCCAGGTGTGGAAGGGGTTCCTCAACGAGAACTTCGGGGTCATAAACCGCCTGCTCGCCCTGCTGGACGTCGGGGCGCAGCCCATCAACTGGTTGGGCGATCACATCGCTGCCAAAGGCGCCCTACTCCTCGTCAACCTGTGGCTGGGCCTGCCGTTCATGCTCACGGCGACCCTGGGAGCGTTGGCGGCGATCCCCGACGAGGTCTACGAGGCGGCGCGTGTGGACGGGGCCAACGCGTGGCGGTCGTTCTGGGACGTGACGGGGCCACTGCTCCGCAGCGCGCTGGTACCCGTGACGCTGAGCGCGTTCGCGTTCAACTTCAACAACTTCAACATCATCTTCCTCCTCAACGACGGAGGCCCACCGGTACCGTGGGGCACCGCCACGGCCAGGGGGACCGATATCTTGATCAGCTGGGCCTACAACGAGGCGTTCCGCAGTCAGGGCGGCTACGCGTACGGTCTTGGCTCGGCCATATCCCTGATCATCTTCGTGATCACGCTGGCGGTGAGCCTGATGAACTTCAGGGTGACCGGGGCGCTCAAGGACGAGGTGCGGACGTGAGGACCGGCTCCCGGCTCCACTACCTGAGCATGGCGGCCGTCGCGCTGGTTGTCGTCGCTGGCATCGTCCTGCTCATCCTCACCGCGCCCGAGCCCATCGTTCGCAACCGCATGTTGGTCATCCCGGGGGGCTGGCAGCGGTTCCTCGGCATCTTCGGGCTGGCGGTGGGCGGCGTGGCGGCGTTGTCCTACCTCTACGGCCTCGCCACCCGGCCACTGCGGGCAGCGCGCTACGCGGTGACCATGGGCACTCACGTGTTCATGTGGGTCGTCATCGTGCTCGTGCTCTACCCCGTCGTGTACCTGTTGTCGGTCTCGTTCAACAGGAACAACACGCTCGCCACGGCGCTGCCCAGAGAGGGCAACCTCGTCGTGCGGGCCGGCGTCTTGCCGGACCCAGCCGACTTCTCGACCGTGCAGTACCAGAAGGTGCTGCAGGAGTTCCACGTCGAGTGGTACCAGGTGGCGCTGTTCGCGGTCTTGGTACTGGCCGTACTCGGCATCGTCGCCGTCACCGTGGGAGCCCGCTACTGGGGACTGTCGGCAGGAAGGGCTGACGCGATCCGCACGCGCCTGGGAATGGTGATCGTCCTGAGCGCGGCGGCGCTGATCGTGTCCGTGCGTCCGTCGCAGTTCTACGGGCTCGTGGACGGGCGGCGTCTCCCAGCCAGCATCGGCGGCATGGTCCCCCTCTACATCCGCAACTCCCTGCTCGTGTCCGGGCTCACGGGCTTGATGGCGGTGGCCCTGGCGACGCCGGCCGGCTACGCGTTCTCGCGCCTGAACTTCGAGGGGCGGTACTCGACGCTACTCACGTTCGTCTTCGTGCAGATGTTCCCCACCTTCATGGCTCTTGTCGCGGTCTTCTACCTGATGAGCCGGCTCGACCTCCTCAACACGTTCACCGGCCTGATCCTCGCCTACTCGGGCGGCGCGATCGCGTTCAGCACCTGGATCTTCAAGGGCTACGTGGACTCTGTGAGCCCGGCCTTGGAAGAGTCGGCGATGGTGGACGGGGCCACCCGGTTCGGCGCGTTCCTACGTGTCGTCCTACCCGTGAGCATCCCGATGCTGCTCTTCATCTTCCTGAACCAGTTCATAGGCACCTACAGCGAGTTCATCCTCGCCAACACCCTCCTCGTCGGACAAGAGCGCTGGACCGTGGGTGTGGGCCTGCGCAACTTCTCGACGAACCAGTTCGCGACCCAATGGGGCGCCATGGCCGCGGCCTCGGTCCTCGGCAGCATCCCCATCCTCTTGATCTTCTACTCGTTCCAGAACTCGCTCACCGGCCAGCACACCGCCGGCGGCGTGAAAGGCTGAGACGCGATGCATGACGGCAGAAGCAACACCGTCAGCCAAGAGGGCTCCGGCCAGCAGGAGGAGGTCCGTCGCGACCTCCTCGCCTACGGCACCCAGGTCGTCCTTGACGGCCGCGCCGCGGACCGGGAGAAGCTCGGGTCTGTCGCGGTCGTGGAACGCTACTTGATGGACGCCCTGGAGCGGCTGGAACCGGGTGAGGAGCCGCTGGTGCGCACCGCCGTGGCTGCCGAAGGTGAGGGTGCGGGCGTGAGCGCCGTCGCCCGGCTCAAGGAGTCCGGGGTCATGGTGCACACCTTCACGGGGCTGGGCCGCCTCACCGTGCGTCTCGTCACCAGCCGCAGCGTGCCGGTGGACGAGGAGAGGCGCGCCATAGTCGAGGCTTTCTCCGTGGGACGGCACCAGACGCACGTCACCGCGCGCTTCCGGACCATGGCCCTGCGCGAGGACATGCTCGACCGCCAGCTTCGAGGTGAACGCGACTACGCGCTGGTGCGCCTGACCGAACCGCTCAAGCTGTGAAGGATCACGTACTGGCGCTCGATCAGGGCACGACCAGCTCACGCGCGATCGTGTTCGACCGTGAGGGCCGGGCCGTCGCCTCGGCGCAGAAGGAGTTCGACCAGCACTTCCCTCGTCCCGGGTGGGTGGAGCATGACCCGGCCGACATCTGGTCCTCGCAGGTGGGCGTGGCCGCCGAGGCGCTCTCGCGGACCGGCCTCCAAGCGGAGGACCTGGCGGCCGTGGGCATCGCCAACCAGCGCGAGACGACGCTCCTGTGGGACCGAGCCACGCTGACGCCCATACACAACGCGATCGTGTGGCAGGACAGGCGCACCTCGGCCGCGGTTGACGAGCTGCGCAGCCAGGGTGTCGAGGCGCGGGTAAGGGAGCTCACCGGTCTCCTGCTGGACCCGTACTTCTCGGCGACCAAGCTCGCCTGGCTACTCGACCACGTTCCGGGAGCCCGGGAGAGAGCCGTCGCAGGCGACTTGGCGTTCGGCACGGTGGACACCTGGCTCGTGGCCAAGCTGACCGACGGCGCGGTGCATGCCACCGACGTCAGCAACGCCTCGCGGACGCTCCTGTTCGACATCAACGCTCTGGAGTGGAGCGACGAGCTTCTGGACCTGTTCAGGGTGCCGCGCGCGGTGATGCCCAGGGTGGTGCCCACGTCTGGGGTGGTGGCGGACGTTGCGGTCGGGCCGCTGGCGGGCGTGCCAGTGGCGGCACTCGCCGGCGACCAGCAGGCCGCCACGTTCGGCCAGGCGTGCTTCGCGCCCGGCCTCGCCAAGAACACGTACGGGACGGGCTGCTTCCTCGTGCTCAACACCGGTGATTCGCCCAGGACGTCCGGGAGTGGCCTGCTCGCCACCGTCGGGTGGACGCGCAGCGGTGGCGAGGACCCTGGAAAGGCCACATACGCGCTGGAGGGCAGCGTGTTCACGGCCGGCGCAGCCGTCCAGTGGCTACGCGACGGCCTGGGCGTCATCCGGCGCTCCTCAGACGTGGAAGCGTTGGCTCTCAGCGTCGAGGACTCCGGGGGTGTCGCGTTCGTCCCGGCGCTCACCGGCCTGGGCGCTCCCCACTGGGACCCGTACGCACGGGGCGCCATCGTCGGCATCACGAGGGGGACGACCGCGGGTCACATCGCCAGAGCCGCGCTCGAAGGCGTGGCGCTGCAGGTCGCCGACGTCGTGGAAGCGATGCGTCAGGACTCCCGTCTACCCCTCAACGAGCTGCGGGTCGACGGCGGTGCCGCCGGCAACGACCTCCTCATGCAGCTCCAGGCCGACGTCGCGGGCGTCACGGTCGTGCGCCCTCAGGCGCTCGAGACGACCGCGCTGGGCGCCGCCTTCCTGGCGGGCCTGGCCGTGGGATTCTGGCGCGACGAGGACGAGGTCGCCGGGTTGTGGCGCGAGGACAAGCGCTTCACTCCGCGGCTGGGCGCAGCTGCCAGGGACGAGATGCGCGAGAGATGGGCGCGAGCGGTCGAGCGCTCCAAGGCGTGGGAGGCTCCCGCAGGCTGAGCTCGCGCGTGCGGGAGGCCCGCGAGGTGATGGTGCCGGGAGCGGGGCTCGAACCCGCATGGCCTTGCGGCCGGCAGATTTTAAGTCTGCTGCGTCTACCGGTTCCGCCATCCCGGCTCGGTCACGCACGCGATTATCGCATCTGGTGGGCGCTCAGAACGCCGTAAGAGGGGCGGGGGTAGGTTCGTCGCCGTATGGCGACGCTCCGCACCATCACCTCCGACATCGCCGGTGAGCACCGCCAGGGCCTCTGCCCCGTCTGCCACTCCGGCCGGATGACGATCCGCACCAACCTCGACGTCCTCTACGAGGTCGAGGCCGCCCGCGGCTCCGATGAGCTGGTGGTCGTGGACGAACGGGTCGCCAGTTCCGGCTGGGACGAGGAAGACGCGGCCAGCTGCTCGAGCTGCGGATGGCACGGCCAGGTATCCGACCTGTCCCGCTAGCCCAGGATGCCGCGCTCCTGCGCCCATACGACCGCTTGGGCGCGAGACCTCACCTTGAGCTTCGCGTAGATGTTGTTGACGTGATTGCGAACGGTCCGCCGAGCGATCCCGAGTTCCGCCGCTATGGTCTCGTCGGACTTGCCGGCGGCCATGCTGCCGAGGATCTGTCGCTCCCGTGCCGTCAGGTGAGCCTGGGCCTCGCTGTTGTCCCTGATCTTGGCGATGTTGAGCCGCTCGATGACGCTCTTGCGGAAGTTGCTGGCCTCGGCCAGGGTCTCGTGGATCGCCTTCCTGACCGCCTCGCTGCGCCTCAGCTCCAAGGTGCGGGCGGCGATCTGCGCGTTCAGCGAGTCGTTGAGCCTGTGCAGGTCGCGCCGCGACCGCGCCCGGTCGAGCGCGGCGCCGATGCGGTAGGAGGTCTCGGCCAGAAGGTCGATCTCCAGTTGGGACCAGGTCCGCTGGGTCGCCTGATGGAGCGTCAGGTTACCGGCGACCGGATCGCCCGTCCGCAGCGGCACTCGAGCCAGGGAGACGACGCGTAGCGCAGCGCAGGCCTCGCGGTCCTTCTTGCTGAACGCGGGATCGCTGCGGACGTCATCCACGGCGACCGATGGGCGGGTGCCCGCCTTCCCGTCGAACGCGGCGCCGAACTCGGAGGAGGCGTAGCGCTTGGAGGTCAGGCGCGGCATGTTGGCGCTGTAGCAGGCCAAGACCTGGTGATGGTCGTTCACGACCCTCGTCACGACGACCCTGTCGACCTCGAACCGTGCCCCTAGGAGCCGGCAAGCTCCCTTGAGGATCGCTTCGGGCTCACCGAGCCCCTGGAGCTCGTCCGCGAACTCGAGTAGGAAGCCTTGCCGGTCCCTGCTCTCGCGCAGAAGGCGCTCGAGATGGTGCTGGCGTGTGAGGTCGTAGTAGTAGCAGACGACGCCGTGCCGCCCGTCAGGCATCGTGATGCGCTCCAGCCGCCAGTCGTAGGCCTCCGTGGCGAGGCGGTCGGCGCGCAGCTGGACGGTCTCACGAGAGGCGAACGGTACGCCCGTAGCCAAGGTATGCACGAAGTTCTCGACCACAGACTGCGCGAACGGCTCCTGCCAGATCGCGCGCAGCGAACGCGCCAGGTCGCTGCCTATCAGATCGGGGATGCCGAACGTCTGCGCAGCCGTGGGGCTCGCCTGGACGATCCTCAGGTCGGAGTCCACCGTGTACATGCCGAAGGGCACGTTCTTGACCATGCTCTGGAAGGTCTCGGCGTTGTGCCTCAACTGGTCCTCCGCCCGTGCCCGTTCGTACGCGGCCCAGGTACGGTCGGCCGTCTCGATGACGAGTGCGACCTCGGTATCGCTCCAGTTCCTCGGAGCGTCCGAGTGCACGTTGAGGATCGCGAGCCAACGGCCGCCCTTCACCAGCGAGGTCGAGACGGAGGAGGCGATGCCGTGGGACAGCATCGCCCGCCTGGCCGTGTCGTTCAGCGTCTCGTCGGCGGCGATGTCCTCCAGTACGCAGGTCTCGCCGCGCCTCAGCCTCTCCGTCAGCTCGCCGTAGCTCGCGATGGGGTACCTACCCAACAGCGAGTCGCGCTCCCCCCGCGAGTAGGTTTGGTCGATCCTGTAGTGCCCGCTGTCTTCGTCCACTTCGGCGAAGTAGGCGTACTCCGCGTCCAACTGCTCGGCCAGGAGCCGCAGAGCCTCCCGGATCACGTGGGTCGGCTCCGAGTTTCGGCGGAGAGCGTCAGACAACCTGACGCGGAAGGTGTCCACCTCCGCGGCGCGCCTGAGGCGCGCCTCCGCCCGGCGCCGCGCCTCGAGCTCTCTGACCAGGGCCAGGTTCACCTCACGGAGGAGGGCGTTGTTGGCCGACGCGTCCTCGTCGGCGACGACGCCCGTGCGGGGCTGTATGGCCTCGGTCACGTCCTCCAGCTGGCTGATGAGGAAGGCGACCTCGCCCTCATGGTCCAGGAGCGGCGCCACGACCTGGCTCCACCAGCGAGGTTCCAGGCCGTCCGGCGCTGCAGGGTTGGGGATGTCGTAGCGGATGATGGGTAGCGCGCCGCCGCGGCGCGTGGCGGACACCTTGTCCAGTTCGTAACGCAGCTGTCGTTGTCCGTCGGAGGTCGCAGCGTTCACGGAGGCGGGGAACACGTCGAAGATCTGCCGCCCCAAGAGACGTGAAGCGTCCGTGTACGTGACGCGCTGGAACGCTTCGTTGGCAGCGACGATCTCGTAATCGTGTGGGGTGAAGACGAGCAGCGGAGCGGGGGCGTCGTCGAACACGGCCTTGAAGTCGGCGTGGTTGGCCCGGCCGGCCCAGGACGGGCGGCCGGCGGCTCGGTCATCGCCGTCTACCTGCGCCTCCGCCCGGCTCTCGGCGCCTACCTGCCCGGGCCCATCGGCCCCTCGGCTGTTGCTCACATCGGGCCCTTCTAGGTCCCCCGCGGATTCGCCTCACAGAAGCTCTAAAGGAAGTGTATAGACGATGAGAAGATGAAAAAGAGTAGCCCCGCCGGGGCGGGGCGTTCCTCGTTGGTAGCGATGCGGAGACTCGAACTCCGGACCTCACGATTATGAGTCGTGCGCTCTAACCAGCTGAGCTACATCGCCACGGTCTGAGCCTGGACCATGGCCCAAGCTCACGGATTATCGCCTATCGGCCGCTACCGCCGCAAGCAACGGTGAGCCGCGCGGACGCCTCCGTTGGCAAGCGATGGGCTACGCCGATGCATCCACCCTTGGGAGTCAAGTGGCGTCTTCTACGCCGGCCTCTGTGGCACCGCTGGTACCATGGCGCGATGCTTGAGCCCTCGCTCGACCTCTACGGGGAGACGTTCGACCGCGTCGACGGGCTCCTGCGTGAGCTGCTGGCCAAGAGCCGGGCGCGGTACGCGATGATCATCGACCGCAAGGGCTTCGTGCTGGTTCATCAGCGTGCGCTGTGGGCACCCAAGCCTCCCTCGCTGGACTCGTTCGCCACCCTCATCGCCTCGAACTACTCCGCCAACCGGGCCATCGCCCAGCTGTTCGGCGAGGAGGGCTTCAAGGAGACGGTCCAACAGGGCGCCGAGGTCGGTACATACCTCGAGGAGCTGGGCGAGGCCGCGCTGCTGGTCACGGTGTTCGACTCCGGCGCGCAGCTGGGCCGGGTCAAGATGGCGACGAAGCTGGCCGCGGCGGAGATCAAGGCCGTGATCGAGGCCGCGGAGGACCCGCCTCCGGTAGTCGAGTTCGACAAGGAGTGGAGCGACTCCACGACGGCGTTGCTCGACGGGCTGTTCGGGACGAGGGAAAGATGAGCACCATCAACTTCGCCATCCGCGAGATCAACTTCAAGATCGTCTACTACGGTCCCGGGCTGTCGGGCAAGACGACGAACCTGAAGCAGATCTACGATCAGGTGCCAGCGGAGTCGAAGGGCGAGATGGTCTCGCTCGCCACCGAGGACGAGCGCACGCTGTTCTTCGACTTCCTGCCGCTGGACCTCGGCAAGGTGAACGGCTTCAAGACCCGTTTCCACCTCTACACCGTGCCCGGCCAGGTGTTCTACAACTCGTCGCGCAAGCTGATCCTCAGGGGCGTGGACGGCGTCGTCTTCGTGGCGGACTCGAGCCCCGACCGGTTGAGGGCGAACGCCGAGAGCCTGCGGAACCTGCGCGAGAACCTCCAGGAGTACAACCTCCGCTTGGCGGACGTGCCCACGGTGATCCAGGTGAACAAGCGCGACCTGCCCGACGCCTTGCCCATGGAGATGCTGACCCAGGTTCTCAACCCCGAGGACAGGTTCCAGGTGTTCGAGGCGGTGGCCGCCGAGTTCAGGGGCGTGTTCGAGCCTCTCCGTGCTGTCTCCACCATGGTCTTAGAGAAGCTGGCCCAGAAGGCCTGAGCCCCAGCTCAGCACGGGTCCTCCTTACCGCCACGAAGCTGTCCAGGCGGCCGTGATCCCGCTGTCTCCCCCGTTCACACGCGGGTCGGGAACGGCAGACTGCGAGTGATATCCTCGCGCCGATGCTGCGCACGCCCCTCTACCAGAAGCACGTCGAGCTGGGCGCCAGGCTCGTCGAGTTCGCCGGCTACGAGATGCCCCTCCACTACCGAGGAGGCATCAACGAGGAGCACCTGACGGTCAGGAGCGCGGCGGGGCTGTTCGACGTCTCCCACATGGCCGAGTTCAGGGTGTCCGGGCCGGACGCCACGGACTTCCTGCGCTACGTGACGCTGAACGACCCGGCGAAGCTGAAGCCCGGTCGGGGGCAGTACAGCATGCTCCCGAACGACCGCGGCGGCATCGTGGACGACATCTACCTCTATCGCCAAGGTGAGGACCAGTACCTCGTCGTGGCGAACGCGGCGAACCGCGATGCCGTCGCCGACCACCTAGGTGGGCTGGCGGACGGACGGGACGTCCAGGTCGGTGACGAGACGGAGGATTGGGCGCTCATCGCCCTTCAGGGCCCGAGCGCGGCGCTGATCCTCGACCGACTCGTGAGCATGGACCTGACCGACATCAAGCGCAACGCCACCGCCCAGGCCGAGCTCTCGGGCGTGCCGGTCATCCTGAGCCGCACCGGGTACACCGGCGAGGACGGCTTCGAGGTCTTCGCGGCCACCAAGGACGCGGAGGCGGTGTGGGACGTGCTGGTGGGCGCGGGCGCGGTGCCTTGCGGCTTGGGCGCGCGGGACACCTTGCGCCTCGAGGCGGGCTTCCCTCTCTACGGTCACGAGCTGACCGAGGCGACGAACCCCCTCTGCACCGACTTCGCCTGGGTCGTCAAGGACAAGGAGTTCCACGGCCGCGCGGCCATGTGGGGGGCTGACTGCTCACAGCGCCTGGTCGGGATCCGCATGGTCGATCGCGCCATACCGCGTCAGGGATACCGGGTGATGGACCGCGACCGCGACGTCGTGGGAGAGGTCACCTCCGGTACGCTGTCACCGTTGACCAGGGAGAGCGTCGGCTTCGCCTGGGTGGATGCGAACCTCTCGGCGCTGGGTACCAGGCTGTGGGTCGAGGTGCGCGGTCGACCGATGGCGGCCCTGGTAGTGAAGCCACCTTTCCACCAGTCGTGACAGAGACGACTTGGATAGACCGATAAGTACGTCCCGTGGAGGAGCAGCAGCATGAACACGCCAGAGGACCTCAGGTACGCCAAGTCGCACGAGTGGGTTCGCCAGGACGGCGGCGGCGTCGTGACCGTGGGCATCACCGACCATGCGCAGGACCAACTCGGTGACGTGGTGTTCGTCGAGCTGCCCGAGGTGGGCCGCCACGTCAAGGCGGGAGACACCGTGGCGGTGATCGAGTCGGTGAAGACCGCCTCGGACATCTACGCGCCGGTCAGTGGCGAGATCACCGCCGTGAACGCGTCCTTGGACGCCAAGCCCGAGACCGTCAACGAGAGCCCGTACGGCGACGGCTGGCTGTTCCGCATCAGCGGCGGCAACGACGCCGAGCTCGACGGCCTCTTGGACGCCGCCGCGTACGTACGCAGCCTGGACGAAGACTGACCTTGCGCTACCACCCCCACACTGAAGAGGACGTCTCCAAGGCGCTCCAGACCATAGGGGTCGGTTCGATCGAGGAGCTGTTCGACGACCTGCCCCGCGAGCTGCGCGACCCCGAGATGGACCTGCCACGCGGCATCGACGAGGTGGCCCTACTGGACCATCTGCGGTCGTTGGCAGCCAAGAACAGCATGAGTGGACCGGACTTCCTGGGCGGCGGGGTGCGTAGGCACTTCATCCCCAGCGTCACGCCCCACCTGGCCCTGCAGAGCGAGTTCGTGACGGCTTACACGCCTTACCAGCCCGAGGTCTCGCAGGGCATCCTGCAGGCGACCTTCGAGTACCAGACCATGATGTGCGAGCTCACCGGCCTGGACGTGAGCAACGCCAGCATGTACGACGGCGCCACGGCGACGGCCGAGGCGGCCCTGCTGGCCGTCAGGCAGACGCGCCGCGAACGCGTGATGGTGAGCCGCGGCGTGCATCCGGAGACGCGCGCCGTCCTGGCTACCTACCTGCACCCGCTCGGCGTGACGCTGGACGTCGTCGACCTCGACCCTCTGACCACGCCGCGTCTCTTCGTGCCGGAAGACGTGGCCGGCGTGGTGGTGCAACAGCCGAACTTCCTGGGCTACATCGAGGAGATGACGGCACTCACCGCGGCCACCCACGCCGCCGGGGCGCTGATGATCGCCGTCGTGGATCCGCTGTCGCTCGCGCTCCTCGCGCCGCCGGGAGCGTACGGCGCCGATGTCGCGGTCGGAGACGGCCAGACCCTGGGGAACCCCGCGAACTTCGGCGGGCCCAGCTTCGGCTTCATGGTCGTGAAGGAGGAGCTGCTCAGGCAGTTCCCCGGCCGCATCGTCGGGCAGACGACCGACGTGGATGGCAAGAGGGCCTTCGTGCTCACCCTGCAGGCCCGCGAGCAGCACATCCGCCGCAGCCGGGCGAAGTCGAACATCTGCACGAACCACCAGTTGGCGGCGCTCATGGCCACGGTCAACGTGGGTGCCCTCGGTCCCCAGGGGCTGCGCGAGGTCGCCACGGGTTCCGTCGAGCGCGCCCACACGCTCGCTACCCGGCTCGAGGCCGCCGGCCTGGCGCCCCACACGGCAGCCAGGTACTTCTCGGAGTTCGTGCTGCCCGTGGCTATGGACGCTGCCGCGGTCCGGTCGGAGCTCGCCCGTCGGGGCATCCACGCCGGCGTGCCGGTTCCCGCCGAGTACGGCCTGGGGGACGCGGTCCTGCTGTCGGCCACGGAGCGTGTCCGAGACGAGGACATCACCGCCCTTGCGACCGCGCTGGCCGAGATCGGAGCGGCACGGGCCCGGGAGGTGGCCCATGGCTGACTTCCCGGTCATCTACGAGCGGTCCAGGCCGGGCAGGCGCGGTGCCCAGCCTCCGCAGCCGCGGCAGTTCGACCTCGAAGCAGCACTGGGCGGCGAGAACCTGCGAAAGCAGCCGCCCAGGCTGCCGGAGGTGTCCGAGCTCGACCTGGTGCGGCACTACACGCAACTGGCGCACAGGCAGTTCAGTATCGATGCGAACTTCTACCCGCTGGGCTCCTGCACGATGAAGTACAACCCCAAGGTCAACGAGGAGGCGGCTCGCCTCTTCCAGGACATCCACCCCTATCAAGCCCCAGAGACGGCCCAGGGCGCCCTGCAACTGATGTACGAGCTGCAGGACGACCTGGCAGCGATCACCGGCATGGACGCGTTCAGCCTGCAGCCGGCCGCCGGCGCGCATGGCGAGCTGGCCGGGGTCTTGATGATCCGGGCGTTCCACGAGTCGCGCGGCGAGGGCGACCAGCGCCGCGTCGTGATCGTGCCGGACAGCGCTCACGGCACGAACCCAGCCACGGCCGCGATGGCCGGATACGAGGTGCGCGAGGTGCCCACGGACGCGTCGGGCGAGGTGGACCTGGCGGCCTTCGAGGCTGCCATGGGCGCCGACGTGGCTGCCGTCATGCTCACGAACCCGAACACACTGGGCCTCTTCGAGCGGAAGATCCGGAAGCTGGCGGACATCGCACACGCGGCGGGCGCCCTCCTCTACTACGACGGTGCGAACCTCAACGCCATCCTCGGACGCGTCAGGCCCGGCGACATGGGCTTCGACGTCGTGCACCTCAACCTGCACAAGACGTTCACCACGCCCCACGGCGGTGGCGGCCCGGGCACGGGTCCGGTGGGCGTCAAGGCGAAGCTGCGCGACTTCCTGCCCGTGCCGATCATCGCGAAGCGGGGCGACGAGTACGTGATCGACGAGGACCGCCCGCGTTCGATCGGCCGCCTGCGGAGCCACTTCGGTAACTTCGGCAACCTGGTGAGGGCCTACACGTACATCAGGGCGCTGGGACGCGAGGGGTTGCGGGAGGTGAGCGGGCACGCCGTGCTCAACGCGAACTACCTGCGCGTGAAGCTCAAAGAGATCGGCTTCAGGGTGCCCTTCGACCGCGTGAACATGCACGAGTTCGTCGCCCAACCGCCGGAGGGCATGCGGACGCTCGACATCGCCAAGGCGCTGCTCGACTTCGGCATGCACCCTATGACCGTCTACTTCCCTCTGACGGTGAAGGAGGCGATGATGATCGAGCCCACCGAGACCGAGTCGCTGGAGACGCTCGACGCCTACGTCGACGCCCTACAGCAGGTGTTGGAGCGAGCGGCCGAGGACCCGAACTACCTGGCGAACGCTCCCTACGAGACACCCGTGAGGCGGCTCGACGAGGTCAAGGCGGCGCGGCAGCCGGTGCTGCGCCACAGGTTCGAGGAGCGGGGCGCCCCGGGATCCTGAGGGAGACCTTGGAACTCTCGAGCCTCCATGCCGCGATCATCGGCGGCTTCCTGCGGAACCAACGGCCACCCACGGTCGCCGAGTTGGCGGAGCGCTTCGGACGGACGACGCACGATGTGCGCGGCTCGCTGCGCGCCCTGGCCGAGTACCACGGCGTCGTCTTACACCCGAAGTCGGACGAGGTCTGGGTCGCCCATCCCTTCTCCGCCGCTCCGACCAACTTCGTCGTCCATGCAGGCAGCAGGCGCTGGTGGGGCAACTGTGCATGGTGCTCGCTCGGGGTGGCTCACCTCGCCGGCGGCGACGCCCTCATAGAGACCCGTCTGGGAGCGCTGGAAGAACACGTGACGCTCAGGATCGTGGACGGCCAGGTGCGCGAAACAGGCTGCGTCGTTCACTTTCCCGTGCCGATGCATCGGGCCTGGGACAACGTGACGTACACCTGCTCCGTGATGCTGCTTTTCAGCGACGAAGCTGCAGTGGACGAGTGGTGTCTGGAACGCGGGGTTCCCAAGGGCGACGTTCGCCCGGTGGAGCAGGTCTGGCGGTTCGCACGAGAGTGGTACGGGCGCCATGCCGACTCGGACTGGACGAAGTGGTCCGTCAAGCAGGCAGCGGAGATCTTCCGGCAACACGGCCTGACTGGCCCCATCTGGGACCTAGGCGAGGAAGACGTCCGCTTCTGATCGCTCTCTAGTTCAGGCTGCTAGCGTGCCGGGTGCCCCTAGGCTAGCTGCAGCTGGCGCCGTCGACTGGCGGCGGCGCGCCGTCGGTGCGGAAGCTGTGCCCGCAGCCGCATTCGCTCGACGCGTTGGGGTTCCTGACGCTGAAGCCGCCGCCCATGAGGTTCTCGACGAAGTCGACCTCGCAGCCCTTCAACAGCGGCCAACTGCGCTGGTCGATGACCAGCTTCACGCCCTCGGAATCGAACTCGCGGTCGCCCTCCAGACGGGTGTCATCGATCTTCATGCCGTACTGGTAGCCCGAGCACCCGCCTGACTTGACGAAGATGCGCACGGCCCCGCCCGCTACGCCGCTACCGGAGAGCAGGTCCTTGGCGCGAGCCGCGCCGGCCTGGGTGAAGCGCACCCTCTCCTGGTCGTTGATCACTGCCTGCATGCGTCCACGTTATAGCACCCGGCTGGTTTCCACGAGGTATACCCTGCCCCTTCTGACGCGGGGTATACTCTGCCTTCGGCTCGCCGGGCACGCATCCCTTGGGGGTATAGCTCAGTCGGTAGAGCGGCGGTCTCCAAAACCGTAGGTCGTGGGTTCGAGTCCTACTGCCCCCGCCACGAGCCTCTCGGCGCCCCCGCATAACGTGGGGGCGCCCTTCGTTGCGGTCGACCAGCGACAGCGCGACCCCTCGCGAACGCCCCCTGCGGCACGAAGGTCCCCTTGCCCATCGGCAAGCCTGAGGTCCGTTCGGCAGGGGGCACCGTGGTATCTTGACGCCGTGATGTCAACGACCGGCGCGGCGCGGCGCCTCGTCCTGGCCGCGCTCGCTGTGGCCGCTTTCGTCGCGCCTGGCCTCAGCCTGGCGCAGCAATCATCGGGCAGCGTACTCAACGAGGTCTGGCTCATCCCAGTGGAGGGCGAGATCACCGCTGCCACGACGGCCTTCCTCAGGAACCGCGTGCAGCGCGCCAACGACCAGCGCCCGTTGGCGATAGCGTTCTACCTCGACACGCCCGGCGGTGCCGTGGACGCCATGCAGGACATCGTCGGGATCATCCTCCACGAGGCACAGGTGCCCACGCTGGCCGTCGTACAGAACGCGTTCAGCGCCGGCGCCCTCATCGCGATGTCCGCCGAGAGGCTGGCGATGCTGCCGGGCTCCAGCATCGGCGCCGCCCTCCCAATACTGGCGACGCCGGTGGGGATAAGCGCCGTGGACGAGAAGTTCTCCTCGGCCTTGCGCGGCGAGTTCCGCAGCGTCGCCGAGGCCCGCGGGCGCAACGCGACCGTGGCCGAGGGCATGGTGGACCCGGCGGTCGTGATCCCGGGCCTGTCCACGGCGTCGGAGCTGGTGACCCTCACGGCCGCGCAGGCCGTCGAGCACGGCATCGCGGACACCCAGGCGGCCACTCTGTCGCAGGCGCTGGCTGACTTCGGCTACGGCGGCGTGCCCGTCGAGAGGCTCGAGCCGGGCTTCGCCGAGCGCCTGGGCGCCTTCCTGTCTCAACCGCTGCTGGCCGCGGCGCTGCTCGTCATAGGCATCGGCGGCCTGCTCATCGAGATCTTCTCCCCCGGCTTCGGCGTGCCTGGCGCGCTGGGCATACTGGCACTCGCCGCCTTCGCGTACTCCGCGTTCATCTCCACCCCTGCCGGTCCCGTAGACCTGCTCCTGCTGGTGGCCGGCGTCGTGCTGCTGGCGGTAGAGGTCCTCGTCCTACCCGGGTTCGGGGTGGCGGGTGTGCTCGGCCTCGCCGCCATGGTGTTCGCCGTGATCCGCATCTTCGAGGAGAGCAGCCTGACCGTCATCGGCTACAGCGCGCTCTTCGGCGGCGTGCTCATGGCGGTCCTGTTGTGGATGCTGCCCAACAGCCGCGTGGCGTCCGCGTTCCGGCTCTCGACCCGCCTGGCGACGCCCGAGGGGCTGACCTTGATCTCCGAGGACATGCCCGAGCTCACCGGTTCGGTGGGCACCGCGCTCTCGGACCTTAGGCCGGCCGGAGTCGCCCGGTTCGGCTCGGCACGCGTCGACGTCGTGACCGAGGGCGACTACGTGCCCTCCGGCAGCCGCATCAAGGTACTGCGGGTCGAAGGCAACCGGGTCACGGTTCGGGCCGTGGAGGACGAGCCCACGACCACCACCACCACTGCACCGACGACCGCGGCCGCCTCGGAGCCGGTCGCGGACAGCCCCCCTGAAGGAGGCACAGAAGACTCGTGATAGACGTACCCCTGATCATCCTCGCCGGCGCGATCGTCCTCTTCTTCATCATCCTGTTCTCGGTCATCCCGATCGGCCTATGGATCTCCGCGATCGCCGCGGGCGTCAAGGTCAGCCTCATCAGCCTCGTTGCGATGCGGTTGCGCCGCGTGCCACCCCACCGGATCATCCTGCCGCTCATCAAAGCGGACAAGGCCGGCATCGAGGTGAACCAGAACCAACTCGAAGCCCACTACCTGGCCGGTGGGAACGTGGATAGGGTGGTGGACGCCCTCATCGCCGCCGACAAGGCGCGCATCACGCTGCCCTTCGACCGGGCCGCCGCCATCGACCTCGCCGGCCGCGACGTGCTGGACGCCGTGCGCGTGTCCGTCAACCCGCGCGTCATCCAGACGCCGAACATCTCCGCCGTCGCCAAGGACGGCATCGAGCTGATCGCCACGGCGCGTATCACGGTCCGCGCGAACCTCGAGCGACTCGTGGGTGGCGCCGGTGAGGAGACCATCATCGCGCGCGTTGGCGAGGGCGTCGTCTCCTCCATCGGCTCGACCCAGTCCCACAAGGGCGTGCTCGAGAACCCCGACATCATCTCCAAGACGGTACTCGCGAAGGGGCTCGACTCCGGCACCGCGTTCGAGATCCTCTCGATCGACATCGCCGACGTCAACGTCGGCAGGAACATCGGCGCTCAGCTGCAGACAGACCAGGCGGAGGCCGACAAGCGTGTGGCCCAGGCGAAGGCGGAGGAGCGGCGCGCCATGGCTGTCGCCGAGGAGCAGGAGAACAGCGCTCGCGTCGAGGCCATGAGGGCCAAGGTCGTCGAGGCCGAGGCCGAGGTGCCCCAAGCCATCGCCGAGGCGTTCCGCAGCGGCAACATCGGCATCATGGACTACTACCAGCTGCAGAACATCCAGTCGGACACGAGCATGCGGGGCAACATCGCGCGTGCGGCCGACGACGAAGGCGGCGCCTGAGCAGGTGGACCTAGACACCATCCTGGGCCTGCTCTTCTTCGTCTTCTTCGTGGTGGTGCCGCTCTTCAGCCGCGGCGCACGCGGGAAGCAGGGTCGGCCGGGGCAGGGTCGCACCCAGGGCGGTGGACGCGCGAGCACCCCGGGTTCGGGCGCGGCCACGGCGGGCCGACCCTCGGCGAGCACCGGCCAGGACGCCCCTTCTGTCACCCTCGCCGAGATCCGCAGGCGTGTCGAGGAGGCGCAGCGGCGCGAGCAGGAACGCGCTCGCATGGCGGGCCAGCCCGTCACCCCGCCGCAGCCAGCGACGCGGCCGGGCTCGCTCGTGGGCAGCGACCCCTTCGAGGGCGCCCTGGTGAGCGTGCCGGAGCGGCGCCTGTCCGACATCGGCGAGAGAAGGCCGGCCGGACTGGGGCCCGAGGGGGCGCCAGGTCAAGAGGGTAAGGCGCCTGCCCGCGCCGCGTCGGCCCGTGAGGGCGCGCCGGCCGGCATGGGCGACCGGTACGTCATAGGGCGGGAGGGCAGCGCGCGGGGAGCCCAGCTCGACACGGGGTCACTCATCGGTCGCGAGGGCACCGGCGGCCAAGGGACCTTAGGCTCGAGGCCCACCCGTGCGGGCGTACTGGGCCGGGAGGGCTCCGGCAAGGTGGTCTCCCCCACCGTCGCGCCCACCACGCGGGCGGCCAGGCGTAGCGCCAGGACCGCACGCGCCGAGATCGGCAGCGAGGTACCGGCTCGTGACGGCAAACGACCCGTCGCCGCGGGAGTCGCGGCTAGACTGGGCGGCGCCGCAGCGCTTCAGACCGACAGGGCTGGGATCCTGCAGGGCCTCATCTGGCACGAGATCCTCAGCCCGCCGCTCGCGCTGCGCCGTAGGAGGGAAAGATAGCGACCTCTCTGACACTGAAGCTCAACAGTCCCGCCGAGGCGATGTCGCTTTACGGCAAGAACGACGAGAACCTCAGACTCCTGCGCTCCAAGCTGCGTGCCAAGGTCGTGGCGCGCGGCGACGAGCTGCGCCTGCTGGGCGAGGAACCCGACGTCCAGGAGGCAGCCGACACGTTCAGGAACCTACTCCAGGTCATCCGGAGCGGCTCCGAGGTGAACCTCTCCGAGATCGAGTTCGGCGACGTCGTGGGCTCGGACGGCGAGGACCTCAGCGATCCCGCGATCAACGGCGAGGACGTGCCACGGCTGCCGGGGCGCGCTCGGCCCAAGACCGCAGGGCAACGCCGCTACGTGCAGGCCATCGCCGCGAGCCCCATCACCTTCGGGCTGGGCCCCGCCGGCACCGGCAAGACCTACCTCGCGGTGGCCATGGCAGTGGAAGCGCTCACCTCGAACAAGGTGAAGCGGATCATCCTGACGCGGCCAGCGGTGGAGGCCGGCGAGCGGCTGGGTTTCCTGCCTGGCGACCTGCAGGCCAAGATCGACCCGTACCTCAGGCCGCTGTACGACGCGCTCTACGACATGCTGCCGGCCGACCGCTCGGAGCGGCTGCTGGAGCAGGGCACCATCGAGGTGGCCCCGCTGGCCTTCATGCGCGGCCGCACGCTCAACGACGCGTTCATCATCCTCGACGAGGCGCAGAACACGACCGCTGAACAGATGAAGATGTTCCTGACACGCATGGGGTTCAACAGCAAGGTCGTCGTCACCGGTGACACCACGCAGACCGACCTTCCCGGCTCTGTGCAGAGCGGGCTGAAGGTGGCGCAGTCGATACTCAGGGACATCGAGGGCATCAGGTTCATCGAGTTCAGCAAGGCCGACGTCGTGCGCCACCCGCTGGTGGCGCAGATCATCCTGGCCTATGAGCAGCACGGCTGACGGACGAGCAGCCCGCGGCCAGGGTCACTGGCTGCTGGCCACGGCGCTGGCGGTCGTGCTGGCCGCGCTGCTGTACACGGTCTACGGGCTGAGGCAGCGGACCCCACTGGAGCTGGGCCAGCCCAGCCCGCAGACCTTCGTGGCGCCCGTCGCCACCGAGGTCGTTGACCTCCTCGCCACGCAGCGCCTGCGGCAGTCGGCCCGAGGTCAGATCGAGACCGTCTACACCGTCGACACGGCCTTGCGCGACCTGGTCATCGCCAGCATCACGGCCTCTGGCCTGCCCAGCGACGTCGTCGCGTACGTCGTCGACCGCTACCAGGACCCGCAGGGCGTCCGCGCCGACGAGGTGGACTCCGTCACCGACGACGCCATCGCCTTCGCGCCACCCGAGAGGCGCGGGGAGGTGCGGGCGGTGCTCGACAGGCGACTGGTGGCCACCGCCCTGCCCGACGACAACCTCACACAGGCCGCTCGCACTGCCGCCGCTCAGGCGATCCCACCGGTCATGCAGACGCTGGGGGCCGGCGAGGTGATCGTGGAAGCCGGCGAGCCGCTCACCGAGGATCACTTGCGGGTGCTCGCGTCCTTGGGCCTGTACAGCGCCAGCGCCGACGTGTCCACCCAGACGGCCTGGATCATCATCGGCTGCCTGGCCCTCGCGATCGTGCTCACCGCCCCCCTCGCCTTCGGTCGCCAGTACGTGCGCTCGAAGGTCAGCCGCAACCAGCTCCTGTTCCTGCTCGCCCTGACGGCCCTCACGGTCGGAGTGCAGCGAGCGGCCGTCGACCTCTCGCCCTACTTCCTGTTCGCGGTCTTGGCGCCGCTCGTCGTCGCCGCGCTGCTGGGCTCCAGCGCCGGCCTCGCCTGGTCGGCCTGGACCGCCGTCGTGGTCGGCCTGCTCGTCCCGGCCGCGCCCCTCCAGGCGCTCGTGGCCACGCTCGTGGGTTCGGTCGCCGCCTCGTTGCTCGTGCAGGCGCGGCGTACCCGCCTCGCGGTCGCAGGCGCCGGCCTGGCGGGCGCCGCGATAGGCGGCCTCACCACCTACGCGATGGTGCTGGTGGCCGGCGGCATGTCGTCGGCCGAGGCGGCGGGTGCCGCCGCCCTGGTGACCGCGGGCGGGTTGCTCGCCGGCGTCGTGGCGCTCGGCCTGTTACCCGTGGCCGAGAGCGTCTTCGGCTTCCTGACCGACTTCAGGCTGCTGGAGCTGTCGAGCCCTACGAACCCGCTTCTGCAGCTGCTGGTCACCGAGGCGCCAGGCACGTACCAGCACAGCCTGATCATCTCGAACCTGGTGGAGCAGGCCGTCAAGAACGTGGGCGGGAACGCCCTGCTCGCGCGCGTGGGGGCGCTGTTCCACGACGTCGGCAAGACCAGGCGCCCGCAGTTCTTCATCGAGAACCAGTTCAGCGGCGAGAACCCGCACGACCAGCTGAGCCCCCACCTGAGCTACCTGATCGTCACGAGCCACGTGCGCGACGGCATCGAGCTGGCCCGCCAGTACGGACTGCCTCGCGAGCTCGAGCCGTTCATCGCCGAGCACCACGGCACCACCGTCCTGGCGTACTTCTACAAGCGCGCTCTCGAGGAGGGCAAGGTCGAGGAGCTCAACTTCCGCTACCCAGGGCCCCGGCCGCGCAGCAAGGAGACCGCCGTGCTGATGCTGGCCGACTCGATCGAGTCCGCCTCGCGCACGCTCGACGACCCCAGCCCGTCCTCGATCCGCGGGCTCATCGACAGGATCATCGAGCAGCGGCAGCAGGACGGCCAGTTCGCCGAGAGCCCGCTCAACTTCGCGGACCTGGAGGTCATCGCCAACACCTTCGAGCGCATGCTCACCGCCGTGCTTCACCGGCGCATCAACTACCCGAGCAGCGAGGAGATCAGGGGCCTCAAGGTCGCCCGCGGCTTGCCTGCGGGCCGCGACACCGGGCCCGCCGTGGCGCCGGACGACGAAACCGCCGAGCCGGCCGCGCTCAAGGAGGTGAAGGGTGGGCGTAGAGGTGATCGACGAGACCGGACGCTGCCCTCGCGTTCCTGACATCGCGAGCGCGCTCGGCAAGCTGCTCGCGGAGCTCGGCCAAGCGGACGACGAGGCGACCGTGGTTATCGTCGACGACGACGCCATCGCGCGCCTCAACGAGCGGGACCGCGGGGTGGCGGGACCCACCGACGTGCTCTCGTACCCCCTGCACGAGCCGACCGACGTCGGGCATCCGCGCACGCCCCACCTGGGCGACGTGCTCATCAGCCTCGACACGGCGGCGGCACAGGCCGAGGTCGCCGGACACCCGCTAGCTGCGGAGCTCATGACCCTGGCGGCTCACGGCCTCATGCACCTGCTGGGGCACGACCACCAGACGGAGGCCGACTGGGGTGCGTTCCGCGCAGCCCAGGCCCGGGCCGTTGACATACTGGGGCCGCAGGTGGAGGTATGAGCACGTTGAACAGGGCGAGGCTTGGCAGGTCGTTCGCGGTGGCGGGAGCGGGGCTGGCGCGCGCCTGGTCGACGCAGCCGAACCTGAGGCTCGAGGTCGCGGTAGGCCTGCTGGCGCTCGGGCTGGCGGCGTGGCTCAGGGCGCCCGCGGCGCCCATCGTCATCGCCTGCACGGTCGTGTTGGCCATGGAACTGATGAACAGCGCCATCGAGGCCGTCGTGGACCTGGCCTCGCCGAACTTCCACCAGCTCGCCGGCACCGCCAAGGACCTCGCGGCGGCGGCGGTGCTCACCGCCTCCATCGGCGCGGTGGTCGTGGGCCTCGTGGTGCTGGGCCCCCCGCTCCTGGCGCGGCTCTCGTCATGGGGTGGCGGGTGAGCGGCTCCTCGGCCAACGGCCCGGGCCCTCACCGGCCGGCCGGGGCGGCGCAACGACCGCCCGAGGACCTCCTCGCCGCGGCCAAGGCGGCGTTCCGCAACGCCTACATCCCATACTCGGGCTTCGGCGTGGGCGCCGCGCTCCGGGCCGGCGACGGCGAGGTGTACGCCGGGGCCAACGTGGAGAACGCCAGCTTCGGGTTGACGCGGTGCGCCGAGCAATCGGCGGTACAAGCCATGGCGACCGCGGGCGCTCGTTCCTTCAGCCAGGTCGTCGTCTACACGGAGTCCGATGAGCCATCGTCTCCGTGCGGGGCCTGCCGGCAGGTGCTGTACGAGTTCGCGCCCGACGCCGAGGTGTTCCTCGTGAACCACCGCGGCGACGTCATACGGACGACCGTCAGCGGGCTCTTGCCGGGCGCGTTCGGACCCGAGAAGCTGCCGTCCTGAACGGGTAAAACTGGCCCCCGTCACGGGGTCAGGGTTCTCACCGCACACGGTTATACTGCCGCGTCATGCCGACCAGCTCGAAGTCAATAGCTCGCCTCCTGGCGGTCGTTTGCGCCGCTGTGCTGAGCGTCGCGTCCGCGCAGGTAACCCGCGTCGCCGTCTTCCCCTTCGACGCAGCCGCCAACACCCAGGCCTATCAGCTGGGTCTGCCCAGCGCGGTGCAGAGGGCCCTCAACCAGGTCCCGGGCGTCTACGCTCCGCCCATCGGGGACGTCGCCCTGGTGGCCAACAAGGCGCTGGACGCCGAGGCCGACGTGAACCAGACCGTGGGACGCCTCTTCGACGCAGGCGCTCTAGTCACCGGCCAGGTGACGTTGGGCGGTGGCGGCGTGCAGGCGACGGTCAACGTCGACATCGCGGGACAGGTCCAGACGGTGCAGGCCAGCGGCCAGGACCCCGCGGACCTGGCGGTGCAGGTGGCGGAGGGCGTCGCCCGCGTCGTGGCGCCGCAGGTCCCGGCCGAGGTCATGGAGCGCGTCAGGGCGGCGGCCGCTGACACGCCGTCGCTGCCGAGCCTCGGTCCCACGGGACTCGCCGCCTCCAGCCTGCCGGGGGCCAACGTCACAGATCTGAGCGTGGCCGCCGAGCTGGACGCGGACTCCGCCTGGGTGCTGTCCGAGTACGCCAAGGTGGCGGCCTTGGCCGGCGACATGGACACCGCCGCCGCGTACGCCACCCTGGCCGCCGAGGCGGCGCCGGCCGACGCCGAGGTGCAGGCGACCGCCGGTGTCGTCCTGCGCTCCGCCGGCCGGGCCGAGGAGGCCGCGGCGGCGTTCGGCCGCGCGCTGGAGACGAACCCCAACCACGCCATCGCGCTGGCGGGCCGCGCCTCCCTTCCGGAGCTCGCGGGCAGTGACCCGACGGCCGACCTGCAAGCCGCCATCGACGCCTACCCTCGCTTCATCGACGCCTACCTGCGCCTGGCCGCCCTGCAGTCCAACCCCCAACGGACGGTTCAGACGCTGCGGCGGGCCGAGCGGTACGCACCCGACTCGGTGCTCCTCCGCGCGACCGTCGTCGACCAGCTGCTGGACGTAGGCGCCGTCGACGATGCACTGAGCTACCTCCAGCAGTCGGTAGCGGACCCGCTGTCGCGTTCGGCGGGCCTCTACGCCCTGGCGCGGCAGTTACCCGCCTCGCATGCCCAGCAGGCGTTGGAGCTGGTGAGCGCCGGCGAGGAGGTCTTCCCCGACAGTACCGAGCTCGACGTCGCCAGGGCCGACCTGCTCATCAAGACCGGCGAGCCCGGCAGCGCCGCCGAGCTCCTCAGGCCCGTGTACGAGGCCAACCCGAACAACCGCGAGGTCGGCGGCATGCTGGCCGTCGGGCTGGCCCGCAGCGGGGACCTCGAGGGCGCCAAGCAGGTCTTCGAGGCCCAACGCGGTACCGGCGCCCAGGTAGACCTGGGCCTCGCCGAGGTGTACCTCGCGGCGGGCAGGGCGGCGGGCGCCCTGGAGCTGTTGAGGCCCCTCGCGGAGGCCTCACCCGATGACCCGCAGCTCCAGGCGCTCTACGGCACCGCCCTGGTGCGCATGGGCCGCCTCGAGGAGGGTCGCGGGGTCCTCGAGCGAGCTCTCGAGCTCGACCCGGACAACGCGCTGGCTCAGCGCAGCGTCTCGATCCTCGAGCAGCAGAGCCAGCTGACCGGCGACGCCGACATCACCTTCAACGAGGAGGCCGGCGTGGCCTTCCAGCAGGGGTTGTACGCGCTCGACGTGGGAGACGCGGTGGCGGCGCGCGACGCCTTCACGCGGGCGCTCGCCGCGCAGGAAGGCAACCCGCTGGCGGCCTTCTACCGCGGCTACGCCCGCCAGCTCACCGGCGACGACAGGGGCGCGATCCTCGACTACCAGCAGGCCCTCGAGT
Source organism: Deinococcaceae bacterium (assembly GCA_040256005.1). Lineage (GTDB taxonomy): Bacteria > Deinococcota > Deinococci > Deinococcales > Trueperaceae > DASRWD01. The sequence goes on along the minus strand of JBDZWC010000009.1, from coordinate 5,841 downwards.
CGCTGCCGCAGAGCGACATCGTGATGAACAACCTCGGCTACGCGTACCTGCAGACCGGGCGTGTGGACCTGGCGCTCGAGAACCTCAGGAGCGCGATCGCGGCCAACGACCAGAACGCCCAGGCCCACCTCAACCTGGGGTTGGCCTACCTCACCCTGCAGGACCACCAGCGCGCCCTCACCGAGCTCGAGCGCGCGGTGGAACTCGACCCCGACCTGGGGCCCACCCTCGAGCAGCTGATCGCGGCCACCCGCGAGAGGACGGCGGAGTAGGGCCAGTGACCCCCGCCCCGCAGCGCACCGGGGCTAGCATGGACGCCATGGTCATCCGGGACGAGGTGCGGCGGTCGCCCGCCTACCACTTCAGGCACCATCCGCAGCCGGTCAAGCTCGACCAGAACGAAGCTCCGGACGACCCTGGCGCCGTGCTGGCCAAGGAACTGGCCGAGGCCGTCGCGGCGCTGGACCTGAACCGCTACCCACAGCTGCACCCGGTGGACCTCGAGGTCGCTCTGGCTGACCGTGTCGGTTGGGACCCCGACGGCGTCGTCGTGGCCGCCGGTTCGAACGTGCTGATCCAGGCCCTGGTGATCGCCGCCGGGCTGGGCCGCTCCGTGTTGACCGTGGCGCCCACCTTCGCCGTCTACGCCGCCCAGGCCGGGCTCCTGGGCGTGGAACTGGTCGAGGTGCCCTTGGGCGAGAGGTTCGCGCTGCCCGAGCAGGAGCTCACGGCCGCGCTCGAGGGTAGGGCCGGCGTGGCGTTCCTCGCCGATCCCGCCGCTCCGACCGGCAACCGGCTGGACGCGGTCGGCTTGGAGCGCTTCGTGTCGAGCGCCGCCGCCACGGGCCGCTGGCTCACCGTGCTGGACGAGGCGTACGTGGACTTCGCCGAGGGTGACGACCTCGATCTGGCCCGCCGGTTCGACAACGTGGCGGTGCTGCGCACGTTCAGCAAGGCAGCCGGCCTGGCCGGAGCTCGCCTCGGCTACCTGCTCACGAAGCCGGACATCGCGACGCAGGTACGTAAGGTGCTGTTGCCGTTCAGCGTGGGAGCGCTCCAGGTCGCGGCCGGCCTCCTGGCGCTGCGGCGTCCCGACCTCGTGGAGGCCCGCGTCCGTGTCGCTAAGGACGAGCGGCGCCGGTTGGCAGCGACCCTCTCTCTCCTACCAGGCATCGAGGTGTTCCCCAGCGAGACCAACTTCGTGCTGTTCCGCGTCGGTGACCCTACGGCCGTTCACGCTGCGCTGCTGGACCGCGGTGTCGTGGTGAGGCGCCAGGACCACCTGCCGGGCCTGGCGGGTTGCCTGCGGGTCACAGCCGGGCATCCGCACGAGAACGATGCGTTCCTGAGCGCCATGGAGAGCGTCATCACCCAGGGGGCACACAGCGATGGCTAGGACGGCCGAGATCGAGCGCGCCACCAGCGAGACCCGCGTCAAGGTGAGGGTCGACCTCGACCCCGCCGGCGGAGGCCACACGGATGCCACCGGCGGGCCCACCATCGCGACCGGGCACGGTTTCCTCGACCACCTGCTCGACCAGCTGGGACGTCACGGCCGCTTGGGCCTGGCGATATCCGGCGAGGGCGACCTGCACGTGGACGTGCACCACCTGGCCGAGGACGTCGGCATCACGCTGGGTCAGGCGCTGGGCCGAGCCCTGGGTGACCGCGCTGGTATCGAGCGCTACGCCGACGCCTTCGTGCCCATGGACGAGACGCTGGCCCACGTCGTTCTCGACCTCTCCGGCCGGCCGTACCTGTCGTTCGCGGCCGCCGGCTTCCAGGGCGAGCCAGGTGGCTTCAACGCGTTCCATCTGCGCGAGCTGCTGCGCGGCTTCGCGAACCATGCCGGCGCCACGCTCCACGTGCGCGTGCTGGCGGGCGAGGAGACCCACCACGTCTGCGAGGCCGTCATGAAGGCGTTCGCCAGGGCTCTGCACCTCGCCACGCGTGTCACCCGCGACGACCTGCCCTCTACCAAGGGGGTGATCTGATGCCGCAGCCCGCCGTGCGCACGGTCGTCATCGACTACGGGGCCGGGAACCTCCACAGCATCGCCAGGGCCCTCTCCCGGGCCGGCCTCGCCCCCAGCGTGGCGACGCGGCCGAGTGAGGCGCGCGGGGCGGACCTGCTGGTGCTGCCCGGCCAGGGGCGGTTCGGACAGGTCGCGGAGATGTTCGCCCGCTCGGGCTTCGAGCCGCTGGTGAGGGAACACATAGCGGCCGATCGGCCCTTCCTCGGCGTCTGCGTCGGGCTGCAGCTGATGTGCAACGGGTCCGAGGAGGACCCACAGGTGCCCGGCCTTGGCATCGTGCCTGGCACCGTCAAACGCTTCCGCGGCCGGGTGCGGGTGCCTCAGATGGGCTGGAACACCCTCATGCCGAACGGCGACTCTCCCCTGTTGCGGGGCGTGCCACCCGGGTCCTACGTCTACTACGCGAACTCGTACCACGCCGTCCTGGCCGGAGACGCTGCGCTGGCGCCCGGGGCTGAGACGACGTACGGCGAGACCACGTTCAAGAGCGCGTTCACCCTGGGCAACCTGCACGCGACCCAGTTCCACCCGGAGAAGAGCCAGGCCGTGGGGTGGCGGATCCTCTCCAACCTGCGGCGCTCGGTCGTAGCGGCGGTGGCGAGGTGAGGCGCACCGTGTCGACGCTCGCGGCCGTCCTGGCGCTGTGCTGCGTCGGGGCGGCCGGGGCGCAGGCGGGCTGGGCCGTCCAGACCGTGGCGCTGCGCGACTACGTCGAGGCGCAGTCGGCGGTCAAGCAGCTGCAAGACCTCGGCTTCCCGGCGTACACCGAGTTCGCCATGGACCGGGGCAGGCAGTTCGTGAGGGTCCGCGTCGGCTGCTTCGACACCAGAGAGGCGGCGGAGGCGATGGCGCGCGCGCTAGGCGGCCACGTCACCGCCGAGGCGCAGCCGGTTGAGCTCACACCGGGCGCGCTCGCCCCAGGTTGCGTGTCCGAGTCGATAGGGTTCCTCAACGGCTACGGCTGGCGCCTCGTCTCCGACGACGGGCCCGTCAGCTTCGAGGTGCAGGTGGCCGGCGTGCCGGCCACCGTCGTCCACGACGGCGAACGCTGGCGCATGGTGCAGGACGGTGGCGAGCTGCCGCCGCTCAGCGCCGTCACCCCTGCCGGCCGGTACGTGAGCGCGTCCGTGGGGGGCTCGACGTTCGCGGCGCTGGAGACGGGCTCCGGGAGGTACGTGGTCTGCCCCGGCACCCTGCTGGCGCAGGTTGGCGACGCCGCGATCGTCGAGCGCGGCGACACCGTCGTCGCATGCCGCTGGAACGGCGGCATGCCGTGAAGCTGCCGTTCGTGGTCCTGACGGGGGTCAGCGGGTCGGGCAAGACCACGGCCCTGCATGCGCTCGAGGACATCGGCTTCTACACGGTCGACAACCTGCCGCCCACCCTCTGGCCGCAACTCCTGGAGCTGCTGTCCGGCGCCGAGCGCGGCGTCGTGGTCGGCATAGACATACGGGCCGGCGACTACCTGGAGCAGGCACCGGCCGCGATCCAGCGCCTCGAGGAGCTGGGGCATGCCCCCGAGGTGCTCTACCTGGACGCCAACGACGAGGTGCTGGTGCGGCGCTACAACTTCACGCGGCGCACGCACCCGTTGGCCGAGGGCACGCTGACGTCTGACCTGGCGACGGAGCGCCGGAAGCTGAGGCCGCTGCGGGAGTTGGCGGCCGAGGCGATAGACACCACCTCGACCTCGGCGCGCGCCCTCACTCAGACCCTGCGGGACCGCTTCCAGGCCGGCAACGGCTTCCTGCTGCGGCTCGTGTCGTTCGGCTTCAAGCGCGGCGTGCCTACGGACGCCGACACGGTCCTCGACGTGCGGGGCCTGCCCAACCCCTTCTACGACGAGTTCCTGAGACCGCTGCCCGGCACCGACGAGCGCGTTCAGGCGTACGTCTTCACGCCCGAGGCGCTGGAGACCTACAGCCAGCTGCGCAGCTTGGTCAGGACCTTGACGGCTCAGGCCGCCGGCGCCGCGGGCAGGTCTGCCTACACGGTCGCCGTGGGCTGCACCGGGGGCCAGCACAGGTCCGTGGCCGTTGCCGAGAGGCTGAGCCTCGACCTGGCGGACGGCCTGCGCACGACGGTGCAGCACCGCGATCTCGAGGAGGCGCTGGCCGAGCACTCCGGGCACGGGGGCGAGGCGGCGTGAAGGGCGGTCGCCGGACCGGGCTCGACGCCTGGCGCCTGTGGTTGGTGCCTGGCATGGGGGTGAAGCGGCACGTCGCGCTGGCCGTGCTGGGCGCCCTGGTGATGGTGGCCGGCGTGATAGGCGGCGTCCTGTGGTGGTTCAACGAGCGGCGCGAGACGTTGGCCGACCCCATCGAGACCGTGCTGGTCTCCGCTCCCTGGCAGGTCTGGGGCGGCTGGGTATCCCTGGTGCTCGTCGTCATCGGCGTCGCGGTAGCCACCGCGGCCGTCGGTCGGCTGAACCGCTCGCTGCTGTCGAACTGGATGCCGCGACCACAGGACGCCGCCGAGCTGCTGCACAAGCGCGTGCTGCTGGGCAGGGGCCCGCGCATCGTGATACTGGGCGGCGGCACGGGGACCTCGAACCTCCTGCGCGGTCTGCGCGAGCACACCTCCAACCTCACCGCGATCGTGGCCGTGAGCGATGACGGTGGCTCTTCTGGCCGCCTGCGCAAGGCGTTCGACATGCCGGCCCCCGGCGACCTTACCGACTGCCTGGCGGCTCTCTCGTCAGACGAGTCGAGCCTCAGCCGCCTGCTGCAGCACCGCTTCGAGCGCGGCGAGGAGCTACAGGGCCACACCTTCGGCAACCTGCTCATCACGACGCTGCGGGAGCACGAGGGCGACTTCGGTCAGGCGCTGAGGGTCCTCAACGAGCTGCTCGACCTGTCCGGATCCGTGTACCCGGCTACGGCCGAGCCCGTCACTCTCGAGGTGACGAAGCGTGACGGACGCGTCGTCAAGGGCGAGAGCGCCGTGCGGGAGGTGACCGGTCCCGTGGCTTCCGTGGCGCTCACGCCCGCGGCCCCGCGCACGCTGCCCGAGGTGGAGATGGCGCTGTTGCGTGCTGACCTCATCGTGCTGGGGCCCGGCAGCCTCTACACCAGCACGATCCCTCCCCTGCTCGTCCCGGGCGTGCGCGCCGCGATGGAGCGCTCGAGCGCCCGGCTGGTCTACGTCGCGAACATCATGACTGAGGCCGGGGAGACCGACGGCCTCGACGCCTACGACCACGTGGAAGCGCTCATGCAGCACGGCAGCCGCTGTCCCGACGTCGTGATCTGCAACGACGCCCCCCTCGATGACCAGCGTCTGAGGTCGTACGCGGCCGAGGGCGCCGAGGTCGTCGCCGTCGCGCGCGAGCGTTTCGAGGCCGCAGGGGTGCCCGTCGAGTGCCTACCGCTGCTCGTCGAGGGTCGACTGGCGCAGCACGACAGCGCCAAGCTGGCGACGGCGCTGGTCCGGACGGCCAGGCTGTACCGCAGACAGCCGGTGAGCGAATCACGCGCGCCGCTGGTGGAGGCGCCCACGTGAGCCTCCTGGCGCTGGCGGCCGCTGCCCTCTTGACGCTCACCGATCCGACCGGCGACGCGGCCGGCGACGGCACCCTCGAGCCGCCCACCTCACCGGTCTACGCCAACGCTGCCCTCCTCGACCTGCAGGAGGTGAGCGTCGTCGCGGGGGCCGCCCAGGGTGAGCCGGCCACGCTACGGGTCGCGATGGGCGCCGTGGAGCTCGACGAGTCGCAGCCAGGCGGGTTCAACCGCTCGGTGGTGGACGTCTACCTCGACGTCTCCGACGGCGGCGCCACGGCCACGCTGCAGGGGCCAGGCATGCTG
>JBDZWC010000210.1:0-2821 GCA_040256005.1 Deinococcaceae bacterium | reverse complement strand
TCGCCGAGGTCTCCGGCTCGGAGCTGTCGCATCGCGTCCCCGTGCCCGAGACCAAGGACGAGATCCACGACCTGGGCGTGGCGATCAACAACATGCTTGACCGCCTGCAGGAGTCGTTCGAGACCCAGCGGCGCTTCACGGCCGACGCCAGCCATGAGTTGAGGACCCCGGTGACCGCCATCGCGGGCCACGCCAGCTACCTCGTCAGGCGCACGAACCCCACCCAGCTGCAGCAGGAGTCGCTGACCGTCATCCAGCGCGAGGCCGAGCGCATGGGCAAGCTGGTCAACGACCTGCTCGAGCTGGCCAGGGCCGACGCCGGGTTCACGGTAACGAAGGCGCCCATGAACCTGGTCGAGGTGGCGGAGGCGGTGCGCGAGGAGGTGTCGCGTGTCGTGACGAACGCCGAGGTCAGCGTCAGCGCGCCGCGCGCCCTGGCCGAGGTGATGGGCGACCCCGAGCGGCTCAAGCAGGTCGTCCTCAACCTGGTGCTCAACGCCATCAACGCGGGCGCGAACCGCGTCACGGTGAGCGTCATGCCGGAGGCCAAGCAGGTGAGGCTCGAGGTCCTGGACGACGGCGCCGGGATCCCGCCGGAGGCGCTGCCGCACATCTTCGAGCGCTTCTACCGCGTCGACGGGGCCCGCAGTACGAGAGGCAACGGCAGCGGCCTGGGACTGGCCATCGTGAGGTGGATCGTACACCAGCACGACGGCACCGTGAGCGTGGAATCGCGGCTGGGCGAGGGGACCGTGTTTACGATCGTGCTGCCGGCGCTGGACCCCAAGAAGACGGGCGAGGTGCGCCCACCGGGGCCGCCCGGCGGTATCGAGCGGCGCGCCAGGCCGCGCACGCCCGAGCACGAGAAGGCCTAGACGGCCCCCGGCTCAGAACCGGGCGCATCCCATGCGTCGCTAGACGACCCGGACGCCCGCGCCCTCTACGACCCTGCCCACCTCGACCAGTTCGGGTGACACGCCCAGTGCCTCCGTCAGGCTCCCTGGGTCTACGGTGACGACGTAGCCGATGCCCATGTTGAAGACCTCGAACATCTCGGCTTCGCTCACGCCGCCGGCCTCCCGGATGAGGGTGAAGACGGCCGGCTCGTCCCACGCACCGCGGCGCAGCTCGGCCCCGAGGCCGGCCGGCAGGGTGCGCGGCAGGTTGCCGGGCAGCCCGCCTCCCGTGATATGGGCCATGGCCTTCACGAGCCCGCGCTCGAGAAGCGGGCGCACCGCCGGTAGGAAGCTCCTGTGCTCGGCGAGGAGCGCGCGCCAGACGGTCCCGACGCCGGGCACCGTGTCGTCGAGCCTGCCCTCCAGGGCGCGGCGGGCGAGGCTGAAGCCGTTGGTCTGAAGGCCGCCGGAAGGCAGCGCCAGCAACAGGTCGCCGGGCCGAACCGACGAGCCGTCGACCACGCGGTCGCGCTCTACCACGGCCACGATGGTCCCGGCCAGGTCGAACTCGCCCGGAGCGTAGACGCCAGGCATCTCGGCGGTCTCGCCCCCCAGAAGCGCCATGCCGGCGCCGGTGCAGGCCGCGGCCACGCCCGTCACCAAGGCCGCGGTCACCTCGGGCTCGAGGTGGGCGCTGGCCACGTAGTCGAGGAAGAACAGAGGAACCGCGCCCTGCACCAGGACGTCGTTGACGCAGTGGTTGACGAGGTCGCGGCCGATGCCCTCCAGGACGCCGGTCTCATGCCGGTACCGGTTCGCCAGCATCGTCTTGGTGCCAACTCCGTCCGTCGAGGCCACGAGCACCGGCCGGTCCAGGCCGGCGGGAAGCTCGAACAGTCCGCCGAACGCGCCCAGGCCGCGGAGCACGCCCGGCGTGTAGGTGGACTCCACCGCACGTCTTATCAAATCGGTGGTCCGTTCCGCGGCTCTCAGGTCGACGCCGGCCCGCTCGTACGCTGCGCCCTCCGCATCACCCATGGCAGCGATACTAACCATGGCCTAGTAGCCGACGAAGGCGCCGCACCCCGTGGCTAGACTTGAGCGCGAAGTGCCAGCCGCCGTAGACGTCCTCTTCCCGTTGCCGTTGGGCGCGCTCACCTACCTGGCGCCGCTCGAGGACGGGGGACAGGGAAGCCCGGTGGGCAGGCGCGTGATCGTGCCATGGCAGACCGGCGTGCGGGTTGGGCTCGTGGTGGGGTCGCGCACCGTAGACGCCGGTCGCGGCCTGGAGTTGCGCCATGCCCTGAGGTACCTCGGCGACTCGGCCTACCTCCAGCCCGGCCAGGTGAAGGGCGTCGACTCCATCGCGCGGGGCGCTGGGGTACCCGCCGGCCTAGTCCTGGCCACGCTGGGCGTGCCCGGCCTGAACCCAGACCTGGAGCACGAGGTGAACCTGCGCCCAGAGGCTGGCCCGGAGCTGCGCGGCGACCTGCCGGTGGACGAGTGGCTGCCGGCCGAGAGGGTCGAGGCGAGGCTCCTGGACATGCTGCGAGCCCAGGGGCTCGTGGACGAGGCGGTGCGGGTGCGGCGCCCGTCGCGCACCGTGCTGGTGCCTCGCAGACAGCCGGACGACGGTCTGGAAGGGCCGCGCAGCATCAACCAGCGCCTGGCCCTGGAGCGCCTCTGGGAGCTCGAGGAGGCAGACAGCGCGGCTGCCCTGGCGCGCGACGTCGAGGTGTCTCAGAGCGCGGTGCGCTCCCTGGTCAGCAAGGGTTACGCGGCCTACGTGGAGGTAGAGGCGCCCGTGCCGCCGTTGCCGGAGCCGCCGCTGCTGGAGGAGCGCCTCCCGGAGCCCCCGGCGGGCGCCGCCGCGCCTCGGTCAGACGGCTACGTGGTGGGTGGTTCGCGTCGCTCGCGGCTGGCGG
>JBDZWC010000102.1:1611-10727 GCA_040256005.1 Deinococcaceae bacterium | reverse complement strand
ATGAAAGCTCGCGATCTGCAACTGAAGGAAGTACGGCTCGCCCTCGACGCCGCGGGGCGTGATTCACGGCTGGGTATCGCCGACCGAGGCTCGCGTCCTCCTGCCGGCCAACGTCTGCGCGGACGGCGACGCGCTGACGAGCCTCAGCTTGTTTGGCGGGGTTGGCCCCAACTTGGCCCCAGGCACTGCCGGTCTGACGCTCGAGCCCCCGGCGGTCCGCGCCACGGGCGCGGCGATCGACCGGCTCGCCGAGGTGAAGGTCCTCGATGTCGGCGCCGGGATGGCCGGGTTGTCCGCGGGCGGCGGTGCGTCTATCCCGACCTACACCGGTGCCACGGCGCGCTGCCGCTCGTTCGCGGAGCGGAACTGGGGCCTCGGGTCGCTGTCGGCCAGTCACGTGGACGCCCCGCTCCAGGCCGAGGTCGATCTGAGCGTGCAAGACAGCCCGGCGCTGAGCGCGTTCGTCGTGCCGGAACCACGTCACACCGGGGTCTTGGCCCTGCTCCTGGTGACCAGCTACGAACGACCGGTGGAGGTCGTCTCGCTGGAACTCGGTGATGCCACCGCAGACGCCGTCCTGGCCGCCGCGGGCTGGATGGAGCATTGGGAGGCCTGGGAGGACGAGGCGTTGACGTGGCGGGAAGCGGGCAGGTCCACGTCACCGGTGTTCTCGTCCGCGCCTACAACGGGATCCCGCGACGAGGAGGCGCCCCCATCCGGAGACCGCACTTCGCTCTCGCCCACCGACCCGGCACCGCCCCTCACCTGGCGGCCGATGGACGACCTGGCGCTACGGCTCGAGCCGTTCTACGCGGCGGTCATCGTGCTAGGAGAGTGGACGTTCGGCGCTCAGACGACGGCCTCCGCCAAGGGCTTGTTCGCGCAAGCCTGGCGTGGGCTGCGGCGCCTGGCGTCCCACCAGCCCGAGGTCGTGCTCACGTTCCCCGTGCTCACCTACCGGACCGGGGGCAGACAGGTAACCGTCGGCATGCAGGAGCCGCTGTACGCGGACCTGCGCTGAGTCGCCACCAGACGTTGGCCGGCAGCCCCGGCCGACCCACGCAGTAAGCGGCGCCCGTCCGGAACACGTTCAGCACTCACCAGCAACTGTCCCGGACACGTTCAGCACTCAACAGCCACGGCCGTCTCACCCGCACGCGCCCCAGGGCGCGGCGCTGTGCTACACTCCCTATTTGCCGCGTCGTTGCCCGCCGGTGCTGTGGCCGCGCGGCGGCCTCCGACCGGGAGACGCGGAGAACGAGACGAGAGACCATCCGGGAGGAGGTGCAGATGACCAAAGAAAGGTACGACCTCAACGTGATCCTGGTGCCACATCTCAACGAGACGCAGCTTCAGGCAGAGAAGGACGCCGTCGCCACTCAGGTAGAGCGCGCGGGCGGCGAGATCGTCGAGCTGGACGAGTGGGGCACGCGCCGTCTGGCGTACCCGATCCGGAAGTTCAACGAGGGGCATTACCTCATCTATCGCCTAGACCTGAGCGGCACGGCTCCAAAGACCATAGAAGCCGCCTTGCGCCAGCGCGATAACGTCATGAGAGTGCTCGTCGTCAAGGACCGCCCGGAGTGGAAGACCAAGAAGGCTCCGAAGCAGGAGACCAGTCCGGTCGAGGCAACGGCGGAAGCCGGCGCCTAGGCAGGACGAAGACTCAGACGAACCTAGGAGAGTTCGATGGCTAGAGGACTGAACGCCGTTCACCTGGTTGGGACGCTCGTCCAGGCGCCCGAGATGCGTTACACGCAGAACGGGCTGGCCATCCTCGAGCTCAACGTCGCCGGCAACGACAACGTCATCGGCGACGACGACAAGCCACGTGAGCTCGCCTGGTACCACCGGGTCACGCTCTTCGGGTCGCAGGCCGAGCAGATGGTCAACCAGCTCGAAGCCGGCACCCCGGTGCTCGTCGAGGGTCGTCTGAACTACCGCACCTGGGAGTCTCAGGAGGGCCAGAAGCGCTCCTCCCTGGACGTCAACGCGAACCGCGTGGAGGTCCTCACGTTCGGGCCGCGCGGGAACGACGCCACGGTGGTGGACGCCCGCGGCCAGGACAGGCTCCGCAACGCCCTCAACCAGGTGATGGTCATCGGCAACCTGACGCGCGACGCAGAGCTGCGGTACACGCCCAACGGCAGTGCCGTCACGCGCTTCAGCGTGGCCGTCAACGAACGCTTCCGCGGCCGCGGGGGCGAGGACCAGGAGCGCACCAGCTACGTGGACGTCAACGTCTGGCGGGAGCTGGCCGAGGCCACTGGCGAGCTCAAGCGCGGAGACCCCGTCTTCGTGACGGGCCGCCTGGTCAACGACTCCTGGACCGACAAGGAAGGCAACCGCAGGTTCACGACGCGCATAGAAGGGCAGCGCGTCGAGTTCCTCACTCGCGGACCCGGTAGCGGTGGGGCCGGGCCCCGACCAAGCGACACGGCTATGGTCGCCCAGGCGAGTTCGTCGCGGTCCAAGCTGGACATCGACGAAGAGTTCCCGCCAGAAGAGGATCTACCCTTCTAGATGGCACGTGATTCGAGAGACAGAGGCGACAAGCGCCGCCGCGGTGGCGGTCGTAGAGGTCGTAGGCCCAAGGTCTGCCCGTTCACGACGGGTGAGCTGGAGGTCACGGACTACCACGACGGCAAGATGCTGCGGCGTTTCATCAGCGATACCGGCAAGATCCTGCCGCGTCGTCGCACCGGAGTGAGCGCGAAGTACCAGCGCAGGTTGGCGTTGACCATCAAGCGCGCACGCGCGCTGGCCATCATCCCCATCACGGAGAAGCTGGTCAGGAAGTGAACGTCATCCTGCTGGAACCGGTCGACAACTTGGGTGAAGCCGGGGTGCAGGTGGCCGTCAAGGACGGTTTCGCCCGCAACTGGCTCATCCCGCAGGGTCTGGCGCTGCCCGCCACCAAGGCGAACCAGGCAGAGCTGCAGGCCCGCCTCGCGCAGAGAGCCAAGCAGCTCTCCGAGCGCAAGGCAGACGCCGAACGTCTCGCCGAGATCCTCAAGGACGCCCAGCTCACCATCGAGGTGCGCGCAGGTGAGGGCCGCATCTACGGTTCGGTGGGCAACCGTGACATCGCCGAGGCGCTTACCGCCGCCTACGACGTCGAGGTGGACCGTCGCAAGCTCATGCTCGGCGAGCCCATCAAGACCACGGGTGAGCACGTGGTGGAGTACCGCCCGCACCCCGAGGTTTCCATCCCCCTCAAGGTGAACGTCGTAGCCGAGATCGGCTGATCGTCTGCCACAGCTGAAGCGCCGCTCGCGAGCGGCGCGGACAGGGCCGTCCCTCTGCGGGCGGCCCTTCTGCTTGCAATGGCGCTACGCGATCCTCGGGACGTCAGCCCGGCTCTCAGCCCTGTGGCCCGCGTCCCGGCGCCAAACCCGCGCTCAGACCTGTCGCCTTCGTACCGGCGCCAGACCGGCGGTCAGCCCTGCGGCCCGCGTCCCGGCGCGAGACCGGCTCTCAGCCCTGCGCCCCCCTGAACCGCTCGACGCGGATCAGGTTCGTGGTGCCACGCATCCCGAACGGAACGCCGGCCGTGATGATGAAGCGGTCGCCGGGCTCGCACAGCTCCTCGGCTGCGATGGCGCGCGTGGACACCTCGACCATCTCGTCGGTGTCGTGGATGTCGTCGACCACGCTCGCCACAACGCCCCAGGCCACGGCCAACTGACGCTGTGCCCGCGGGTTGGGGGTCACCGCCAGCACGGGAGTGGGAGGCCGGTTGCGCGAGACGCGCAGCGCCGTCGTGCCGGTGGACGTGAACGTCACGATCAGCCTGGCGTCGAGGTTGTACGTCATCTCGACGGCGGCCAGCGCGACCGCGTCTGCCGTCGTGGCGTCGGACTTGGGCACGTGCTCGTGCATCATGCGCTTGTAGTTGTCGTCGTTCTCCACCGAGCGCGCGATGCGGTCCATCATCCTGACGGCCTCGACGGGGTGCTCCCCTACGGCAGTCTCGGCGGAGAGCATGACGGCGTCGGTGCCGTCGAAGATCGCGTTAGCGACGTCGGAGGCCTCGGCGCGCGTCGGGGTGGGGTTGCGCACCATCGACTCGAGCATCTGGGTGGCCGTGATCACCGGTTTGCCGGCCTCGATGCAGGCGCGGATCAGCCGCTTCTGGATCAGCGGCACGCGTTCGGCCGCCATCTCCACGCCCAGGTCGCCGCGGGCGACCATGACCCCGTCCACCTCGTCGAGGATCTCCGGGAAGCGGTCGACCGCGCTGGGCTTCTCGATCTTCGCCATCAGCCGCGCGTTCGAGCCCGCCCGCGCCAGGTAGTGCCTGGCGAGGAGCAGGTCGTCGCGGTTGCGCACGAAGCTGATGGCGACCCAGTCCACGTCCAGTTCGGCGCCGAACTTCAGGTCCTCCACGTCCTTGTCCGTCAGGGCCGGTATCGACAGCGTCGCGCCCGGGATGTTGATGCCCTTGTTGTTCGACAGCGTTCCGCCGAGCACCACCCGGGTCTCGATCGTCCCGGTCTTCACGCCCGTGACCTCGAGCGACAGCCGGCCGTCGTCGAGCAGCAGCTCGTCGCCCACCTTCACGTCGCCGCATAGGCCCGTGTAGGTGACGCCCACCCGCGTGGCGTCGCCCGGCGAATCGTCGTTGCAGGTGAGCGCGAATTGCTGCCCCTCCTCGAGCTCGACCGAGCCATCGGCGAACGTGGCCACGCGGATCTTCGGTCCCTGCAGGTCCTGGAGGAGCGCGACAGGCACCCCGATCTCCTCTGCCGTCTGCCGGATGATGTTGACGACGGTGCTGTGGTCGGAGCGCTTGCCGTGCGAGAAGTTGAGGCGGAAGACGTTCACGCCCGCCTCGATCAACTTGAGGACGGTCCCCGGCGACGAGCTCGCCGGCCCTATGGTGGCGACGATCTTCGTGCGCCGGACGGGGCTCACTGGCGGAACGCCGCCCTGCCGAGGAAGCGAGCCGAGTCTCCCAGCTCGGCTTCGATGGCCAGGAGGCGGTTGTACTTCGCGACGCGGTCGCTGCGGGAGGCGGAGCCGGTCTTGATCTGGCCGGCATTCACGGCCACGACCAGGTCAGCGATGAAGGTGTCCTCGGTCTCGCCGCTGCGGTGCGAGATCACGTTGCGGTAGCCCGCGGCCATCGCGAGCTCGATCGCGTCCATGGCCTCGGTGAGCGTCCCGATCTGGTTCACCTTGACGAGGATCGCGTTGGCGACCGACTCGTCGATGCCCCGCTGCAGGCGGCGGACGTTGGTGACGAACAGGTCGTCGCCCACGAGCTGCACGCGGTCACCCAGCCGCTTGGTCATCTTCGCCCAGCCGGACCAGTCGTCCTCGGCCAGGCCGTCCTCGATCGAGACGATGGGGTAGCGCGAGACCCAGTCGTCCCAGAACCCGATCATCTCGTCCGAGTCGAACCGCTTGCCCTCGGACTTGAGGTCGTAGACGCCGTTCGAGAAGAACTCGGTGGAGGCGGGGTCGAGCGCGAGGCCGATCTCGTCGCCAGGCTTGTAGCCGGCCTTCTCGATGGCCTCGAGCAGCACCTCTATCGCCTCGACGTTGCTCTTCAGATCAGGCGCGAAGCCACCCTCGTCGCCCACGTTCGTGTCGTAGCCGCGGCTCTTGAGCACCTTCTTGAGGTGGTGGAAGGTCTCCACTCCGGCGCGCAACGCGGTCCGGAAGTCGTTGAACCCGTACGGCGCCAGCATGAACTCCTGCATGTCGACGGCGTTGTCCGCATGCGCGCCGCCGTTGATGACGTTCATCAGCGGCACGGGAAGTACCTTCGCGTTGCTGCCGCCCACGTAGCGGTAGAGCGGCGTGCCGAGGGTCTCGGCGGCCGCTCTGGCGACGGCCAGCGACACGGCCAACACCGCGTTCGCGCCCAGCTCGGCCTTGTTGGGGCTGCCGTCGAGTTCGATCATGGCCCTGTCGACCGCCGGCTGGTCCAGGGCGTCCAGGCCCAGCACCTCGGGCCCGATGCGCTCGGATACGTTGGAGACGGCCTTCGTCACGCCCTTGCCCAGGTAGCGGCCACCGCCGTCGCGCAGCTCCACGGCCTCGTGAGCGCCGGTCGAGGCTCCGGATGGCACCGCTGCCATGCCCTGGACGCCGCTGCTCAGTGTCACGACAGCGCCGACAGTGGGGTTGCCGCGCGAGTCGAGCAGCTCGATCCCGCGCACGTCTTCGATGATCGTCATGGTCACCTCCGTGACCCGGCCACGGCGGGCCGCTGGTGAGCGTGGTCGGTGAGGGGCGATGGAGGCGGAAGCTTAGGCGCCGTGCTCAGCTCGTACGTAGCGGGACCACCATCGCCAGGTAGTTGTCGTCGCCCAGGTCCCTCACGACGCTGGGCGAAGAGCTCGCGCCCGAGAACATGAGCCGCACGTCGCCGCCCACCGGGCCAAGCGCGTCCACCAGGAAGCGTGCGTTGTAGGCGACGGCGATCTCGGAGTCCGTACCCTCCTGCATCACGGGCAGCTCCTCCTGGCTGCGGCCGTAGCTGCCTTCGGCCGTGATCGTCGCGACCCCGTCCTTCACGAACAGGTCGACCCTGTTGTTGGCCGTCTTGTCGGCCATGAGGGAGACGCGATTGACGGCCTCGGCGAGCCGTGAGGCGCTCAACGTGATGCTCACCGGGAAGTTCGCGGGGATGACGCGCTCGTAGTCGGGGAAGGCGCCTTCCATCAGCTTGAGGTTCAGCGAGTAGTCGCCGTGCTTCACGCTCATCTGCCCACCGTCGAGCGAGAGCCTGACGGGCCCGTCTCCCAGCACGCGCAGCAGCTCGTCCACGCTCCTGGCCGGGACGATGACGTCGCCCTCCAGGCCGGTGCCGAGCCCTAGGTCGTAGTACGCCAACCTGAACCCGTCGGTGGCGACGGCCCGGAAGCGGTCGTCGGCGAGCTCGAGCTTCACGCCCCTGAAGACCGCCTGGAAGTCCGCGACCGCGGCCGCGTAGCGGGCGCTCGTGAGCGCCTTGGCCAGCTGATCCGCGTCGATCTCGCCCGGCAGCTCGTCCGTGAAGCTGACCACCGCGGTGGATCCCGGCGCGACCAACTGCAGTTTCGTCGTGTAGCTACCCGAGGTGATCTGGAGCTCGTTCTCGGTGAGGTCAAGCTCCACGTCGTCGGCCGGCAGCGACCTGACGACCATGCCGAAGACGTGCGCCACTACGGCGTACGAGCCTTCGCCGGACACGTCGGCCGGTACCTTCGCCCTGACGTCGATGTCCAGGCTGCTGCCCGACAGCACCAGGCCGCCGTCCTCGAGGTCGATCCGCAGGAGGCTCAGCCCCGGGTTGCTCGATCTGGCCGGGATGATCCGCTCCACGTTCGACAGGACGTCGGCCAACGTCTTCTTGGGGACGTTCACTCTCACAGATCGACTCCCGCTCGATGACCCAGCGTGCAAGCACGGCTGGCGACGCGGGCCGGCTTCCGGCCGGTGGCCTACGCGGGCCTCGCGTCGTGCATGACGGTCTCGGCCTAGGCCGAGACCTGCCGTCCAGAGCATAACCGACGGGTCGCGAAGCTAGCAGGTGGCTAGGCTGTCGCCCTGGTTCGGGCCCATCCCTGGTTGCGCTGGTGGATGACCGTTAAGCCGATAATGCGCGTGGTCGATCTTGTGCCTAGCTCTCTTGGTTCCTCGAACCCTGGTGCTCCGCTTCCCAGGTCAGCTAGGCGAATGCCTACGGGAGTTCATCCAAAGATCAATAGGTAACAGCACTAGTAATAGGGCCTGTTGAAGCTGCGGAGAAGGGGCCGCAAGCACGTCCAGGACGACAGGTGTCCTGTGGACGAGCGTGTGGGTAACTCGGTTCCTCCTGTTGAGGGCCGTCAACCTCCTAGGCAGCCTTCCACAGCTGGGCCGAGGGTCCCGGCTCTCCTCAGCTCTTCGGCAGGTTGGGTCACAGGTTCTCCGCAGGTTTGTACACAGGTCGTGACGGTGACGGGCACTCACCGGCGGCCTTTGCCCCAGCGATGCTCGGGATTGGATGCCCGGACTCCGATGCCCGAGCTTCAGATCGAGAGGCTCGGGCGCTAGACCAGGTCGTCGCGGATGACCCGGACGCGGCGCTCGAAGTCGCCGTCCTCCTCGATGGTCTCGGCCACCCTCTGGACCGCGTACATGACCGTCGAGTGGTCGCGGTCAGAGAAGAACTTGCCGATCTCTGGGAACGAGTGGGTGGTCAGCTCCCGCATCAAGTACATCGCGACCTGCCTGGGCTGCACGAGCTCCTTGCGGCGTCCGCGGCCCTTGACGGCATCCGCGTCGGCGCCGAACTCCTTCGCGACGCGCACGAGGATGTCCTGCATCGTGAGGTTCTCGTCGCTGGGTGCGAAGACGTCGGAGAGCGCCTTCGCAACGGTCTGCCGGTTGAGAGGCACCTGGTTCATCGAGGCGTAGACGATCGTGCGCACCAGCGCGCCTTCCAGCTCGCGGATGTTCGAGGTGACGTGCCTGGCGATGTAGTCGACGACGTCCTGCGGCACCTTCACCCCGCGGTACGCGGCGTTCATCTTGAGGATAGCCATGCGGGTCTCGAGCTCGGGCGCCGTCATGTCGGTGATCAGGCCCCACTCGAACCGGCTGCGCAGCCGCTTCTCGAGCGTGGGGATGTCGCGCGGCGGCCGGTCCGACGACACGATGATCTGCTTGCCCAGCTCGTAGAGCGTATTGAAGGTGTGGAAGAACTCCTCCTGCGTGCGCTCCTTGCCAGCGATGAACTGGATGTCGTCGATCAGCAGGACGTCGGTGTTGCGGTAGCGGTCCCTGAACGTCGCCATCTGCTTCTCCTGGATGGCGTTGATCAGGTCGTTCGTGAACGTCTCGGTGGTGACGTACTCGACCGTCATCTGCGGCGAGGAGGCGATCACGGCGTGCCCCACCGCCTGCATCAGGTGCGTCTTGCCGAGCCCGGACTCGCCGTAGAGGAACAGCGGGTTGTACGTGTTGCCCGGGGATGCCGCCACGGCCTGGGCGGCCGCCGCGGCGAGGTGGTTGTTCGCCCCGATCACGAAGTTGTCGAAGACGTACTTGGGGTTGAGCTGGGGCAGCACCCGACCGGAGCGGCCCGCCACGTGAGCCCCGTTGTTGCGCGGCTCAGGGTCGCGACGAGATGCGCGCGC
>JBDZWC010000102.1:0-1511 GCA_040256005.1 Deinococcaceae bacterium | reverse complement strand
CCTATCTCCTTGAGAGCCGATTCCAGCAGCTCCGAATAGCGTGACTTGAGCCAGTCGCGGGCGAAAGAGTTCTGAACGGCGACCAGGTAGGCGCCGTCAGTGAAGCCCAGCGGCTCGACGTTGGCGAACCAGGTCCGGAATTCGACCTCCGGGATGCGCTGTCGCACCACCTGCATCAGGTCGTCCCAGATTCCTCGGTCCGGACCGCTCACGCGTCTTCGTCCCTTTCATCGGCCGTCGAGCCTGCGCCAGCAGCGCTCGTCCGACCTCCCACTGCCGTCAGGCGTATCGCTCGTCGCGCTGCCGCGACCCCGCTAACCCGACCGGTTGCCGTTTACTCGAAGCGTGTGTGCGATCCCGGGCCGGTCTGGCCTTCTGGCGCTGTCTGCGATCACCGTTGTACATGCCGCAAGGCCGTCCCCAACGCGCTTTTCAGCCATTGGGTCACCCATGGCGGCTTGACGCCGGACAGGCAGTCTAACACCTGCTCGCCGCCTTTGGCCGGTCTGCTCGGTAGGCGGAACGGGTCCTGTTTCCACTACGATCCAGCCGGTTCTCGGCCCGTGCGTCTGCCGCTGTGGGGCACCTTGCCGGATCGGTTCGGTGCGAGTCCACAGCGCCTGGTTCGCTCGTTCGCGTGCGGCAACGGACGGGCGCTTCGGTCGCTCACGCGCATGCGGGGACGCCCGGACGATCGGTCGCTCATGCGCACGTGGCGCGGCCCCTTAGATCGGTCGTTAGCGTGCCTGTCGGGACGCCCGGACGATCGGTCGCTCACGCGCGTATCGGGTGGCAGGTCGACCTCGTATACTCGCGTGCCATGCATGCCGCCTGTCTCTACGTGAACATTTGGTATTACTCATCACGTAGCAGCGCTCGGATGAGGGCCTCGGCATGAGTCGGTACGACGTCGTCGTCATCGGCGGAGGACACGCCGGCATAGAAGCAGCCGTGTCCGCGGCGCACTTGGGCTCCCGGGTGGCGCTCATGCTCCCGAACCCGGACAAGATCGGACTGATGCCGTGCAACCCGGCCATCGGAGGCCCCGGCAAGTCGCAGATGGTGTTCGAGCTTCACGCTCTGGGTGGGGTCATGGGCGTGTTGGCGGACTCCACCGCCATCCATACCCGAACGCTCAACGCGAGCAAGGGCGCAGCGGTTCGCTCGCTGCGGGTGCAGAACGAGCGCGACGGGTACGCAGCGGCGGCAAGACAGCTCGTCGAGAGCGAACCCGGCGTCGACATCGTGAGGGCAGAGGCGGCCGAACTGATCGTCGAGCAGGGCGCCGTCGCTGGCGTTAGGACGACCGACGGCCGTGACCTCACGGCTCCAAGCGTCGTGCTCTGCACCGGGACCTTCCTCGCTGGCGTCGTCTGGTACGGCAAGCAGAGCCGGCCGGCCGGCAGGCAGGGCGAGCCACCTGCCAGGCACCTGTCCAAGAGCCTGATCCAGAGCGGGCACGAACTGCTGCGCCTGAAGATCGGCACCTGGCCGCGCAGCAGGGCCGACTC
>JBDZWC010000101.1:0-10772 GCA_040256005.1 Deinococcaceae bacterium | reverse complement strand
TCGCGCAGCTTGGAAGCCGCGCCGACGAGGTGCTCGAAGCTGTCGAGGATGACGAGGACGTCTAGAGTGCCGAGCGCATCCGCTAGGTCACGCCAGTCTCCACCATCGCTTCCAGCGGGTCCAGCGCCCATCGCCTCGAGAACGGCCGTGGGTAGCTGGTCGACCTCTGTCAGGTCCTCCGTGGCGACGAAGGCGATGCCGTCTGGGAACGCGGACGACTGCGCCAGGTCCGCTGCTGCCTGGACGGCCAGCCGGGTCTTGCCGGCTCCCGGTGGCCCGTGGATCGTCAACAGGCGGCACGTCCCGAGGCTCATGAGACGCGAGAGCTCGATAAGTTCCTCGTCACGCCCGACGAGCGAGGTGGGTGGCTCAGGTAGCGCGGCGATGATTGGTTTTTGTCGCATCGGGGTAGCGGAAGGCCCGAAAGGCTCGAGATCCATGGCAAGCTGGCGTGCAGCGGCTCTTACCTGCTCGGCGACGTTCGACTCGGAGCCGGCCAGGATACGAAGCATCCTGCGCAGGTCATCCGGGTTAGGTTCCGGCGCTCCGGCGACGACGTACGCGTCCGCTGCGAGACGCCGAGCCTTGGCCGAGTCGCCAACGGCGGCAGCAGCTTCCGCGGCCCGCAGCGCCACCTGACGCACGCGCTGGGCGATAAACTCCCTCGTCCCGTAGACCCACTCTTCCAACTCCGGGCCCAACGAGATTGGTAACGCCGGCAGGAAGGGCCCGGTGTAGAGCTCGAGCGCGACTTCGGACGCTCCTTGGTCGAGGTGCTGGAGCAGCAACTTGGCGTCGCAGCTCGCTACACATGAGATCTGGCCGCTGCTCTCCGCAGTCGTTCCCGTGGGCCTCAGACGTCGCAACGTGGTCGTCAGGGCGTCCATCGGGTCTGCGGAGCCCAGGAAGAAGAGCTCGGCCAGGAACTGCCTGGGCTTGGAACCCTCTAGCGCCAAGTAGGCAAGCAGCAACAAAGGCTTGGGTCTGCGCAGACCCCGGTCCTCGAGGACCAGCTCCCCCAACGTTCTCAGATGCATTTGTGGTGACAGGGTATCGCCGTACCAGACCGTATCGACGTGGCATATGTCCGCTGGTTACTCGATTGGCGGTGTAGTGGGCCGTCCGATCCTGTTCAGTCGGACGGGCCTTGGACGGAGGCGAAGTCGTATCCCTGCCGCTGAAGTCCTTTGAGTTCGTGCCTTAAGAGGCGATGGAGGGGAAGATGTCACGACTTAGGTTGCTGGTTACGTTCGCGTTGACGGTCGTCTTGGCGGCATGTGGGTCACAGCAGACTGACTCGAGCCAGGTCGCCGAGGTCGTGGTTGGCTCGCGGATTGGCGGTGGCGGCGGTTCTCTTAGCCCCGCGGGAGCCCCGGCTTTCCCGAACGGCGCGCCTGGTGTGACTCAAGCGATACTGACGATCTTCCGGGACGGTGTCCAGGTCTACTACGACGAGTCCGGTAACGAGGTCCAGACCGGCGCCGACATCGTGCTCACATCCGGAGATAGCAGCCGGACGCTAAAGCTCGTTCACGGTGTCTACGACTTCTTCGTTGCAGGCATGGACGACGACGACAACGCTCTTGCGGACGGCAGCGTCGGGAATCTCTCGATCACGGGAGATACCTCGGTACTCGTGCCCCTAGTAAGCCGCATCGGCGATGCACTACTCACTGGGCCCCAAGAGGTCTTACCGAACCAGGTCTTCGACGTCTACCTGACCGTCACGCCACCTGTGCGATCTGATCTGGTCGTACCAACTACCGACTTCGACGCCACCTACGATTATCCGGGAGCGGAGTCCGCTGAGTCGAGCGATCTTGGGATCCGTGTGGTCGCCCAATGTGAGGCGATCGACATATTCGCAGAGGTCTACAAGGCTGGCCAGGTCGAAATCGGAACGCTGCAGGCATCCGCCTCACTGAACATCCCTCTGGAGGAGACCTGTCCAACGAGCGACGGAACTATCAACGTCGACCTCGTCCCTCCGTACGTGGACTTCTTGTCCTACACGACCGGGCAGGAGATCGTCACCGGGGAGACCGAGACTGTCCACCTTGAGGGCTTCGTAAGCGACGATGGAGGAGTTGCAACGGTCGAGGTCTACGAGGGCGTCAAGTTGGTGGGCAATGCGACGCTTCTCGATCAGGTGGATCCAGACCCGATGGGCAAGTGGGTACTGGAAGGCAACCTGTTCCAGGATCACCGGACTTACAACGTCACGGTGGTCGCCACCGATGACGCGGGCAACCAGCGTCGTACGCCAACCATTCAACTGATCGCAGTCCCCGGGGACTGATTGACATGGTCGATCGCGTGAATACGTTCGGCCGCCTGGCGCTCCTCGTCAGCGCTGCCCTGGTAGGGCTCGTCGCGTGCGGAGGACCCGGCTCTCCCGAGGGAACGGTCGCTGTGTCCTTTCACGTGGACATGGGCGAGGGTATTGCTCCTGCAGGCGTGCCGTCAGGTCCTGGCGGCGCCGTTGGCGTCACGACCGTGGAGCTTCGAGTGTTCACCGCTGACCGGGAGCTCTTCTTCGATGGCGAGGGGAACCTGATTGAATTCGATGAGGGGCCCGTAGTCCTGACCGACGGTCCTGTCACGCTTCACTTGCCAAGGGACACGTACCAGTTCGACGCCACTGGTCGGGAAGGGCCGAGCGGGAACATCCTCGCCACAGGTTCCTTGGGTGTCGATGTCACCGAACCCACGACCATCGACCTTCCACTCGTTACGTTAATAGGTTCGGTCGATCTGACAACTCCGGCGAGCGTCATGCCGAACCAGATCGTGGATGTTGGCCTCGTGGTGCATCCTCCCGGCCGCACAGATCTCTTCGTACCGACGAGCGACTACGAGGTCTGGTACGACGTCCACACCGAGGTGTTTGCAGAAAGCAAATTGGGCGTCCGGTTCGGGGTCGAGTGCAGATGGATGACGGTCTCCGTGTCAGTGACCAGCTTGGCCGACGCCTCCGTCTTCAACGAGTCGTTGGAGTTGGCGCCTAACGAGGTCTGTAGTCAATATGCAGGCCCAGTCGGGGTCGATCTCATCCCGCCACTCTTGACGATAGAGGATGTGCCCGCCGAGATCGAGTCGGGCGACGCTCTGAGCATTACGGGGACCGTCAGCGAGCTGCAAACTGAGGTCGCCAGCGTCATCCTCTTCGACGGCCCCGTCCAGGTCGGTTCGGCCTCCATCGATACCAGCCGACAGCCGAACGTCTGGAGCGTCGTGTGGACGCCGACGGTGGTACGCGCGTATGACCTGGTGGTAGTGGCCGCGGATACGGCGGGCAACGAGAGCCGCGAATCGATTGGCCTGTCGGTGATTGAGCAGGCTTCGAGCGGGTTCACGGCGCTTACTGCCGGGTTCAGTTTCTCCTGTGGAGTCGAGTGGGACGGCGCAGCCTTCTGCTGGGGGGAAGGCGGCTTTGGTCAAATAGGCGAGGGTTCGACGTCCGACAGGAACCTCCCGACCGGCGTCTCGGGAGGCCATGACCTCGCCACGATCTCAGCAGGAAGTGAGCATGCCTGCGGGGTGGCCGTGGATGGCGCCGCGTACTGCTGGGGAAGGGGCCTCAACGGCCGGTTAGGCAACGACTCGACGACGGATAGCGCGGTGCCTGTCAAGGTATCGGGCACGACCGTCTTCGAGGACGTAGCTGCGGGCGGTTCGCACACTTGCGCGATCGATGTTGACGGCGCCGCCTACTGCTGGGGCGACGGCGCTACAGGAAAACTGGGTAGTGGTAACAACTTCAGTAGTAGTAGCCCGGTAGCGGTATCCGATGGTCACACCTACCAGTCCATCACCGCCGGAGACGAGCACACATGTGCTCTGGCCGTCGACGGCACAGTCTACTGCTGGGGTAATGGGCTCTACGGGCGACTGGGGATGCCTTCGGGACTCGGTAGCAGCGTTCCTTTTAGGGTCCCGGGATATCAGTTCGTTGCGCTTGCCGCCGGTACCGCACACACTTGTGGCATCAGCACGGACGGCGCCACCTATTGTTGGGGGTTCGGTACGTCGGGCCAACTGGGAAACGGTGCGACGGCCACCGGTCATGAGCCCGTGGTGGTCAGCGGTGGACACGAGTTCCAGTCAATCGCGGCGGGGGGTCACAACACATGCGGCATCACCACGAACGGAGACACCTACTGCTGGGGCGAAGGCGCCAGCGGCAAGCTGGGTAACGGCCAGACCGCGAACAGCAACGTCCCCGTCCTGGTGTCAGGTGGACTCGGCTTTGACGCCGTAACCATCGGCTTCAATCACGTGTGCGCCATCGCGGCTGACGCCACGTCCTACTGTTGGGGGCAGGGCTCGGCGGGTCAGCTGGGCACCGGCGGTTCGGCGGCCAGCCACGTTCCAACGCAGGTAGTGGACCCGACGCCATGATGGCCTCTGTCAATCAGTTGACTGGCGATGCTGTTCGCCCTTTCAGCCCTGCGGCGTCGCCTTGGAAGCACGCCAAGATCGCTTGCATGTTGATGGCCGGACTGTTCGTGCTTGGCGCGTGTGGTGGTCCTGGTGTACCTGAGGGCACCGTGACGGTGTCGTTGCGGGTGGATGTGGGTAGCGATCTGGGTCCGGCGGGTGTGCCGGTGGAGCCGGGCGGTGCCGTTGGCGTGAGTGTCGTGGAGCTTCGGGTTTTTGGCGGCGAGGGTGAGTTGTTTTTCGATGCCGATGGGAACGTGGTCCCAAATGGCGGTGTTCCCGTTTATCTGGCTGGTGGCTCCGTGACGCTACATCTTCCTCGGGCGACGTACGCCTTCGAGGTTGAGGGTCGTGATGCCGATGGGCATGTGCTGGCGGTCGGTTCGTTGGCTGGTGTGGAGATCATGGAGGACACGAGCGTTGACCTGCCGTTGTTGACGTTGGTGGGTTCGGTTGAGATTGTCGCTCCTAGCTCGATCGTGCCGAATGAGATCGTGGACGTCCACCTGCTTGTTCATCCGCCAGATAGGCCTGATCTGCTGGTGCCGACGAGTGACTTCACGGTCTCATATGAGGTTGACACGACCGTATTCGCCGAGAGTGGGCTTGGTGTTCGTTTCGGTGTGGAGTGTCAGTGGATGTCGGTGTCGGCGACGGTGACTGGGTTGGCTGATGGTTCGCAAGCCATGGGTTCGTTGGAGTTGGCTCCGCACGAGGTGTGTAGTCAGTACGCGGGTCCGGTAGGGGTGGACCTGATTCCGCCGCTTTTGGTGATCGATGACCTGCCTGCTGAGTTGGAGTTGGGTGAGTCTTTGACGCTGACAGGGACTGTGAGTGAGCTGCAGACGGGTGTAGCCAGCGTCACCTTGTTCGACGGGCCAGTAGAGGTTGGCTCAGCTCTTGTCGATACGACTGAGCAGCCGCACGTTTGGAGTGTTGTTTGGACACCGAGTGTGGCGCGCGACTACGAGCTGTTGGTGGTAGCTGCCGATTTGGCTGGAAACGAGAGCCAGGAAGGGGTCCAGATAAGCGTCGTGCCGCCGCCTGAGTTCGGAGGCTTCACCAGCGTTATAGCGGGCGGCGCACGCACCTGTGGCCTCGACGAGGACGGCAACGCCTACTGTTGGGGGGACGGAAGATTCGGCCTGGTGGGCGACGGAACTTCGTCTAATAGCAATGTACCCGTCGCTATGTCTGGTGGGTACTCGTTTGTAGCTTTGACTATCAGGGACAATCATGCGTGTGGCGTTGCGATAGATCGCTCCGCATATTGTTGGGGTCTTGGGGACTTCGGCAAGTTGGGAAACGGTTCCGCTTTCGATAGCCTTTTGCCAGTTGCTGTGGCCGGCGGGCATGAGTTCGTGGCCGTTGCGGCCGGAGCCTCCCATACGTGTGGGCTCGTAGTGGGCGGCGGCGCCTACTGCTGGGGACATGGAGAGTACGGCAGGTTGGGTGACGGCTCCGCTTCCGATAGCGTTGTCCCTGTCGCTGTGGCTGGGGGACAGGAATTCGTGGCTATCGCGGCCGGTGCCTATCACACGTGTGGGCTCGTGGTGGGTGGCGCAGCTTACTGCTGGGGTGTCGGCGCGAACGGTCAGCTAGGTGCCGGCGAGGTTTCCTTTAGCCTTGTCCCTGTCGCTGTAGCTGGGGAACATGAGTTTGTGGCCCTAGCCGCCGGGACCTATCATACGTGTGGGGTCGTGGTAGGTGGCGCCGCCTATTGCTGGGGTCGAGGCAGAGAAGGCAGCTTGGGTGACGGCTCCGCTACGGATAGCCCTGTCCCTGTCGCTGTGGCTGGGGGACATGCATTCGTAACTGTCGCGGCCGGCTTCTACCATACCTGTGGACTAGTCGCGCACGGTGCCGCTTTCTGCTGGGGTGAAGGGGGAAACGGCCAGTTGGGGGACGGTTCGGTCTCCGATGGGCTAGTTCCTGTCGCCGTGTCGGGAAACCATGAGTTTGTGGCCATAGACGCTGGCGCTTTTCACACGTGTGGGATCGGAAAGAGTGGGTCCGCCAGCTGCTGGGGTTATGGAGCGTTCGGCCAGCTGGGCAACGGCCTGTTCGGCGGCAGCCCGGTGCCTGTCGAAGTCAATGCACCACAGCCTTGAATCAAAGATGTCGCAATTAGCCTGGCCAACTCAGTGCGGTCGATGAATCGCTATAGGCAGAATCGTTGCAAATTCCCAAGCGAAAGGTTTGGTGCGCCCGGCAAGATTCGAACTTGCGACCTTGGGCTTAGGAGTCCCCTGCTCTGTCCAGCTGAGCTACGGGCGCACGCGAAAGCCGGCCCCGAGTATCGGAGCCGGCCCATGGTACCAGCCTCAGTAGACCGAGAGCGAGTAGCCGGTGACGCCGCCGTCGTAGAAGTTGATGACGTCCACGTACCAGGTACCGGGCGTGGGCAGCGAGATCTCGAACTTGCCGCCGTACGTCTCGGTGATGTCCCGGTACTCCCAGTCGCCGTCGTCGGCCCACGTCGTGATCTCCGAGCCGTACTTCACGGCGATGTCGACGTCGAAGTCGCCGGTGAGCTCGATGACCATCTTCTCGGTGCCGGCAGGGACCTGAACCGTGTACGTGTGGTAGTTGACGGCGTCGGCCATGCCGGTTATGGAGCCGCTGACCCTGCCGCCGAGGGGCACGGTGCCGACGACGCAGAAGTCGCAGCTGCCTGCAGTGGCCGCTGCCGGAGGCGTGACAGCGGGCGTGGCAGGTGGCGTTACCGCAGGCGCCGCCTGCGTCTGGGTCTGCGGGACGGCGGGCGCAGATGCCACCGCGCCACCTACGGGTGCGCGGGCCACGTCGGGCACGTGCGGCCCGAGGAGCGCCCACGCGAGGCTTATGGGCCGAACGTACGCCTGCTCCTCGACGTCCAGTTCGTCGTACTGCACGGTGCGGCCCGCGGTCGGGACGCCGATCAGGTAGCCGTTGGGGTCGAAGGCGCCGCCACCAGAGTTGCCGTGGGAGATCTTGCCGTCGGTCTTGATCCACTGCTTGCCGCCGGACTCGAAGTCTTCACCGACCCAGCCTGACATGAGGCCGGCGGTGAAGGTGATCGTGGACCCGGAGATGCCCGGGTAGCCGACGATCGTGATCATGTCGCCTGGGATCAGGGTGTTCGAGTCGCCCACCTGGACGTAAGGGAACACGACGTCGGCGCCCACGGGCTCCTCGTCGTACCACTCCTCGATCTTGAGGACCGCCAGGTCGTGAGTCGGGTCGCCGGCTATGTACCGCGCCCAGAAGTAGAACTCCGGTGGCTGGTCGGTGAAGGCGGGGTCGGTGATGAGGATCGCGTGCCACTCGTAGTTCTGGCGCATACCCAGGTCACCTACGACGTGGTAGTTGGTGAGGATGTAGCCGGACGGGCTGATTATCGTGCCCGATCCGGACCAGTTGACCGTCTCGCCGGTGGCGGGGTCGAAGGGGATTATCTGAACGACCGCCTGAACGAGGTTGAGCCTGACATCTCGGGATAGACCTTGGGCGCCTGCGAAGGCTAGCCCGGCGAGGATGGTCACGGACAGGAGTGCGCGTCTCATGCGCATGGAAGTTACCTCCGACGGCCTGACCGAGTTCTGACACCTTGCGCAAGTCTCGAGCCGAGTGCGGCTCATTTCGAAAGCGAGGGTGTTCCACGACCGGCCGGAAGATTCTAGCAGCAGATGGTCACGGCAGTTGCGGGCTTTTCCGCGTGTTGACGGCGTGCTCGGCGAACCACTTCGCGCTGCGCTTGGGCGTACGGCGCTGCGTCGCGAAGTCGACATGCACGAGGCCGAAACGCTTCGTGTAGCCGCGCGCCCACTCGAAGTTGTCGAGGAGGCTCCAGGCGAAGTAGCCGCGTACATCAGCGCCCTTGGCGCGGGCACGCTCCAGCGCCTGCAGATGCGACGAAAGGTAGGTGACGCGTCGGTCGTCGTTCGGCTGGGTCCCGGGCGCAAGCGTGGCCGGCTCGTCCAGGCCGGCACCGTTCTCGGTCACGTACAGCGGCAGACCAGTCTGGTCATGGAGACGGCGCAAGAGGTGCTCCAGCCCATCGGGGTAGACCTCCCAACCCATGTCCGTCTTCGTCGCTCCGACCGAGGACACGGATCTGACGTGCGGCCAGTCGCCACCCTCGTCGTGCTTCACGAGCGTGCGCGTGTAGTAGTTGACCCCCAGGTAGTCGCACCGGCCCGAGATGACCCCCAGGTCGCCGTTCCGTACGTACGACCCCGCCGAGTCCGGCTGACTGACGACATCTTCCGGGTAGGCGCCGGCGAACAGGGGGCCCAAGAACACCTGGTGGTTGGCGACGTCGTGCCTGCGTGCGGCCTCCACGTCGCGGGCATCGGTGGGATCAACGGGGTAGGCGGGCGTGAAGTTGAGGACGATACCTACGTCCGAAGTTGGAGCCTCCGCCCGCAGGCGCTGCAGCGCGAGACCGTGCCCCAGCAACAGGTGATGAACAGCTGCCTGTACCTCGTTTGGGTCGCGGTGTCCGGGGGCGTGCTCTCCCGTGCCATGGCCGAGGAACGCGCTGCACCAGGGCTCGTTGAGGGTGGCATAGGACCGGACACGGTCGCCAAGTCTGGCAGCGACCGCCTGTGCGTAGTCGGCGAAGGCGTACGCGGTGTCGCGGCTCACCCAGCCCCCCTCGTCCTGCAGCGTTTGCGGGAGGTCCCAGTGGTAGAGGGTTGCGTAAGGGGCGATACCGCGTTCCAGTAGCCCGTCGACTAGCCGGTCGTAGTAGTCGAGCCCCGCTGCGTTGACGCGGCCACGGCCGTTCGGCAGCACCCGGGGCCAGGCGACGGAGAACCGGTACGCGTCGAGACCCAGCTCCGCAACGAGGTCCAGGTCCTCGACCCACCGGTTGTAGCTGTCGCACGCCACCGTTCCGTCCGAACCGTCGTCGATGGCGCCGGGCACCTGGCAGAAGGTGTCCCAGATGGAAGGCGAGCGGCCGTCAGCCCCGCTCGCGCCCTCGACCTGGAAGGCCGAGCTGCCAACGCCCCAGACGAACGAGTCTCGCATCACGGCTGGTCCGGGGCGGGCAGGCCGGCCGCAGCGGTGGGGAGCAGCTCGAGCAAGGTCGCGGATCTGGGAGGCAGCGTGATCGCGCCGCCGTCCGCCGCCAACGGCAGGGGAACCTCTGCTGCGTCGTGCGTGTCGTCCAGCAGCAGCGCCGCGGCGGGCTCGTAGCCGGCGGTGACGATGAACGTGGTCTCTACGGGCTCGTCACTCAGGTTCGTGACGATCACCGTCAGCGCTCCGTCCTCGCGCAGCGCGGCGTAGGCGGAGACGTAGGGAACGTCCGACGTCGCGGCCACCAGGTCCTCGCCGAAACGGGAGTAGAGGACGTACGTGTAGTACGTGGGCCTGGGCTCGTTGTTGGAGAGAAGACCCCATGAGCCGCGGGCGTCGGAGCTCTGCAGGTCGAAGAAGCCGACCATGTAGGCACCGTCCACGATGAGCTTGCCCAGGACGTCGGCCCACCAGACGGCGTTCATGCGCGAGTCGTTCGTCGCCTCGCCGTACGCCGTTCGGCTCCAGTGGGAGTTCGCTTCGCTGACCGCGAACAGTAGGTCCTCGCGGCCCGTGACGCTCTCCGCCAGCGTGCGCAGCCTGGTGATCAGGTGAGTCCACTCGGCTGCGTTCTCCCTCAGGTCCGCGACCGTCGTGCCCGGGTCGCCGGTGGAGCGCGGGAACGGGTACCGGTGCACCGCCACGACGTCCACGAGGTCGCCGTTGGCCTGCAGGAAGCCCTCGACCCACTCCACGCCGTCGCGGTCGAGAATGGTGCTGCCGGGCAGGCCAGTCCATTGGTGCGGCTCCGGTCCGATGAGCACCAAGTCCGGGTCGACGGCAAGCATCGCCTCGGCGATGGCGCGCCACTCCCGGTTCAGCGTGGCCACGTCGTAGTCGTCGTACAGCGACGGTTCGTTGCCGATGTACCAGTGCCGCACGTCGTAACCCATCTCGACGTTCACGTACCTGACGAGGTCCGCAGCGGCCTGTGGCGATCCGCCAGGCAGCCGCACCTGGATGCTGGGCTCCGCGCCGAGAAGTTTGGACATCGTCATGAGCATGTCGATGTCGAACGGCTTGAGGTCACCCTGGTCGGCGACCGAACCGCCGGGGTAGCGGATGAAGGTGATGCCCGCTGCGGCCGCCTCGTCGAAAAGGTTCACGGGCACGGCGCTCAGGTGCCCGTAGTTGACGCCGTACACGTAGGGCCCCACCGGTCCAAGCACCGTGGTGGCGTCCACTCTCACGCCACCCTGCGCCGCGCCAACCGCCAGAGCGCAAGCCGCAAGGCAGGCGATGACCGCACGTCTATGCAACCGCAC
>JBDZWC010000209.1:0-2850 GCA_040256005.1 Deinococcaceae bacterium | reverse complement strand
CGCCGCCGGCCTACCGCCGGGCGCGCGCGGCGCCACGTGCCGCTCCCGCGCGGTGGCCGCTCCCGTACGACCGCCTCCGCGGTCCCCCTCCTGGCTCATAGCCCCAGCCTTCCCAGCGTCTCGCGGTTCCGGACGGCGCTCTCAGCCGGCGTCCCCATGCCCGGGATGACGTCCTGCTCCACCGTCAACCAGTCGTCGTAGCCCTCTGCCGACAGGAACGCGAGGATGCCCTGGAGGTCCACGCTGCCCTCTCCCAGCTCGCAGAAGACCCCGGCCGCGATGGCCTCGGTGTAAGAGCGCCCCTCGGACCGGCAGTGCTCGGCGATGCCTGGATGGCAGTCCTTGAGGTGAACGTACGGCACCCGGTCCCAGAAGCGCTTCAGGCCGTCGAGCGCCAGGCTGCCCTTGCCGGACGCTGCCACGGGCGCGTCAGGAACGCCGCAACCGTAGGTGTAGTGGCCCGTGTCGAAGACCAGGTCGACGAGCCCGGCCTCCGTCCCGTCGAGGAAGCGCGCGATCTCCTCCGGTGTCTCGACGAAGGCGGCGCAGTGGTGGTGGAAGAGCGTCCGCAGGCCGGTCTCGCCCTCCACCAGCCGGGCGACCTCCTCGGCGTTGCGGGTCAGCACCGCGAACTCCTCGGGCCCCAGCCCGTCCGCGGCCGTGACACGCCCGGCGACCGCCGTCCTGTGCGGGTCGCCCCGCGTCTCGTCCGCCAGGATGAAGTACGGCGGTCGCCCCGCCCGCTGCGCGTCGGCCAGCGCCGCCAGGTGACGGGCCACGGCCAGGATCCGCTCCCTGCGCTCGATGACGACCTCGGGGCGCCGCAACGGCATGCCCTCGAACCCGCCCAACATGACCAGGCCCCGCCTCTTCAGCTCGGCCTTGAGGATCTCGGGGTCGCGCGGCATGTAGCCCAGGTCGCCGAGCTCGGTCCCCACGAAGCCGGCGGCCGTGAGCTCGTCGAGCATGCGGTGCCACGGCACGGTCTCGCCGAAACCCTCAATGGTGCCCCACGAGCACGGCGCGTTGGCCACCCGGATGCCTCCCAGCGGCGCGTCCCTGCTTGGCTCTTCACGCATGCTCATGCCCTCACCTCGGACGCGCCGAGCCCCACCTCGCTGATGAGCACCCGCCGACCCTCGTCGAGGCTCAGCTGGGCCGCCTCGGCCACGCGCAAAGACTCGATGGCGTCGCGCGGCCCCGGGCGCGGCTCCTTACCGGTCGCCACCGCTGCCGCGAACGCCTCCAGCTCCCGCCGGTACGCCTCCTTGAAACGCACGAGGAAGTGCCCGTAGAAGTCCCCTCTGACCCCGCTAGTGCCGTAGCGCCACACCTTCGTGGCGCGTTCGTCCTCGGCAACCAGCTTGCCCAGCGCCCCGTGGACCTCGAGGCGCAGGTCGTGGCCGTACGTGGTCCGCCGCGAGTTGATGAGGGTGCCAAGCGCCCCGGACTCGAACTCGAGGGTCACGACGCTGGTGTCCACGTCCCCTTGCCTCCTGAACCGCTCGTCGACGAGCACTCGACCCAGCGCGGTCACCGCCGTCACCTCCCCGGCGACGAAGCGTGCCGCGTCTATGTCGTGGATGACGCTGTCGCGGTAGAACCCGCCCGACACCGCCACGTACTCCTCGGGCGGCGGCGCGGGGTCGGTGGACTGGCTACGGAACAGTTCGACGTTGCCGATCTCGCCGGCGGCGACGGCCCTGGCTACCTCGGCGTAAGCGGGGTCGAAGCGACGGTTGAAGCCTATCTGGAACGGCACGCCGGCGGCCTTCACCCCGTGCAGAGCGCTCACCGTGTCTGCCAGCGTGCGAGCCACCGGCTTCTCGCAGAAGATCGGCTTGCCCGCGGCAGCGGCGGCCAGGAGCTGCTCGGCATGCTTGTCGGTGGGCGACGCGATGACGACCGCGTCGACGTTGGGATCGGCGAGAGCCTCCGCGAAGCTGCTGGTGGCCACGGCGGCGCCGCGCGCGGCCCGCCGGGCTGCCGCCAGGTCCGTGTCCACCACCGTGACGAGCCTGGCGCCGTCGACCGCGCCCAGCAGGTGCCTGGCATGAAGCGCACCTATGCGGCCGGCCCCCACGACGGCCACCCCCAGCGAGGAAGCGTGCGCCGTCACCGGTCCTCACCGTCCCCGGGCCCGACACGGTGCTCGACGGCCTTGCTCAGGTCCTGCTCGTAACGCCTGCGGGCTTCCCTTACGCCGGCCTGGCCGGACACCTCCGCGACGGGCACGTCCCACCACGAGTCGTAGGAGCCCACGCGTGCCTCGGGGTCGACACGCACGACGATCACCGTCACGCCCTTGGCGCCCCTCGCCGCGCTCAACGCCTCCGACAGGTCCTTGCCGGAGTGGACCTCGACAGCGTGCGCTCCCATCGAGGCCGCGTGAGCGGCGAAGTCGACCGCCACGACAGGGCCTTCGAGCCTGCCACTGCCCGGGTCGCGATGCCTGAGCTCGTTCGCGAACGACGGCGAACCCACCGAACGCTGCAGCCCGTGTATCGATTGGAAGCCCTGGTTGTCTACCAGCACGATGGTGAGGTCGATGCCCTCGGCCACTGCCGTGACGATCTCGGAGTTGAGCATCAGGTACGAGCCGTCGCCGATGAACACGACGACCTCGCGCTGGGGCTCGGCGAGCTTCACGCCGATGCCTGCCGGCAGCTCGTAGCCCATGCAGGAGAAGCCGTACTCGACGTGGTAGGCGCGTGGGTCCTCCGCACGCCACAGCTTGAGCAGGTCGCCCGGCATGCTGCCGGCAGCGTTGATGGCCGTCGCTCGCCCGCCGAACGCGTCGTTCACGCGGCCTATCACCTGGGCCTGCGACAGGCGGTGCTCGGGGCCGCG
>JBDZWC010000208.1:0-2866 GCA_040256005.1 Deinococcaceae bacterium | reverse complement strand
GGCTGAACGTACGTTGGACGCGCGCCAGTCGAGGAAGCCGATCTCACCGGTTGTCGCAGCGCCATGGGAGCAGTCGAGGGGAACCCTGAGAAGCTAGGGAAGTCGTTCGGTTCGCGCCACGAGAACGCTTGTCAGCTTGGTGGCTTCATCCCGCGCCGCCGCGAACCCGTCACGTCGCCCATCCCGCGCCGACAACGCCCCACCAACGCCTGCACCGACCGCGCCGGCCTCCAGGAACTCCCGCACGTTCGAGCTACCAACACCCCCCACCACGAACAACTCCAAATCAGGAAACGGCCCAAGCAACTGCTTCACATAGTTGGGCCCGAGCACTCCAGCAGGAAACAACTTGAGGAAGCGAGCGCCAGCAGACAGCGCCGTCATCACCTCAGTAGGAGTCATGACGCCGCACAGGACTCCTAAATCGTTGGAGTTCGCGAACTCGACCACCTCGGGCGCGGTGTGAGGCGTCACCAAGAACGAGGCGCCCTCGTCCCACGCCGCGTTGGCCAGTTCGAGCGACGTCACTGTGCCCGCGCCGACGAGTACCTCATCGCCGGCACGCTCCCGCATCACCGACAACTGCCGCAGCGCCGATGGGTCGGTCAGCGACACCTCGATGAGCCTCACGCCGCTCTCGACGAGCGCTTCGGTCAGGTCGCCCACGTCGTCGTCCGGGATGCCGCGCAGGATGGCGACCAAGCGGTGCTCCAGCATGGCTGCCTCGAAGGCCGCCTTCATGCCACTACCCCCAGCTCCCGGGCCCGCTCGAAGATGCGCACGGCCCCTACCACGGCCGCGTCGTCCGACGTCTCGCGCTCCACCACGCGAACCTCGCTGAAGCCCTCCGCTCGTAGCAGCGCTTCGAGTATGGACACGAACGCACCGCCTCCGTAGAGGACGATCGGCGTGTCCGTCGCAGCAGCGCGCACCAGCGGCAGATCCTGGGAGGCCAGCACGCCTAGCAGGTAGCTCGTCATGCGGTCTTTGCTGTGGCCTGCCAGCTGTTCGCCCACTCGGACGAGGAAGAGCGCCCGTCCCAGACCGTGTTCGCGGACTGCCTCGGCGCCGGCCACGGCAGCTTCCACATCCAGCTGAAGCCCGCTCAGGCTGACGATGCTGCTCTTGAGGATCGTCTGTCCGCTTACCGCAGCCAGTAGCTCCCCGGTGATCGCGGTGCGCGAGGCGAGGATGCGGCCGTCCGCGTCCACGTCGATGGCCTTGTGGTGCGAGCCCAGGTGCAGGTAGATCGAGTCGCGACCCAGGTCGAGGAGCTCATGCAGGCCAGCCACCTCAGCCTCTTCGCCGCGGAGGACGTCGCCGGAAGCCAGATCGGCGAACCCTTCACCGGTCACCGGCGTCTTCACCCCGGGGATGAAGGTCAGCGGGACGTCGCTCGGGCCCCCGAACACGCGCTGCTTGACGCCGCGCGCCAGGTCGTCCAGCCCAGCCGGGGCCGGCAGATGGGGTAGCTCGAACAGGCCCATGTTCGAGGTGATCATGCCCGAGCACACGATGGCCTCGGGGTCGGCTTCGCTCTCCTCGAGCAGCTCGGCCAGCGCCGCCTCCACCTTGGCGGTGTTACCGTCCACGGCGGTGTCCTTAGCGCCGGCCGCGCGGCTCCCGCTCCAGGTGACCGCATCGCCGCGCCAGACGCGAAGCCTTGTGGTCGTCGTCCCCGAGTCCACGACGGCGTACACCCTCTGAGCGTCGCGTGCAGATCCCGTTTCGATCACGCTGGCACCGCCAAGGCGCGCACCTTGTCCTCGTCCACGGTGACGCCCAAGCCCGGACCTTGCGGCACGGGCAAATGGCCGTCCACCAGCGCGACGCTGCCCTCCTTCAGGATGGCGTCGCCGAGAGGGTTCTCGCCGAACCAGTACTCCATCATGTGAAGGTTCGGAGCTGCCGCCGCCACGTGAGCGCTGGCCACGAAGTGGATAGCGGAGCCGATGCTCACGTGCGGCGTGAATCCCACCCCGAAGGCGTCGGTCAGGACGGCTATGCGCTTGAGCTCGGTGATGCCGCCGCTGCGGCACACGTCTGGTTGCACCACGTCCAATGCGGCCGCCCGTAAAAAGCGGAGAACCTGGTAGCGGGTCGAGATCAGGTCGTTGGCGATGGGCAGGGACAACGCGCGAGCCACCTCGGCGTATGCCTCGATGTGCTCCGGCGGCACCGGCGCCTCGAGGAACCCGACGCCCAGGCCTTCCAGCTCGCGTCCGATCCGGATGGCGGTGCTGACGTCGTAGTTGCCCGCGGCGTCGACGAAGATGCGGAAGTCGGTCCCCACCAGCTCGCGGACCGCCGCGACAGATGCCACGTCGTCCTCTGGAGAGGTGCCGATCGCCATCTTCAGGCCACGGAAGCCGCGCTCCATAGCGCTCCTGGCGCCCGCGAGCATGCGCTCGTGGTCGGCGCTGCCCCGATTCGCCCTCGTCGCCGGCACGCCCGAGGCGTACACGAGGATCCGGTCCCGGTAAGCCCCGCCCAGCAGCCTGTGGATGGGTTCGCCGGTCGCCTTGCCGATGATGTCCCAGAGGGCGATGTCCACGCCGCTCATCGCCTCCAGCATGAACCCGCCCTCGTGGCTGCGCAGCCGCATGGACGCGAACAGCGTCTCCCAGATGACCTCGACCTTGCGGGGGTCGGCGCCGATCAACTGGTCGCGCATCAGGTCGTGGATGATCGCCTGGGCTACGCGCGGCGCCACCGGCGCTTTGGCCTCGCCCCAGCCCACGATGCCGGTGTCGGTCTCGATGCGCACCAGACAAGTGTCTATGCCCGCGGCATAAGAGGGCCGCATGCGCGCCGGGTGCGGCAGTTGGGTCGAGTTCCAGTGCGCGAGCGGGTCTAGGTGTTCGCC
>JBDZWC010000100.1:0-10968 GCA_040256005.1 Deinococcaceae bacterium | reverse complement strand
CGAACTTGCCGGTCGCCAGCATGATGAGCTGCTGCATCTGCGAGCCCGTGATGGCCGGGATGTCGTCCCACTTGACAGACGGAAAGCCCACCTTAGCTCCCTCTCCCACGCTACTGACCGACGAACTCGACGCTGTCCAGGTCGGCAGTGGAGTAGACGTTCTGTACGTCATCGAGGTCCTCGAGCGCCTCCATCAGGTTCATGACCTTGCGGGCGTCGTCGTCAGGGATGGGCGTCTGCGTCTGCGGCACGCGCGTGAGCTGCGCGACCGCGGCCTCGACCCCGCGCGACTGCAGGCCCTCGACGACCTCGAAGAGGTCGCCCGGCGCCGTGTAGACGGTCAACGCGCCGTCCTCTACCTCTATGTCGTCGGCGCCGAGGTCTATGGCCACGTCCTCGAGCCCCTCGATGTCACCCTCGACGACGATCAATCCCTTGGTGTCGAACTGCCAGGCGGTAGAGCCGGAGAGGTTGCCGCCGTGCTTGCTGAAGACGTGCCTGACCTCGCCCACCGTGCGGTTGCGGTTGTCGGTCAACGCCTCCACCAGCATGGCCACGCCGCCGGGCCCGTAGCCTTCGTAGAGCACCTCTTCGAAGCTGCCGCCTTCGCCGCCGCCCAGGGCACGTTCGATGGCCCTGTCGATGTTGTCGGCCGGCACGTTGTCGGTCTTCGCGGCCGCCAGAGCGTTCTTGAGCGGGAGGTTGACGCTGGGGTCACCGCTCCCGCCGGCGCGCACGGCGGACTGGATCGCGCGGATGTGCTTGCTGATCACCTTGCCGCGTTGACGGTCCAGCACCGCCTTCTTGCGCTTGATCTGAGCCCATTTGCTGTGTCCTGCCAAGAAGGGTCCTCCAGCGGGCGACGCGTTGAGGCACCGCCGCACTGGGTCACATTCTACCCCAAGGGTCGCCGCGGGCGGCATCCGCCGCCCACGCCGACTGGCTGGCTATATGCAGCTCGCGACTAGCGGATCACCAGGCTGGTCTCGGCCCAGTCGCGCACGTCTGCCTGCCGCAGTTCTAGCTCGATGGCAGCCGACCACTCGGCGTCGCCCCTGCGACCCCGGTACACGACCGTGCCGGAGGTGGGGTTCGCCGTGAAGGTGGCGCGAATGCGGTGATGCCCGCGCGGCGGGGCGGCGTTGTAGACGACGCGCTGGCTGTCCAAGGGGAGGACGGAGGACCCGCGCGGCACGAGGATGTTCCGGGAGAACACGTACACGGAGCCGTCGGGATCGATGGCCGAGAGCGTGATGTAGCCGGGCTGGGTCACCGTGAGGAGGAACCTGACCTCTTCGCCGACGTAGTAGGTGGAGCCCACTCCGCGTGTGGGACGGAACTCCGTGATGACGTCGTTGAAGGTGATCTGGAACCCGGGCGACGGCTGGATGGTGACGGTGCACGACGTGAGCAGCAGACCGACCACGGCCACCGCCGCTGCGAGCATGGAACGCTTCGTTCTCACTTCGGGCCTCCTTGGCCACTCACGGTACTAAGTGCGTCGGCGCCACGTTCTACGGGCGACGACAGGTGCGGTTAACCGAACCTTCAGCGGCTACTCGCCCGCAGCCGGCAGGTCCTCGGCGACGTCGTACGACGTCAGGATGTATGGAAGGTCGGTCTGGTGGTAGCGGCCGCGCTCGTCGTACCAGAAGATGTAGGCTCCCTGCGCCTCGCCGCCGGACCCCTCCGATGCCGTACCGGACCGCGTGATCTTGCCGTCCACGACGCCGCTGAACACGGGCTTGCCATCGTACGAGTAGATCGTTATGTACATCCGTGTCGCCGTGAAGTCCTGGATGCTTCGGCGGATGCGGTTCTGCGTCTCGTTGCGGCAACCGGCAAGCAGCACGGCCAGCGCCACCAGGAGGACCAAGCCAACTCTCTTGCGCACGTCAAACCTCCTAAGAAGCGCACTTTGGCGGCGGTTCTTGGCAGCGATGGTAGCGCGTCCCCGCCGGATCGTGCCTCCTTTCGCAAGTAGCGGCACGTGCCGTCCGCGATAGGGGCTTTAGTCTGTGGCGCTCAGGTAATGTATCATCGACGGGTGAACGGCGTTCGGCGCGATCCGTACGAGGTCCTCGGCGTGCCCCGCGACGCGGATGCCGCTGCGGTGAAGCGCGCGTTCCGTCAGCAGGTGATGCGGTACCACCCCGATCGCAACCCGGGCGACGAGCAGGCCGAGGAGAGGTTCAAGGAGCTCTCGGAGGCCTACGCCGTCCTGCGGGACCCCGAGTCGCGGGCACGGTACGACCGGTACGGGCACGAGCCCACGGGCGGCTTCACCACGCCGACGTATACGGGCGAGCAGTGGCGCGAGATGTTCAGGGAAGCCGAGGTGCCCATCGACTGGACGCGCATGGCGGGCGGTGCCATGACCGGCAACGCCATGTTCGACGCCCTGTTCGGCATGGTCGCGGGCATGCTGAGGGGGAGCGGGCTGCTCCCGGGCGAGACGCGCGAGGTGGTGCTCGACCTCACCCTGGGTGAGGCGGTGAGCGGCGCCGTGAAGCGCGTGCGCGTGCCCGGCCCGAGCGTGTGCGCCGTCTGCCAAGGCACGGGCAGAGCCGTGGCCGAGGGCGCCGTCACGGCCCCGGCCGGGCCCTTCTCGGCCAACCCCTATGACGGTACGTGCCCCGCCTGCAACGGCAGGGGGGTGCGCCGCAACGCGGCTGCCGTCGAGGTGCAGGTGCCGGCCGGCGCCAAGAGCAAGACGAAGCTGAGGCTTCGCGGCCTGGGCGGACCGGGGTCGCCGCCGGGTGACCTCATGGTCGACATCGAAGTGCGCTTGCCGGAAACGGCCCGGGTTCAGGGCCGCGATGTACACGACACCATCGCCATCACGCCCTGGCAGGCGTCCGCCGGCGGGGTCGTGGACTACGAGGGCGTCAGGGTGCCGGTGCCGCCAGGCACCTCCGACGGCCAGAGCCTGGTCGTGGCTGGCGGCGGCCTGGGCGGCGGCGACCTGCGCCTCACCGTGCAGGTGAGCTTGGTAGATGGCATCCTTCGCTCCGGGCGCGCCTGGTTGCGTAAGCTTGCTTCTGGAGGGACCGTTTGAAGGACCGTCGCGACGATCCGAGCGAGCCCAAGGAGGAGCGCCACCAGGATAGGGAGATCGATCAGGACAAGCCGCTCTACGTGATAAGCGTGGCGGCCGAGCTGGTCGATATGCACCCACAGACGTTGCGCCTCTACGAGCGCAAGGGCCTCATCGAACCCAGCCGCAGCAGCGGCAAGACCCGGCTCTACTCGCAGCGCAACATCGAGCAGTTGCGGGAGATAAGGCGCCTGACGCAGGAGCTGGGCGTGAACCTGGCGGGGGTCGAGGAGATCATCAGGCTCCGGCAGCGGCTGGACCAGCTGCAACGCAACATGGAGCACAGGATCACCGAGCTGCAGGGGCAGCTGGGCGGCAAGCTGCAGCACGCGAGACTCAGGAGCCTGCCCTCGTACGAGGAGCAAGACGAGGAGCGAGGCGAGGAGCAGGACACGGGCGAGGTAGCGGCGGAGGACTGACCGCCGGCCCCTGAGCGTCCCGCTGGCAAGCGGGTTATCTTGCGGTGTGCGGATCGCGTCGCTGACCCTGCAGGGCTTCAAGAGCTTCGGGGACCGCACGACGATCGAGTTCGCCCCGGGCGTCACCGCGATCATCGGCCCGAACGGATCCGGTAAGTCCAACATCATCGACGCGCTCCGTTGGACCACCGGCGGCGGCAGGGCGGCTGCGTTCAGGGCCGAAGACAAGACCGACCTCATCTTCCACGGCGCCACCGGCAAGCGCTCGGTCGGCCTCGCCGAGGTCGAGGTCGAGCTGACGGGCAGGTCGGGCTCCGTGAAGGTGTGGCGCAGCCTCGACCGCGAGGGCACCACGCGTCTGCGTCTCAACGGCAGGAGCGCCCGCTTCTTGGACGTCGAAGAGGCGCTGGCCGGCTCCGGCCTCGGCCGCTCCGGCCTGGCGGTGATCGGCCAGGGCGAGGTCAGCGAGGTGCTCATGGCGGACCCCGAGCGCCTCCTGGAGTACGTCTCGGAGGCCGCGGGCGCCGCCCGCTTGGCGACCCGGCGCGACCAGGCCGCGGACAGGCTGGCCGCGGCAGACAGGCACCTCGAACGGCTGCAGGAGCTGCTCGCCACGCTGCTCGAGAGGGAGCAGGTGCTGACCGAGGAGGCCAGGGACGCCAAGCGGCACGCCGAGCTGACGGCAGAGTCCCTGCAGCTGCGCTACACGGCGGCGCTCCTCAGGCACGAGTCGCTGCAGGCCGAGCTGCGCTCGCTCCACGAAGAGCGAGGGGCCAACGAGCAGAGGCTGGCGGAAGGTCGGGCTGCCCTGGCTCAGCTCCGTAGCGCGCTCGACGCCGCGAAGCGCGACCACGACAGAGCTCAAGAGCGCCTTCGCGCGGCGGCCGCCGACCTCGAGGCAAAGCGTGGCGACCTGCGGGTAGCCGAGGAGCGGGTCAACGGCCTGCGCGCCAGGAGTAGCGGGCTGCAGCAGCGGGCCTCGGACCTGACGGCCGAGGCGGGCCGTTTGCAGGACGCCACGGCACCGGAGGCACCGGACGAGACGGTGGCTTCCGCAGATGAACGACTGAAGGCTCTGGCAGCCGAGCTGGAAGCGGCCTCGACCGCAGCCCGGGAGGCGGGGGCCCGTCTGGACGAGGTCGCGGCACAGCTCACCGCGGCGCGTGAGCGGGAGTCTGCCAGCCAACGCGACGCGGCGGCGCTCGGCGCTCGGATCTCCGCGTTGGAACAACAGGAGTCAGAGCTTGCCACTAGGCTGGCCGAGGCCGCGAGCGGCCTCGCGGCCGACGACCCGGCGACGCTGGCCGCGGCAGCCGAGACCGCGCGCGAGGCGAGGGAGCGGGCCGCGTCCGCCCTAGAGCATGCCAGGCAGGCGCTCGCCACCGTGCACGAGCAGCAGGCACTGGCGGCCGCCGAAGCCATGGCGACGAAGCGGGCGGCGGAGCGTCTGCGGGCTGCCTACGAGGCCAGGCGCGGGTACGCGCAGGGCCCGCGCACCGCACTCGCGTCGGGGATACGCGGCGTCGTGGGCTCGGTGGCCGACCTGCTGCGCGTGCGTCCCGAGCACCAACAGGCCATAGCCGCAGCGTTGGGCCGGCGGTCCGAGTACGTGGTCGTCGAGGACGCTGCCACCGGCCAAGCCGTCATCGCACACGTGAAGAGCAGCGGCGGCTACGTGACCGTGCTGCCCCTCGACCTCGTCAGGCCCGCCTTCGGCCGCCTGGATCCAGCGGACCTGGCCTCGGCCGGCGCCGTTGGCGCCGCCACGGAGCTCGTCGAGGTCGAACCGCGCTTCTCCGCCGTCCGCGACCTGCTCCTGGGCAACACGCTCGTGGTCGCAGACCTGGACGTGGCGACAGCGATCGCCCGCGGCCGGGCGAGCAGACCACGGCTGGTGACGCTGGACGGCGACCTCCTCGAGACGACCGGGGCCATGAGCGGCGGCAAGCGCTCCGGCCAGAGCACCGTCCTGGGCCTGGGCGCCGACCTCGAGGCGGCGGAGGCCGCGGCGGAGGAGGCCGGTATCGCCGCCGAGGCCGCACTCAGCGAGCTGGAGGAGGCGCGTCGGGACGTACGCGCCCGACAGGAAGCGTTGAGGGTCGCTACCGAGGAGGCCCAGAAGGCAGAGGACGCCAACAACCGGGCCCGGGAGGGGCGCGCGGCCAACGAGCGGCTGCGTCTCGAGCTCGAGGAGCGGCTGGCGGCCACCCGGGAGAGCCTCGCCACGTTGCGAGCGCAGGCGGCGCTGGCTGACCAACCAGACGAGGCCCAGCACGGCCCCTCCGTGGAGGATGTCGCAGCCCAGTTCGAGAGCGCCAGCCGGAGGTTCGAAGCGGCGAGAGAAGCGCACTCGCGCGTTCAAGAAGCGGTCACGAGGGCCGGCCACGAGCGCGAGCTCCTGGCCGAGCGCTGGGCCGCTCACGCCGCCGGACTGAAGCGGCTGGAACAGGCGCGGGCGCGACTGGCGGAGATCCAGAGCGAGCTCGAGATCGTCGAGGAACAGGAAGCGGCCGCGCACGGCGACCTGAGCGCCGCGCTCGAGCGACTGGAGCGAGCCAAGGAAGAGCTCCCGGCCGGGGTGGAAGGCGAAGAGCAGGACGTCGTCCGCACCCGCGGGGTGGTCATGGAGCACGAAGAGGAGCTCGCACGCCGGTCGGACGAGCAGGCGGCGATCGCTCAGGCGATCGAGGACTCGAAGGTGCTGGCCGCGCGCCGCGAGACTTCGCTGGAGATGGTGAGCGAGGAGCTCAACGGCTTCCCGGCGGGCGTGTCACGCCTCGAGATGTCTGAGCGCACCGCTCGGCAGCGGCTGCGGGAGGCCACCGAGGCGCTCGAGGCGCTGGGTGCCGTGAACCACCGCGCCGCGGGCGAGCTGGAGGAGGTCAGTGCCAGGCGGGAGACGCTCGAGGTAGAGGCCGTGCAGGCGACCCTGGCCGTGGCCGAGCTGCAGACGGCGCTGGAGCGCATCGACAAGGAGACCGCCCAGCTGCTCGACGCCGCCCTGGAACGGCTCAGGTCGTCGTTCGGCAGGCACGTGCAGCACCTGTTCGGGGAGGACGGTCGCGGCGCGATCGAGGTGGACACCGATGGCAGACGCCCCACCGGCGTGCGCATAAGGCTGCAACCTCCCGGCAAGCAGACCCAGTCACTGCATCTGCTATCCGTGGGCGAACGGACGATGGGAGCCCTGGCGTTCCTCTTCGCCCTTATGGGTGACGGAGGCGGCACCGGCCTGTCCGTGGCCGTGCTCGACGAGGTGGACGCGCCGCTCGACGAGGCCAACATAAGGCGGTTCGGCACGTTCGTGACGCGGCTGGCTCGGCATGGCACGCAGTTCGTCCTGATCACCCACCAGAAGGCGACGTTCGAGGTGGCCGACACACTGTGGGGCGTGACGACCGAGCGCGGCGTGAGCCGCGTGTTCAGCGTCAGGCGTCCCGAGGACGCCGACGCCCTCGCCGGCCAGGACGCCGCGGTCGCTGCAGACTGAACCCGCATGACGTTCCGGATCGTGAACCTGGGACAGGTGGGCTCGACCCAGGATGAGATGCGCACCCGCGTCGAGGCGGGGGAAGACGTCTCGGGGCTCTGTCTCCGCGCCGGGGCCCAGGTGGCCGGCAAAGGCAGGCGAG
Organism: Deinococcaceae bacterium; assembly: GCA_040256005.1. Lineage (GTDB taxonomy): Bacteria > Deinococcota > Deinococci > Deinococcales > Trueperaceae > DASRWD01. The sequence goes on along the minus strand of JBDZWC010000100.1, from coordinate 3,820 downwards.
GCACGGCCTGGTCGTCTCCGCCAGGGGGCAGCTACCAGTCCGTCGGCCTCGGGCAGGAGACCTGGCCTTGGTTGACCTTGGCGTTGGGGTTGGGTGTCGCGCGGTCGCTGACAGCTCTCCCGGGTGCGCCCAAGGTGCTTGTCAAGTGGCCGAACGACCTGTACCTTCGCGAGGGCAAGCTGGGCGGCATCCTGACGGAGGTCGTGTCGGGCCAGGTGATCGCCGGCGTGGGGGTGAACGTCACGAACCCCGTCGGCGTGGAAGCCGCCCGCCTGGAGGGCCAGTCCGTGGGAGCGGTGAGCGACGCGGTGCTGGCTGGCCTGGCCGAAGGGCTCGAGCTGGCCAGGGCCGGGGGGCCGGCGGTCAAGGAAGCGTTCGCTGCCGTGGACTTCCTGGCCGGCAGGAGCGTCGTCGTCTCGATCGGCGACCCTGCCGAGGAGCGCGGCCGCGTTACCGGCCATGCTCGCGGCGTGAGCGCACAGGGAGCCCTGGTCGTCGAGGTGGAAGACCTGGAGGGCGTCAGGGAGTCGAGGCTCATCGAAGCTGGACACGTCCTACGTTTCGGGGTCGCTACCTGACCTCGAGCCGCGCCCGTCATGTGCATTAGGTCTCGTCCTGAGCGCGTATCCCTACATAGAGTGCCGCCATGCACAATGCGTTCGCACCGCCCGTTGAGGGCGCGAGCGGGGTGGGGGAGGGTGACGACACCCTCGATAGGCAGACGGCAACGGGCACGCTCTGGGTCGTGGATGACACGGAGGCGATCCTGGTCCTGGCGAGGAGCGTCTTCGAGCGCGCGGGGTGGCGTGTCTCGACGTTCGAGGACCTGACCGGCGCCCGCGCGGCGCTGGCGGACGGCCCGGCGCCTGACGCCGTGCTGCTCGACATCCATCTGCCTGACGGCAACGGCCTACACCACGTCAGAGAGTTCGCGTCCGCAGGGGCGGCCGTCGTCGTGGTTAGCAACGCTGCCGGGCCCGACCAGGTGGAGCTGGCGTTCGCCGTAGGCGCCGGTGACGTAGTGCCCAAGCCGTTCGACCTGAGGAGCCTGCTCGCTCGCGTGGAGCGCGTGGCTCGCGCGGCGCGGCCGGAGCGGGTCGTGTTGCTACTGCCCGAGGGCCACGCGATGGCGGCGCACATCGCCGGACCAGACAGCGGCTGATGCGCGGCGCCGGGCTGGCGTCGTTGTTCGTGGCCATCCTTATCGTGGCGGCCGCGGTGAGCGTAACGATGTTCGCGATGCTCGCCTGGTTCGTGACGGGCCAGGGCACGGTGAACGCGTGGCGATCGCTGGTACTCGCGCTGACCGTGGCAGGCGTGGCGTTGGGAACCGTCGCTCTCGTTCACCTCGCTCTCGTCGCCTACCGCCAGGAGGTAGCGCGACGCCGCGAGCGCCTCGTCGCCGGGTGGACGCGGGCCTGGGGCGGTGTGGCGGCCGGTGGCGACGTCCCCGTCGTGCCGCCCGAGGCGAGGACGACCGCTTCCGAGGCCGCTGCCCGGGTCATCCAGCAACTGACGGGGGAGGGCGTCGAGCGCGTCAGGTCCGGCCTCCATACCAGCGGCGTCCTCGAGGCAGAACTCGCCGCCGCAGCCAGAGGCATCGGTGTGCCACGCAGCGGTTCGACGGCCGCCCTGGAGCGCCTGGCTTGGATCGCGACGCCGGACGCCCTGTCTCTGTTCGCACGCGCGGCGCGCGGGAGCGACCTCAGGAGCGCTCGAGCCGCGCTGCTGGGGATGACGAGGGTGTTGGCCGAGCGGTCACACCCCGAGCCGGTGGGACCGGAACTGGTGGCCGCCATAGAGGCGCACCTGAGCGCGATGAGGGACCCTGCCGGCACGCGCACGTTCCTTTCGACCGTGTTGATGGCCGCCGGCGACCACCTGGCGTGGTTGTGTGGACGGCTGTTGCGGCGCGGCCAACCGGAGGTGGCCCACGTGGCCGCACTGGAGGCGATCGGGCTGTCGCACCGCCCGGAGGCGCTGGAACTGGCGACCGAAGCCCTCCTCGGCGCGGTGGAGGACGAGACCGTAGCAGCGGCGCTGCGAGCCCTGGCGCGCGTCGGGCACGTGCCAGAGCGGGCCCACGCCGCAGTGCTGGAGGCGGCCAGTGCAGCGCACGTGGGCACCAGGGTGCAGGCCGCGTACGCGCTCGTGTGGCTGCCGCCCCACGTAGCCGTACGAGCGCTGTGGACGCTGCTTGGCGACCGCACGTGGGACGTGCGCCGTGCCGCGGCGCAGGCGTTGGCGCGCAGCGGCGCCCCGGGCGAGAGGGCGCTGCGCGAGGCCGCCGACTCGCACCCAGACAGGTTCGCCAAGGACGTCGCGGAGATCACCTTGGCAATGGCTCGCACACCGCTCGAGCCACCGGCGAAGGCCCCGGCCAGGCCGGTGACGCTCCTCACGCTCACGGGCGCGATCGAGCCGGCGTCATGAACGTCATCGACGCCTTCCAACTCGTCGTCCTGGCCGCCTTCGCGGTGATCAACGGGGCGCAGATCGGCGGTCTGGTGTTGGCGTCGCGCGCGCTGCTCATGCGGGACAGAAGGGCCTCGGAGCTGGAGGAGACGGCGCTCACGAGGGCCGCTACGTACCTCCCGGTCAGCTTCGTAGTTCCCGCCTACAACGAGGAGGCGACGATCGTGGGCAGCGTTCGCAGCCTCCTCTCGATGCACTACCCCGAGTTCGAGCTTGTCGTCGTCAACGACGGCTCCAAGGACGGCACCATGCGGGTCCTGGGCGAGGCGTTCGACCTGCTCCCGACCGTCGCGAGCCCCCGGCGGTTCACCCAGCACGCCCCGGTCATCGGCACGTGGCGCAGCGCCTCTCATCCGGCGTTGACTGTCGTCGAGAAGGAGAACGGCGGTCGCGCCGACGCCCTCAACGCCGGGCTGGAGCAGGCCAGGTACCCCATCGTCGTGGTGATCGACGCCGACAGCCTCGTGGACCCCGAGGCGTTGCTTCTGGCCGGCACGCGCTTCCTCGACGACCCCAGTCTGGTGGCGCTCGGCGGCTCGATCCGGCTCGTGAACGACGCCGTCGTCACCGGCGGCAGCGTGCGCCTCGCCCGCACGCCACGCAACTTCCTGGCGCGTTGGCAGCAGCTCGAGTACGTAAGGGCCTTCACCGCAGCACGGGTCGCCATGAGCCACCTGCGGTGCATGATCCTGGTCTCAGGCGCGTTCGGGTTGTTCCGGCGCAGCGCGCTGATCGCCGTCGGCGGCTACCGCACCGATACGGTGGGCGAGGACTTCGAGCTCACAGTCAGGCTGCACAGGCACTTCAGGGACAGGGGAGAGCCTTACCGCATCGAGTACCTGGTCGACCCCGTGTGCTGGACACAGGTGCCCGAGGAGCCACGGATACTGCGCAACCAGCGCGATCGCTGGCATCGGGGCCTGTGGGAGGTCCTATGGGCGCACCGTGACATGCTCTTCAACCCCCGCTACGGCCGCATCGGGCTGGTGGCGCTGCCTTACATGTGGTTCGTGGAGGGGCTCTCGCCCGTCTTCGAGGTCGCCGGCTACCTGCTCGTCGCCGTCCTCGCCGTCCTCGGTCACCTCGACGTGGCCTTCGCCTCGGCGTTCTTCGCGCTGGCGCTTCTGTACGGTGTGCTGGTGAGCCTCGGCACGACGGCCCTCGACGTGGTCCTGCCGCACTCGCCGCGCCGCGCGATCGACAGGTTCAGGCTGCTGAACGCGGTCATTACCGAGAGCTTCTGGTACCGGCCATGGCTGGCGTTCGTCCGACTTGTCGCGACGTTCGGTGTCAGGAGCAAGCGTGGCAAGTGGGGCGCGATGACGCGTCGCAGCTTCAGCTGAGA
>JBDZWC010000099.1:0-11082 GCA_040256005.1 Deinococcaceae bacterium | reverse complement strand
CGGTTGAGCTATGCACGTGCTTGGTAGTGGCGCCGTGGCCGAAAAGAGGTGCCATGCCTCCGAAGCCCAGGTCGCCAGAACGCCGGCCCGCGAACTACCCCAACCGCGCCCGCAGCCAGGCGGACAGCGGCTCGCCGTCGGCGAAGACCCGGGCCACGCGCTCTAGGGCGCCCGGCGAGAACATCCAGTCCTCGACCGGGTACTGCGCGCTCAGAGCGATGCCCTTGCGCTTCAGCAACGAAGCGCGGGGGTGTTCCTCGGTGAAGCCCCGCGGGGCGCGTTTGAGGGTCTCGCCCACGAGGCCGTAGCCGCTCGCCAGGACGTTCTCGACGATCCCTTCCAGCTCACCGCCCAGGCGGTCGTCGGCGACGGCGCGGCGGTAGAGCTTGAGGTGCTCGGGGTGGAAGTAGTAGCTGCCCACGCCGATGAACAGGCCCTCCTTGCCGATCTGGAGGTACTGCCCGCCTATCGCTCCGGGCCCGCGGCCACCGAACTGGATCGCCGCGCGCTCCTTGTACGGCCGCTTGTCCTTGGTGAAGCGTAGGTCGCGGTAGGGCCGGAAGGCGTGCCATTCGCCGAACGCGCCCTCGAGGTCGCGGGCCAGCGCCTCCAACGGCGCGCGCACGTTGGACAGGTAGCGCTCCTTGTTCGCCTCCCAGAACTCGCGCGAGTTGTCGCGGTGCAGGTCGGCGAAGAAGGTGAAGCCGTCCGGGTGGAAGCCTGTGAAGGTCACAGCGTCAGGTTACGCCCGGTCGGGCCCAGCGGCTGGGGAGGGCGACGCCACCGAGGACCGGCGCGCCGGGGCGCCCAAGAACACCGCCCAAGAACACCGCCAAGAACACATGGCACAACGGTGAAAACCCTTTACACGGGGGCATCATGAGAATCCACCTTCCGGTGATAGACTCGCGGCCTGATGGATACCGCGGTGATCAGCGTGCCTGACGGGCTCAAGGCCGCTACCAGCTACCTCTCGAAGGAGGACCAGCGCCGCGTTCACGAGGCGTACCTCTTCGCGGAGCGGCACCACCGCGGCATGAAGCGCCGGTCGGGCGAGCCGTTCATCACGCATCCCGTGGCCGTCACCGAGATCCTCGCCGAGATGCGACTCGACGTGGACGCCCTCAAGGCCGGTCTGCTGCACGACACGGTCGAGGACACCGAGGCCACGTTCGAGGAGATCGAGGAGCGCTTCGGCGAGACCGTCAGGCGCATCGTCGAGGGCGAGACGAAGATCAGCAAGCTCGCCGTGCGCGTCTACCACGACGAACAGTCGGAGAACCTGCGGCAGATGCTGCTGGCGATGGTCAGCGACGTGCGGATCATCCTGGTCAAGCTGGCCGACCGCCTGCACAACATGCGCACGCTCGAGCACATGCCCCCGGCCAAGCAGGTGCGCATCTCCGAGGAGACCCTCGAGATCTTCGCGCCCCTCGCGCACCGGCTGGGGATCAACCACATCAAGAACGAGCTCGAGGACCTGGCGTTCTACTACGTGGACAGGGAGCGTTACGAGCAGCTCGAGCGGCAGGTTCGCTCGCGGCACATCGAGCGCGAGAAGTACGTCAAGGAGGCCATCGGCCACCTGACTGACCGGCTGAAGGCCGAGGGGCTTGAGGCCGAGCTCTCGGGTCGCAGCAAGCACCTCTACTCCATCTACCGGAAGATGCAGCGCGACAACAGGAGCCTGGACCAGATCTTCGACCTCATGGCCATACGCGCCATCCTTGACCCAGAGACGAACGGCAACGGCCTACCCCAAGAGGACGCGGAGAAGGCCGTCTGCTACCGTGCCCTCGGCATCGTCCATAGCCTGTGGACGCCCATCCCGGGGCGGTTCAAGGACTACGTGGCGGTGCCCAAACCGAACGGCTACCAGAGCCTGCACACCACGGTGATCGGCCTGTTGGGCCAGCCCATCGAGGTGCAGATCAGGACGCGGCGCATGCACGAGGTGGCCGAGTTCGGGGTCGCCGCCCACTGGGCTTACAAGGACGGCATCAACGACCCGGCCGAGATCCAGAAGCGCCTCGAGTGGATGAAGCAGCTGCTGGACATCGACACCACCTCTGAGGACGCCGAGGGGTTCGTGGACGCCGTCAAGACCGACTACCTGGGCGAGCGCGTCCTCGTATTCACGCCGGCAGGCGACGTGGTGAACCTGCCGCGGGGCTCCACGCCCATCGACTTCGCCTACCAGGTGCACACCGAGGTGGGGCACAGGACGATAGGCGCGCGCGTGAACGGCGAGATCGTGCCGCTCACCTATCAGCTGCAGACCGGCGATCGCGTCGAGATCCTGACGAACCGCTCCAGCCAGTACGGCCCCTCGGCCGACTGGGTGAACATGGTCGTCACCCGCAGCGCCAAGCAGAAGATCCGCCACTACTTCCGCCTGCAGGAGCGTCAGCAGCAGCTCGAGGCCGGCAAGCGGATGCTGGAGCGTGGCCTGCGTCGCCGCAGCCTGCCCGTGGCGCCGAACATGACCAAGGCCAAGCTGCTCGAAGTGGCCGACACGCTGCTCAACTCCGACAGCGTGGACGACGTCTACCTGGCCCTGGATGCACAGCGGATCACGCCCAAGGTCGTGATCGAGACGCTGGTCCCCGACTTGGTCAAGGACCGCCGTCCCCAGCAACCGGCCGAGCAGCCGCGCAAGAGCGTGTCTGGCGTCTACGTGGACGGGCTCGATGCGCCCGCGAACCTCGCTCAGTGCTGCAGCCCGGTGCGGGGGGACTACGTCATCGGGTACGTCACGCGCGGTCGTGGCATCTCGGTGCACCGCGTCGACTGCCCCAACGTCAAGCACCTGATGGAGACTGACGCCGACCGCTTCGTGAACGTCACCTGGGACACGCCGGCAGGGGAGGTGTTCCCGGTCGACTTCGAGGTCGTGGCCGTGGACCGCCCCGGCCTGCTCAAGGACGTGCTGGACGTCATCTCGAACATGAACAAGAGCGCGTTCCGGGTGTCGGCGGACGTGAACAGCAACATGGGCGCCCGCATCATGTTCCGTGTGGACGTCAAGGACCACACCGAGATCGAGTACATCAAGGACAACATCGGGCGCATAAGGGACGTCACGCGCGTGTACAGGTCCAAGCCCGGTCTGAAGGCGTAGTCCCAGGCTTCTGGTGCTTGCAGCAGTGTGTGCGATCTAGCGCTTTGCTGTCTTCAGCGACTGAAGTCCACACTACTATCAATTGAGCAAGCCGAGGTCTACATTTGCAGTAATATCGCTACATGGATAGAGCTCGCGTGGTCATAAAGCACTACACGCCGACACGTAGGGCACAGCCGCTACCCAGCGCCAAGATCATCGGGCTGCGCGGTACGAATGAATTCGAGATCGCAAGAAGCATCAACGATGGCTTGTCCACTGCGACCGTTGGACGCCTCGCAAGGGCCCTGTCCGTCACAGATGGACAGATTCTCAGGATAGTAAACATCCCCGAGAGTACGTATCACTCCCGAAAGCGTCGCAAGGAGCCCTTGACGGCAGAGGAATCAAGTCGCGTTTACCGAGTCGCCAAGGTTATCGCCGCAGCGGAGGAGTTCTTCGACGGTGACAAAAAGGCGGCGGGGCGGTGGCTCGCCAGCCCGAAGTTGGCGCTTGGCGGCAAGACGCCTCTCGACTTTGCGCGCACCGCCGAAGGGAGCGACTACGTTACGAGACTTCTCACTCGGATGGCCCATGGGGTTGTTAGCTGAACCGCATAATCACGTTTCGCCTTAGCAAGGCGCAATACCGCGACTCCACCATGAGTGGAGATGGCGCGCACGCTGTCGGCGGACGGTGGAACAGTCAGAACCATCAAGTCGTCTACACGAGCGGCAACCTGTCTTTGGCGATGTTGGAGCTTCTCGTTCACGTCGGCGGTGCTAGCGAACTCAGCAGTCTGGAGTTCGTCTTTCACGAGGTCACGTTCCCGATAGATGCCTTGGCGATCTTGCGCGAAGAGGACGTGCCGACAGGGTGGAACTCGCAGCCTGTCTCGACAGTCAGTCAAGTCGTGGGAGATCAGTGGTTGGAGGCACAGGAGAGCGTGGCCCTTGCGGTCCCGAGTGTCCATATCCCACAGCGCTATAGGTACGACCCTCTGTACATGAACTACCTCGTGAACCCACGACATCCAGACTTTCGCTCTCTCGTCGAGACTGGCGAGCTGTTCGATCTCGAGTTAGACGACCGCCTGCTCAAGTAGGGTCACAATCTTGGATCCCGTGAGCCTGGCATGGCGAAGGGGTCGTGGCCCGCACGGGACACGCAGGCCACGCCGGGGTTGCCGATACGCGTCCGGCGCCCGCAGCGTGATCGTCTGAGACGCCGACGGTCTGGTAATCGAGATCATCGAGGAGCGCTAGGGCGGCGAGCCACAATGGCCACGCCGAGGACGCCAGCGAGGCTCACTGCCGCCTGAACACGACCGTCAGCGCCGGCGATGCTTGTGAAGCCACGACGTGGTCGCCGCTGATCCCCACGCCCCAGCCGAACTGCGCGTTGGCCGCCGGCTCGGGCGAGGCCAGCTTCGCGACCTCGTGCCAGGTGGTGCCGTCGTGCCGGAACACGTACACGGCGCCGGCGTTGTTCTCTCCTTCGTCCTCCAGCTTGGCGCTCACCACCGCGTACGGGTACTCGAGCGCTAGCGAGGAGCCGAAGCCGGCGAACTGCTCCGGGTCCGGCGAGTACAGGACGTCGACCTGTTCCCACACGCTGGCCTCGCGGTGGAAGACGTACACGGCGCCGGCGTCCTCGGCCTGGGTGTCGTCGTTCCATGCCCCCACTAGCACCCAGTCGCCGTCGCCGGTGACCGCGATCCCGAAGTGATCGCCCTCGTCCAGCTCCGCCGGCGCCAGCTTCGTTGCCTCCGACCAGAACCCGCCGTCGGCTTCGAAAACGTACGCCGCCCCGGCGTCCGTGCCACGCTCGTCGTTGGCGTAGTCGCCGACCACCGTGAGGCCGGTGGAGACGTCCAGCGTCTCCCCGAACACGGTGCCTGTGGTGGCGTCGCTGGGCGTGAGCTTGCCGAGGAGCGACCAACCGCCCATCCCGTCGGGTTGGTACACGTTCACCGCGCCGCTCTGCACGTCGGCGACCGAACCACCGGGCACGCCCACGAACAGGTCGTCGCCCAGCACACCCACGGACCTACCGAACCTCTCGTTGTCCGCCGGATCGTTGTCGAGGAGGCTCCCGTCGTACTCGTAGCTGGCGCCGCTGCCCACGTCGAAGACGTAGGCGGCGCCCTGGGAGACGTCCGTGTTCGTGGACTCGTCGGCGCCCACCAGGATCCGGGACCCGTCCAGGGCCACCGCCCCGCCGAAGCCCTTGACGTCGAAGATGCCGTTGACGAGCGACGTGAGCTTCTGCTTCTCGACCCACTCATCGGCCGAGAGCTCGAACACGAACGCGGACTCCAGCCCTCCAGCTACCAGCGTCTCGCCCTGGATGGCGAGCGAGATGCCGATGGGCTCGGCCCCGGTGGTCGTAAGGGTCTGGGACTGCGTGAAGAGGACCTCGACCTCGAGATCGAAGTCGCGCGTCGCAAAGCCGCGGTCGTCCTTCACCGTCACGGTCACGGTGCTGGTGCCGGTCTGCGTGTGGCTCGGCGCTAGCGCCAGCGAGCGGTTCACCCCCGTGCCGGTGACCTGGATGCCGGCATCCGGCAGCACCTGCTCGTTCGAGCTGGTGGCGGTGACGGTGAGCGACGCGGCGGAATCGCTGACGATGACGAGTGGCACGGTAACGGGTTCGCCCAGCGTCGTCGTCACGTCCTGTGGTTGACCGAGGGCCGGTCCGCCGCCCGAGGGACCACTGGTGCAGGCGGCCAAGGCGAGCAGTGACAGCGCCAGAACGAAAGCGCGAACGAACCCGGGCGCGCGGTCGCGGGATACGAGGCCGGGGGCGTCGTCGCAGGGCACGAGGCCGGGAGCGACGTCGCGAGACTCGAGATAGGGAGCTTCGTCGCGAGACCCGAGATGAGGCGTGTGATCGGCGAACGCGAGATGAGGCGACTGACGGCGCTTCATGGGGCATCACCCTCCGTGTCCCTAGGCGACCGGGACTTACCTGCGGTTTCGTCGGATCGTACTCGGTCGGCTGCCAGGCGCCGCATCACGTAGGCGGGCGGCTCCTCACCGGCCCGTTCTAGCTGTCGCAACAGGCGCGCGGCCAGCTGTCTCTTGAGGTCGGTGGCATCCTCGTTCCAGTACAGGTTGTTCAGCTCGAACGGGTCCGTCTCGTGATCGAAGAGGAGGCACCACTCGTCGTCGCGCGCCACGACGTAGGTGTGGCGGCGCGTGCGGATCGCCCGGTAGGGGTGGTCGCCGAAGGCGTAGCGGGTGTCCTCCCACTGGACCAGGACCTCCTCCTGGAGGACCGTGTCATGGCTGGTCAGCGCCGCGGAGTGGTCCAAGCCGTCGAGCGAGTCGGGCACGTCCACCCCGCCCAGCCCGGCCGTGGTGGGGAAGATGTCGACGCCGGTGATTAGCCCCGCGTACTCGCTCCCGGCGGCCAGGACGCCGGGCAGCTGGAAGATCAGCGGCAGGTGCAGTGACTCCTCGTACGGCACCTGCTTGTTGCGCCGGCCGTGGCTGCCGCCCATCTCGCCGTGGTCGCTGAGGAACACGACCAGCGTGTCGTCCGACTGGCCGCTGGCGTCCAGCCATGCCAGCAGACGGCCGACGTTGGCGTCCAGGTTGGCGATCAACCGGTAGTAGCCGGCCAACTGCACGCCCGCCGCGGCTTCGTGCGTTGGCGGGACGTTGGGACGCAGCTGCACGGTGTCGGGGTCGAACATCTTCTCGTACTCGTCGGGCACCGGGTAGCCCGGGCTGCGTGGGTTCCCTCCCGCGCCCGGGTGGGGGCTCTCGTAGCTGATGACGTGGAACCAGGGTTCCGCATCAGGCTCGGCGCCCCGCGCCAGGCCCTCGAGGTACTCGATGCTCAGGTCGGTGAGCGCGTCCGTCTGGTAGCCCTCCAGCCGGCGCGGCTCCACCTTCTCGCCCGAGCAGATGTACGTCTGCAGGTAGTTGTTCGAGATGTTGAACCCGTACCAGTCCTGGAACCCGCCCCGCAGGCGCGGGTGCACCCAGAAGTCCTGGCCGATCCAACCCTCAGGGCTCACGTAGGCCGCGCCGGACTCTGGTGCCAGGTGCCACTTGCCCACCCACGAGGTGCGGTAGCCGGCGTCCGCGAACGCGTGGGCCACGGTCCGGGCGCCCGGGTCCAGGAAGTCGCCATGGCGATGCACCCCGTTGCGCGCGGGTCGCAGGCCGGTGACCAGGCCGGCCCGGTACGGCATGCAGACCGGGTAGTGGCTGATCGCGTTCGTGCACCACACTCCCTGGGCCGCCAGGCGGTCGAGGTTCGGCGTCAGGGCGTTCGGGTCGCCGCTGCGGCCCAGCGCGTGGAAGCGCAACTGGTCCGCCATGATCCACAGGACGTTCGGGCGCCGACGGGCAGCCGGTGGGTCCATGCCAAGAGGGACCGCCCTCATGGGCGCTCCGAACCCGCGACTGCCCTCAAGCCGCCATCCGCTCCAGCTTCTCTAGGTTCAGCTCGCAGCCCAGGCCCGGCTCGTCGGACAGCCGCGCCGTGCCGCCCTCCAGCTCGAGGCCACCGACGATGGGCGTGTCCTGGAACCACAGGTGACCCTCGGCGTCCACCGGGTAGGGGTCGCGCAGAGCGGCGGCCAGGTGGCAGTGGGCCGTGTCGCCCAGCTTGGTGAAAGGCATGGTGTCGAGCGAGATCCCGATGCCCTCCGCCTCGCAGATCGCGGCCACGCGCATGGCGTTCATGTACCCGCCGACGCGGTTCATCTTGAGGACGATCCGGTCGGCGGCGCGGTGCTTGACGACCTGCAGCATGGCCTCGGGCGAGACGATCGTCTCGTCGAGGATGAGCGGCACGCTCAGAGCGTCGCGCACGTAGCCGTGGCCCACGAAGTCCAGGTGATGCAGCGGCTGCTCGATGGACAGGTTCGGGTAGAAGCGGTCCTGGGTCAGGTACTCCACGGCGCGGACCGCGAACTTGGCGGTCTGCCACGACTGGTTGGAGTCCGCGTCCACGTAGATGTCGCTGGGCACGGCGTCCAGCACGGCCTTGAGCATGCCCAGCTCGTGGTGGACGTTACGGACGCTGTAGCCGTTGAGGATGAACGAGTCGCCCACCTTGACCTTGAGCCCCTTGAAGCCGCGGGACACGAAGTCCAGCGCCGCCTCGACCTTCGCCTCGGCGGTCTCCTCGTAGAGGTTCGTGAGCATCTCGAACTCGGTGCGGTACGCCCCGCCCAGGAGCTTGTACACGGGCACGCCGTAGGCGCGTCCGGCCAGGTCGTGGATCGCCATGTCGATGGCGGCCCTGGCGGGATGGGTGCCCGGCGGCTTCTCGCCGACGACGGGGTGGAGGCGCCTGTGCACCTGCACGAAGTCCAGGGGGTCGGCTCCCACCAGCGCGTCGCCGGCCGCCTGTAGCCAGTCGACGAGCGTGCCGCGGGTCTGGTTGAAGTAGGAGCGGATGGTGGCAGCCTCGCCCAGACCGTAGACGTCGGTGTCGGTGTTGATGCGGATGAGCACCGTGTCGACGCGGGCGATCTTGGACAGCTCGTCCTCGGCCCTGTAGCCGGTCTTGACCGGCAACATCTGGATGGGGAAGACGTCAAGGCTCGTGATCTTCATCTCGCCTATCTCCAGTCCGGCGGCAGGACGGCCGCAGCGTGGCGTGGGAAGTGCTCCAGGAGGCTGACCGTCGCCTCAACGTCCGACAGATGGCAGAGCTGGACGGTGGAGTGCATGTAGCGCGTGGGCGCCCCGATGGTGGTGGACCAGGCGCCCAGGTTCCGGCGCTGCACCTCGGAGGCATCGGTGCCTCCGCCCAGGTTGCGTTGGTACGGGATCCCGTGGGCCTCGCACGTCGCGTATAGGCCCTTCAGCAGGCCGGGGTTGCCGATGGTCCTGTTGTCCATCACGTAGATGCCCGTGCCGGCGCCCAGCTCGCACTGCCGCTCCTCGGCCCGGGCGTACGGCGTGTCGCTGGGCAGGCTGCCGTCGATCGCGATGGCGATGTCCGGTTGGACGGCGTGGGCGGCCGTGGGCACGCCGCGCACACCCACCTCCTCCTGGACCGTGCTGACCGCGTAGACGTCGACGTCGGACTCGGGCAGCCGCCGCATCGCCTCGAGGAGGCAGAAGACGCCCATGCGGTCATCGAAGTTCCGCCCCACGACCACGTCGTCGTTGAGCATCTCGAAGCCGGCGGCGAACGTGATCACGTCCCCTACCTGGACGGCCTCGGCGACAGCGGCCCCGGGCAACCCGACGTCCACGTAGAGCTCCTTGATGGGGAAGACGCGTTGGCGGTCGGCCTCCTCGCCCAGCCAGCCAGCCTGCGTGGCGATGACGCCCTTGAGGGCACGGTCACCCGACCTGGTGCCGTGCACCACGACACGCTGGCTGGGCAACGCCCGCGGGTCCAGCCCGCCTACCGCCCGGAAGCGGATGAAGCCCTGGGGGTCGACGTGGCTGACCATCATCCCGATCTCGTCGACGTGGGCGGCGTAGAGCAGCTTGCGGGTGGGGCCCTTCACGCTCTTGGTGGCCTTCCGCACGGCGATGACGTTGCCCATGCGGTCGGTCCACACCTCGTCGGCGTAGCGCTGAAGGGTCTCGCGGGCGATGCGCTGCGCCGGCTCCTCGAACCCCGAGACGCCCGGAGCATCAGCCAGGCGCTGGAGCAGCTCCAGGTCGAGGTCGTAAGCACCTGTCGTCGTGTGGGTCATATCTCTCCGTGTTCCATGTCGGTGGCCGTCATCTCGAGTAGGGGTCCAGGGCGTCGCGCAGCCCGTCGCCCAGGAAGTTGAAGGCGAGCATCACCAGGGCCAAGGCGATGCCGGGGTAGATCGCCAGGTGCGGATGGGAGCGCATGGAGCCGATGCCCTCGGCGATCATCGTCCCCCAGCTGGGAGTGGGGGGCGTGGCGCCGATGCCGATGAAGCTTAGGAACGCCTCGGTCGCGATGAAGGAGGGGATGGCGAGGGTCACCTGCACGAGCAGCGGGCCCACCAGCCCGGGCACGACGTGCTTGGCCACGATGCGCCAGTCGCCGGCGCCCAACGCCTCCGCCGCCTGCACGTAGTCGGCGCGGCGCAGCGCCAGCGCCATGCCGCGGGTCAGGCGCGCCATGCCCACCCACGAGGTGAGGCTGATGCCGAGGATGATCAGGAACACGCCGCCCAGCCGCGTGTCGATTCCGTTGATGGCCCGCACGAACGGGCTCTCGGACAGCCCGCCGCCGAAGCCGGTCTTGAACGACACCATCAGCAGGATGATGAACAGGAGGCTGGGGAACGCGTAGAGGATGTCCACGGTGCGCATGAGGATCGCGTCGGTGCGGCCGCCCTTGTAGCCGGCGACCACTCCGTAGACGAGCCCCACGGCGAAGGCGAAGAACGCGCCCAGGAACGCGACCGAGAGCGAGATGCGCGTGCCATAGATGATGCGCGACAGCAGGTCCCGTCCCAGGAAGTCCGCTCCCAGCAGGTACTCGCCTCCGGGCCGAGCGAAGGTGGCCATGAAGTTGGCCTGGGCGAAGTGCTTGGGCGCCACCCACGGCGCGGCCGCGGCCACCAGGATGAGGGCCACCAGGAAGACGGCGCTGGCCACGGCGGGCTTGTTGCGCAGCAGCCGGCGCACCGCCCGGCGCCCGGGCGAGTCGACCTTGGCGGTGCCCCGGGTGGCGACGGCCACCTGGCCCACGGCGCTCGCGCTCACGACGCGTCTCCCAGCCGGATACGCGGGTCGATGAGCGAGTAGGAGACGTCGACGACGAGGTTCGCGACCACCAGGACGACCGAGTAGAGCAGCGTGGTGCCCATGATCACCGGGTAGTCGCGCGACGAGACGCTGTCCACGAAGTAGCTGCCCAGGCCCGGGATCGCGAAGATCTCCTCGACGACCATGGACCCGGTCACCAACGCCGCGAACAGGGGCCCGATCACGGTGACGACCGGTATGAGCGCGTTGCGCAGGGCGTGCTTGGTGATGACGCTGGGCTCGGCCACGCCCTTGGAGCGGGCCGTCCGG
>JBDZWC010000207.1:0-2925 GCA_040256005.1 Deinococcaceae bacterium | reverse complement strand
ACGAAAAGGAAGAGTATGACGATGCTCACGCTCACGCCGAACGGCGGTAAGCGGAGCCGCCCGCGGCCGCTGGGAGCAGCGACTGACGGAGCCGTCATCGCATCACGATCCTCGGGTCGAGCGCTGCGTAGACGAGATCGACGACAAGGTTCACGAGCGCGAAGATCAGGGCGAACACGAGGACGAGGCCCTGGATCACAGGGAAGTCACGGAACTGGATGGCGTTGATCAGGAGCCGACCGGTTCCCGGCCAGGAGAAGATGATCTCGATGACGATGACGCCGCTGAGCAGGCGGCCGAACTCGAGGCCAGCCACCGTGATCGGGCTCATCAGGGCGTTGCGCAAGGCGTGCTTGACGACGACGATCGAAGAGGCGGTGCCCTTGGCGCGAGCAGTTCGCACGTAGTCCTGCGAGAGCACCTCGAGCAAGCTCGCCCTGGTGAGCCGGCTGATGAACGCCACGCTGGTCAGCGAGACCGTTACGGCTGGCAACACGAGGTGCTCCAGGCCGCCGCGACCCGAGACCGGGAAGAGCCGCCAGTAGTACGCGAATGCCAACACGAACAGCAGGCCGGTCCAGAACGTCGGTGACGAGACACCGAAGAGAGAAACGAAGCGCGCCACTCCGTCGACGACGCCACCGGGCCGCAGAGCCGCCAGCACGCCGAGGGTCACGCCTACGACGAGGCTGAGGAGCATGGCTGCGCCGGCGAGCTCCAGTGTCGCGGGTAGCCGCCTACCGATCTCTGACGACACCGGCTGACGCGACCGGATGGAGGTACCCAGGTCTCCCGCCACGAGCCCTCTGAGGTAGACGCCGTACTGCGAGAGCAGGGGCTCGTTTAGGCCTAGAGACTCCCTGATCTGGTCCATCAACTCCGGGCTCGAGTCCGGACCGGCGATGGCGCTCACAGGATCCCCCGGTATGAGCCGGACCATGGCGAAGACGAGGAACGAGACGATGAGGAGCGTGGGTACGAGGTTCACCAGGCGCCGGAGAGAGTAGATCAGCACGGCCGTCGCCCGCCTACCGCTCGCTTGAGGTTGTCGACGAACCTTTCGTGGCTTGGTCGCACAGACACTGGGGCCGCACCTGGCCTCTCTTCACCCCGTTGCGCTCTAAGACTTCTCGTCGACTCCGGCTGGCAGGACGTCGCGCAGCACGCGCAGGAGGTTCTTGCCGAGGACGTTCCCCATGGCTTCCTCGCCGAACCCGCGCCGCCTGAGCGCGTCTTCAAGGGTCGGAAGCGCTGCCGCGTCCGGGATCGGGTACGGCACCGTCAGATCGACCTTGATGCCCTCGTACTTGCGCTGCTTGCGGTGCTCTTCGGCGACAGGGCCGTAGGAGAAGTCGGGGCCGATACAGACATGCTCGTCCCCGACTAGGCTCACCATGTGCTCTATGTGGTCGACGACCGTCTCGACGCTGGGCGTCCCGGACGACAAGAAGGCGGGCATGAAGGCCACGCCCACGACTCCACCGGTCTGCGCCACGAGCTTGATCTGGTCGTCGGTAAGGTTCCTGGGGTGGTCGTGCAGCGCCTTCGCGTTGCTGTGCGTGGCTACGACGATCCCGTCGTACACGTCGATGGCCCCATGGAAGCCCGCGGGCGCGAGGTGGGAGAGGTCAAGCACCATACCGAGCCGGCGCATCTCCCGCACCACGTCGCGGCCGAAGTTCGAGAGGCCGCCTGCGCTAGGCCCCTCGCCCACGCCGTCTGCCAGCTCGTTGCGGCCGTTCCAGGTAAGCAGGAGGCAGCGGACGCCGAGCCGGAAGAACTGACGCAGCACGGCGAGGCTGCCCTCCAACGGGCGTCCGCCCTCCAGTACCAGTAGGAAGCCCACCTGGTCATCCCTCAGCGAAGCCAGGTCCTGCTGGGTGCGCAGGACCGTGACCTCGGGCGTCGAGTCGATGGCTTCGAACGCCACGTCCATCGTGTTGAGCGTGCCCCTGAGGGGCAGGTCCGAGCCGCTCGCGTGGCTGCGCGAGTCCCCACCGACAGCGAAGAAGACACCTTGGACGCTGCCCCGACGCAGCCCTGGCAGGATCGAGCGACCGAGTGGGTCCTCTTCCCCGCTGCGTACACGGTGGAGCAACTCGTAGACGTCCCAATGCCCCAGCACGGTGGGGATGGCCATGGCCTCTAACCTCTCACGTGACGCAGTACGAACTCGTTCCGTATGGTCCCTATGCCCTCGATCTCGCACTCGACGACGTCCCCGTCCTCGAGGAAGACGGGCGGCTTCTGGATGATGCCTATCCCCAACGAGGTGCCGGTGGTGATGAGGTCACCCGGCTCTAGAGTGATGCGGGCCGAGATGTACTCGATCGTTTGAGCGACGGTGTGCACCATGTCGCTCGAGTTGAAGTCCTGCTTCTCGACGCCGTTGACCCGGCACTTGATCCGCATGTTCTGCGGATCCACGGACTCGTCGGCCAGGAGGATCGCCGGCCCGGTGGGTGCGAACGTATCCACGCCCTTAAGTGCCAGCACCACGCTGCCGCTCTCAGGCGGACGCGGGATGATCTTGGCGGTCACGTCGTTCATCACCGTGTAGCCGGCCACGTAGTCGAGGGCCTCGGACTCCTTCACCTGCGAACAGCGCCGGCCTATCACGACAGTCAGTTCCGCTTCGAAGTCCACCTTGTCTATGACGGCCGGGACGACGACAGGATCGGACGGCCCCGTTACCGACGTAGGCATCTTCACGAAGAGCTCGGGCTCGGTGCCGGGCGTAACGCCTTCGTTCTCACACAACGCGCGGTAGTTGTATCCCAGCCCTATGACCTTCTCCGGTCGTGACACGGGGGCTTCCAGGCGCACCTCGGACAGAGGTGTGCCGCGGCCGTCACCGTTCTTGGCCGCCTCGCCCACGCGGCGCAAGACATCTCGCGGCAGCTGGATGAAGCGCTCCATGGTTGC
>JBDZWC010000008.1:9193-44471 GCA_040256005.1 Deinococcaceae bacterium | reverse complement strand
CCACGACCACCGTGACCCTTCGTAGCGGCGGCACGCACGTCTTCGTGCCCTCGGGTCATACGGGCGCGGCAGGGTGACGGGGTCGTAAGGTTCGGCCGATGGGCGTAACGAACGAGCATGGCAGGAGCGCTGAGGCACGGGTGAGCATCGCCCCATGAGGAGGCGCGCATGCCAGATGGAGCAGCCGTGAGCGCGAGAGAGTCCGGGCTCACGAACCCCACCGTGGTCACGACGGGGGCGGCGGCGCCCGCGGTGCTGGAGGCCCGTGGGCTCACGAAGGTGTACGGGGGAGGAGCCAAGGGCGGGGCGTCGCACACCGCGCTGGACGGGTTCGACCTGAGCGTGACGGAGGGCGAGTTCCTGGGGATCATGGGACCGTCGGGGAGCGGGAAGACGACGCTCCTCAACCTGCTGTCGACCATCGACCGGCCCACCAGCGGGACGGTGCGCATCGGTGGACAGGACCCGGCAGCCATGGACGACGAGAAGCTGGCGCTGTTCCGGCGGCGCCGCCTCGGCTTCGTCTTCCAGGACTTCAACCTGCTCGACACCCTCACGCTGCGGGAGAACGTGCTGCTGCCGCTCGTGCTCGACAAGGTGCCGGTCAAGGAGATGAACGCCGCGCTGGAACGCGTGGCAGAGACGCTCGGTATCAAGGGCGTGCTGGACCGGATGCCGTTCGAGGTCTCGGGAGGGCAACAGCAGCGTGCCGCGATCGCCCGCGCGATCGTGCACTCTCCCGCGGTCGTGTTGGCCGACGAGCTCACCGGCAACCTCGACTCCAAGGCCGCGAACGACGTCATGCTGGCGCTCAGGTCCCTCAACGAGGACCGCGGGGTCACGGTGGTCATGGTCACCCACGACCCGTTCGCTGCCAGCTTCTGCCGGCGGGTCGTGTTCATCCGCGACGGCCGCCCGTTCACGGAACTGAGGCGCGGCGGCAACAGACAGGTGTTCTTCCAGCAGCTGCTCGACACGCTCAGCGCGATGGGCGGGTTCGCCTAGGTGACGTTCGCACAGCTCGCGCTCTCGAACCTCAAGGGGAGCTGGTTGCGGTACGCCGCCTTCCTGCTCAGCAGCACGTTCTCGGTGGCGCTCTTCTACGTCTACGCGCAGTTCCTCTACCACCCGGACGTGACGGGCGGCTACATCTACGGCGGCGGCACCACGCGCGTCGTGCTCACCGTCTGCCTGGTCCTCATCGCGGTGTTCGCGTTCTTCTTCGTCCTCTACTCCAGCGGCGCGTTCCTCCGGGCGCGCAACAAGGAGTTCGGGCTGCTCACGCTGATGGGAACGACGCGGGGACAGCTGAGGCGCCTCATCTGGCTCGAGAACACCTACCTCTCGCTGGCCGCGATCGTCGCCGGCATCGGCTTGGGGCTGCTCTTCTCGCGACTGTTCCTGATGGCGATCTCGCGCGTCCTGCTCATCGAGTCGCCGATCGAGTTCATGGCGGTGCCGCGCGCGCTGCTGATCACCGCCGGCGGGTTCTTCCTGCTCTTCCAGCTCGTGACGGTGGCCGGGGCCGGCGCGATAGGCAGGCGCTCGGTGCTCGAGATGCTGAAGGAGGCCAGCAAGCCGCGCGTCGCCCCGAGGGCGCGGCCATGGCTTGCCCTACTGGGCTTCGTGCTCGTGGCGGCTGGCTACGCCGTGGCAGCCACCGTGCAGGGCGCTGGTGTCGCCCTGGCGTTCGTGCCCGTGGTGGCCGTGGTGGTCGTCGGCACGCACGTGCTCTTCACACAGGGAGGCGTGTTCGTGATGCGGCGGTTGACGCGGGGGCGCGCGTACCGGCGCGGAACCCGCATGCTGGTCGTCTCTCAGCTCATGTTCCGGCTGGCAGACAACGCCAGGCTGCTGGCCGGCATCGCCAGCCTCAGCGCCGTGGTTCTGGCGGCGGCGGGCACCTTCTACGTGATGTCACGCCAGTTCTACGCGGCGGTCGAGGGCGCGTACCCACAGGCGCTGGTGCTGCTCGAGCCGGCCGAGGACAGGCCACACCTGAGCCGGGACGAGGTCGACTCGCTGCTGCTCGAGCACGGCGTGACCGCCAGCATCGCCGCGGACATCCAGGTCGTCGAGACGCGCTACGCGGTCCCCGGCGAGGAGGGCCTGCGGTACCTGGTGCTGGCTCCCGAGACTCGTTACGTGTCCTGGGTCAACGCTCTGGGGGCACCGGCAGGTGCCGAGGGCGCGAGCCTCCTCGTCCCGCTAGAGAGGGCCGGTGACGAGTCCTCTGACGGCAAGGAACCCTCCTTCTCCTTGCTACCTGTGACGGCCGCGGCGGAAGGAGCGCTCGCCGTGCGGCGCGTCAACGCGCCCATCGCCCTGCCGTCGTTCCTCTCGGCGACGTGGTACGTGGTCGACGACGCCCTGTGGGCGAGCGTCGCCGCACGGGAGGACGTGTACACGCTGGCGGTGTACGACTGGGCCGGCTCTAATCGCGCCACCGGGTTGGGTGCGGCGATCTCCGCGGCGGTGCCGGAGGGTGCAGGCACGCTGGTGGCGGACAAGTACGGCGAGTTCGTGTTGTCGCGGCAGACGCTCGGGCTCTCGCTGTTCACCGGCCTCTTCGTGTCGGTGCTGTTCTTCATCGGTGCAGGGTCGCTCATCTACTTCAAGCTCTTCACCGAGCTGCCCGACGACAGGCGCCTGTTCGCGCGCCTGAAGAGGGTGGGCATCACGCGGCGCGAGGCGGACCGCGTGGTGAGCCGCCAGGTGGCGCTGGTGTTCCTGCTGCCGTTCGCGGTGGGCAGCGTTCACGCCATCGTGGCGCTGAACTCGTTGGGCAGCCTCATGGGCGCGCTCGGCGCGGCTCGGGTCGCCGTGCTCATGTACGCGCTCAGCGTCGTGGGCCTGTTCGCGGCCGTGCAGCTGGGCTTCTTCCTGCTCACGCGCTGGTCGTACCTGCGCGCCCTGCTGCCGCGCCCCTAGGCCTCAGGCCGCCGGCGCGGCGGAGCCGCCGGCGTCCGGCGCAGGCGACAGGGCGAGCCGTCGCACGTCGGCGCCGCTGGGCGATTGGAACACCGAGAGCTCGAACTCGGGCAGGATCGCCAACAGGTGATCGAAGACGTCGGCCTGCACGCCTTCGTAGACCGCCCAGCGCACGTCCGACACGAACACGTAGATCTCGATGGGGATGCCCTGGGGCGTCGGGTCCAGGTGCCTGACGAGGAAGGTCATGTCCTGCGCGATGTCGGGATGAGCCTGCAGGTAACGCGTGACGTACGCCCTGAACGTCCCCAGGTTCGTCAGTCGCCTGGAGTTGACCGGGTCGTCGAGCGCCGCCGGGTGCTCCTTGATCCACTCCTCGATGTCGCGCCGCTTCTCCTCGAAGTACGGCCTGAGCAGGGCGAAGCGCGAGAGCCGCTCCACGTCCTGTGCGCCCATGAACCGCACCGTGGACATGTCTATCAGGAGACTGCGCTTGATGCGCCTGCCCCCGGAGGCCTGCATGCCCCGCCAGTTCTTGAACGAGTGCCCGAGGAACTTGTGGGTCGGTATCACGCTGAACGTCTTGTCCCAGTTCTGGACCGTGACCGTGTTGAGGGCGATGTCGTGGACGAAGCCATCGGCGTTGAACTCGGGCATCTCGATCCAGTCGCCGATGCGGACGAGGTCGTTGTTGGTGATGGTCATCCCGGCCACGAGCGAAAGCAGGGTGTCCTGGAACACGAGGATCAGCACGGCGGAGGCGGCGCCGATGCCGGTGAGGATCACGACGGGGTCGCGTTGCACGACGATGGCGATGATCACGATGGCAGCCAGCAGGTAGCCCACGAGGACGATCACCTGCAGGTAGCCCTTGATGGGCCTCTGCGCCGCGTTGGGCCCCTTGGCGTAGACGTCCCCGAACGCGTTCACGAGCGAGGCGAACGCCCGGGCGACGACGATCGCCATCGCTACCGACAGGAGCCTCTCGAGGAGCACCGTCGTCTGCAGCGCCGGCAGGTAAGGCAGGCCGGCGCGCAGCACCAGGACGGGCACCGCGTAGGAGAGGCGCCAGAAGAACTTCCTGCCCTTGAGCGCGTCGTCCCAGCGGTACTGCGTGCGCTCCGCGAGCGGGTTGATCAGCCGCACCAGGAGGACGCGGGTGAGACGGAAGGACGCGTAAGCGAGAACGATCAGGCCGGCTCCGAGCACCAGGCTGGCGAGGAACGGCTGCTCGGCGGCGAAGCGGGCGAAGCCGGGACCGAGGAACGCCGGCGGCGGGCTCCTGAGCACGATGTCCTCGTTCATGTCCGGAACTTACCAGTCAAGGGCAGCCCTCTCAGGCCGTGCCGCCGGCGGCCACCGTCGCTTCCTCGAGCGAGCCGTCCAGGACCGCCGCCCTCAGACTGCCTACGTCACCCGCCATGGTCCTGTCGCCCTCCAACGGGGCGACCAGGCTCCGGACGAAGGCGTGCGCAGCGCCCACTCCGGGGCCCGGTCTGAGCGGCAGCCGCAGGTCCAGCGCCTGGGCAGCGACCATGAGCTCGATGGCCACCACGGTAGCGGCGTTGTCGACGACCTCCAGCAGTTTGCGAGCGGCATGGGCGCCCATCGAGACGTGGTCCTCCTGGTTGGCGCTGGTGGGGATCGAGTCGACGGACGCCGGGTGGGCGAGCACCTTGTTCTCGCTCGCCAAGGCGGCCGCCGTGTACTGCGCGACCATGTAGCCGGAGTTGAGGCCTCCTTGGGGCGTCAGGAACGCCGGTAGGCCCGAGAGCGCCGGGTTGACGAGTTGCTCGATCCTGCGCTCGCTGACGCTGGCCAGTTCCGCCACGGCGATCGCGGCGTAGTCGGCCACCAGCGCGAGCGGCTGGCCGTGGAAGTTGCCGGCGGAGAGGACCGCTCGTTCGTCCGACAGGACGAGCGGGTTGTCGGTGACGGAGGACAGCTCGACGTCGAGGACCGCGCCGGCGTGCGCCAGCGCGTCGCGGCTGGCCCCGTGCACCTGCGGCACCGCGCGGAGCGAGTACGCGTCCTGGACGCGACCACAGTGGGCGTGTGAGGGCTCGATACCGGACCCGGCCAACAGGGTACGCATGCGCTGAGCCACCTGCCGTGCGCCAGCATGCGGCCTGAGGCGGGTGACGGCCTCGGCGAACGGCCTGTGGCTGCCCATCAGGCCCTCCACGGTCATCGCTGCGGCCACGTCGGCGGCGTCGGCCACGCGCTCGGCCCTGGAGAGCCCGAACGCCAGGTGCGCCGTCATGTACTGGGTGCCGTTGATGAGGGCCAGGCCCTCCTTGGCGGCCAGCTCGAGCGGCGCCAGCCCAGCGCGCGCGAGCGCCTCGGCGCCGGTCAGACGATCACCCTCCAGGGTGGCGTATCCCTCGCCGATCAGCGGCAGCGCCATGTGTGCCAGCGGCGCGAGGTCGCCGGAGGCGCCGACGGAGCCTTTGGCGGGCACCTCTGGCACTATCCCGGTGCGAAGCAGGTCCAGTAGCGATGCGATGAGCTCCGGGCGCACTCCCGACGCGCCCAACGCCAGCGAGTGCGCCCGGAGCAGGAGCATGGCCCTGACCAGTTCGGGCGCCAGCGGCTCTCCCACGCCCACCGCGTGCGACCTGAGCAGGTTGCGCTGCAGCGCCACGACGTCCTGCGAGGCGATCGTCGTCGTGGCGAACTTCCCGAAGCCGGTGGTGACGCCGTACACGACCTCGCCGGCGGCCACGAGCTCGTCCACGAAGGCCCTGCTCACGGCGACGCGCTCCCGCACGTCAGGCGGCATGACGGCTGCGCGGCGCCCACGCGCGACGTCCAGGACGTCTGCCCTGGTGAGCGCACCGCCGATCGCCAGCGCCGGCTCGTTCACGTCGCCAGGTCGGCCAGGGCCCGTTCCAGCCTCTCCACCAGCGCCTCCGCCTCCGCGAGCCGCCGGCGCTCCTCGGTGACGACCTCCTCCGGAGCGCCGCCCACGAACCTCTCGTTCGCGAGCTTCCCGGCGGACCGCCTGGCCTCGGCACGTGCCTTCTCGAGCCGGCTCCGCTGCCGCTTCTCGTAGGCCGCGACGTCTACCTGACCTCGCAGCGGCAGCCTCAGCTCGACGTCGGGCAGGGCCCCGACCAGCGAGACCCCGTCCGGGGTCCCCTCGCGTAGCTCGGCGCGCGCGAGCGACTCGAAGAGCTCTCGCGTGGCGACGAGGCCGGCGGACCCCGGCCCGGAGGCCCATACCTGCACGACCTGCGACGGCGGCAGCTCCGCCTCCGCTCGCAGCGCCCGCACCGCGCTCACCGCGGCCTTCATGCGCTCGAACTCGGCCTCTGCCCCGGGATCGTCGAGCTCGTCGTCGGCTTGCGGCCAGGCGTCGAGGGCGACCTGAGCGGTGTGGCCCAGCGCCTGGTGGAGCTCCGAGGTGACGAACGGCATCATCGGGTGGAGGAGCTTCAGGACGACCTCGATGGCGTGCCTGGCGGTGGCCAGCGCGTGGCCGTCGCCGGCCCTCAGCGGAGCCTTCGCGGCCTCCAGGTACCAGTCGCACAGCTCCGACCAGACGAACTCGTAGGCCGCCCGGTTGGCCGCTCCCAGGTCGTACGCCTCGAGGCCGGCGGTGACGTCGCGCACGGCCCGCTGGAGGCGCGACAGGAGCCACCTGTCGGCGAGGTTGGGACCGTCCGCCAGCGACCCGGCGTGCGGTGTCCCCTCCTGCATCATCACGAGGCGCGCAGCGTTCCACAGCTTGGTGGCGAAGTTGCGCCCCATCTCGACGAGGCGGTCGTCCCAGCGGACGTCCTGGCCACCCGTGGATGCGCGGCTCACCGCGAAGCGCAAAGCGTCGGCTCCGTAGCGCTCTATGGTCTCCAGCGGGTCCACCCCGTTACCCTTCGACTTGGACATCTTCCGGCCCTGAGCGTCAAGCACCAGGCCGTGCAGCACCACCGTGTGGAACGGCGGCCGCCCTGTGAACTCCTCGCCGGCGATCTGCATCCGGGACACCCAGAACGAGATGATGTCGTAGCCGGTCACGAGGACGTCGGTCGGGTAGAACTTCCGGAAGAAGGGATCGTCCTCGTCGGGCCAACCCAGCGTGCTGAAGGGCCAGAGGTTGGAGCTGAACCACGTGTCGAACACGTCGGGGTCCTGCCGCAGGTCCAGGCCGCTCCACCGCGGGTCGTCCGTCGGGTCGAGGAGTGGGTCGTCCGCCGGCGGGACGTACACGTTGCCCTCGGCGTCGTACCAGGCCGGGATGCGGTGGCCCCACCACAGCTGGCGAGATATGCACCAGTGCCGCAGGTTCCGCAGCCAGTCCGCGTCTACCTTCGTGTAGCGCTCGGGCACGAAGCGGACCTCGCCTGATTCGACCCGCCCCAGGGCGGTCGCGGCCGCCTCGTCCGTGTCGTAGAACCACTGCAGCGACAGCAGCGGCTCCACCGGCTCGCCGGTGCGCTGCGACAGACCGAGCGGGACCATGTGCTCCTGGCGGCCCACCAGCTCACCGGACCCTTCCAGGGCCGCCACCACCCGCTCCCGCGCTTCGAAGCGGTCGAGGCCCCTGAAACGCTCGGGCACTTGGTCGCCGGTGAGCCTGGCGTCCTTGTCGATGATGCTCGGCCGTTCGAGGCCATGCCTGGCGCCGATCTCGAAGTCCGTGGGGTCGTGGGCCGGCGTGATCTTCAGCGCGCCGGTGCCGAAGTCCCGTTCCACAGCTTCGTCGGCGATGACGGGGACCCAGCGGTCCGTGAGCGGCACCCTCACCTGCGACCCGACCAGCCCGGCGTAGCGCTCGTCCTCCGGATGGACGGCCACCGCCACGTCGGCGAAGATCGTCTCCGGCCTCACCGTCGCGATCGTCACGGCGCCGCCCCCTGCCAGCTCGTAGGCCAGCTGGTACATCTCGGCCGGGCGCTCCTCCCTGTCGACCTCCATGTCAGACAGAACGGTCTGGCTAACCGGATCCCAGTTCACGATGCGCTCGGCGCGGTAGACCTTGCCCTGGTGGTACAGCGACACGAACTGGCGCCTCACCGCTTCCGAGAGGCCGTCGTCCATCGT
Organism: Deinococcaceae bacterium; assembly: GCA_040256005.1. GTDB lineage: Bacteria > Deinococcota > Deinococci > Deinococcales > Trueperaceae > DASRWD01. The sequence continues at coordinate 36,497 of JBDZWC010000008.1, read as the reverse complement.
GAAACGTAGCCGGTCCCAAGCGGCGCTGATGCCCAGGCGCTGGAGCTGGTCGATGATGACGCCGCCGTACCGACGCTTCCACTCCCAGACCCGCTCGACGAAGGCCTCGCGGCCCATGTCGTGACGGCTCGTGCCCTCGAGCTTCAGCTGCCTCTCGACCTGCACCTGGGTGGCGATGCCGGCGTGGTCGGTGCCGGGCTGGAACAGCGCCTCGAAGCCCTGCATGCGCTTGTAGCGGATCAGGACGTCGATGATCGTGTTGTCGAACGCGTGGCCGAGGTGGAGCGCACCGGTCACGTTGGGTGGGGGTATGACGATAGTGAACGGCGGCTTGTCGCTGTGCGGGTCGGCGGTGAAAGGTTCCGACGCCCAGCGCGCGGCCCAACGGCCCTCGACGTCCGCCGGGTCGTAGCGCGTGGCCAGCTCGCCGGCGCCACCGTCTCTCGACGTGGTCGCTTCCATAGGCACCTTTCTTCGACGGGCTCCGTCTCGGCACTGGTGGCAGAACGGCCCCGTCGCTCAGACTGAGCGGACGAGGCATGTCCCCGCGGTACCACCGCTCTTCCCCTCGCCGGCGTTGCCGGCCGGGGCGCTTCTTACCGCCGCTTCACCGTGCGGCCTACGGGGGTTCTACCGGCCCACCCGCGCGGTGGGCTTTCTTCCCTGGCGGAGCGCGCTCGCGTGCGCCCTCCGCAGCGGGTGACGTTCACGGCCCTCGGGAACGACCCCGGCTCTCAGCCCAAGACCGGGGTTCTCTGGCGTCTGCGGGGCCGCTACTCTTCCCGCCTGAGCGCGATGATAGCAGAGCCTAGGCCATCGGCAGCGAGCTCATCGACTCCCGCGCCAAGAGGCTCAACAGCCTCCTGGCCGCCCGTCTGAGCTCCAGCGACGCCTCGTCTCCCGGCGCCGAGGCGACCAGCGGGGCACCGGAATCGCCGCTCTCGCGCAGTGCCCGCGTGATGGGCACCCGCGCTACCACTGGCAGGTCCACCTCGGCCGCGAACCTGTCCGCCCCGCCTTCTCCGAAGATGTAGTCGCGGCCGCCGTCCGGCAGCGGGTAGTAGCTCATGTTCTCGACGATGCCGAGCAGCGGCACGTGCGTCTTGCGGGCCATGGTGTAGGCACGCCGCACGTCCGCGAGCGCGACCTCCTGCGGCGTGGTCACCAGCACCATGCCCGTCACCGTCACCAGCTGGGCCAGGGAGAGCTGCACGTCGCCGGTGCCAGGCGGCAGGTCGACGATCAACAGGTCCAGCTCGCCCCACACGGTCTGCTTGAGCAGCTGCGTGAGCGTGCCGTGCAGGATGGGTCCGCGCCAGGTGAGGGCCTGGCCGTCCTCGACCAGGTTCGCGATCGAGATCACCTTCACGCCATGGTTCTTGAGCGGGACGATGTTCTTCTGGTCGTCGGCCATGAGCCGGCGTCCCTCGACGCCGAACATCTTCCCCTGCGATGGGCCGTAGATGTCGGCGTCGAGCATCCCGATGCTGAGGCCCTCCGCCGCCAGCGCCGCCGCCAGGTTGGCTGCCACGGTCGACTTGCCGACGCCCCCCTTCCCGGAACCGATGGCCACGATGCCCGCTACCCCGGGTAGCGGCGCCTGTGACGGTAGCCTGAGCGCCTCCGCCACGACGACGCCGACGTGCGACGCGCCGGCCGACCGCAAGGCGTCGACGACGGCGTCCCTCAGGGCGCCGCTCGCCTCACCACCGGGAACGTTCAGCACGACCTCGGCGCGCGAGCCGTCGACCTCGACGCCGCCCACCATCCCGAGGTCGACGAGGTCCGCCCCCAGCACGGGGTCCTTCACCTGGCCGAGGGCCGCCAGGGCTTGTTCGCGAGACAGGTCCATAGCCAGGCGAGCGTACCAGCGCCGCCCACGGTGCCCTGCCTCGCGGGGGACGGGCCCTGGCACACGTGGCCAGGGCTATACTCGCGGCGTGACCGACGCCGGACGTTTCGAGCGCGGCGAACAGTACTCCGCCGCCGATGGTGTCGTCACCTACCGGGGCGTCGACCCGATCACGGGCCTGGACGTCCTCATCTACGACTTCCCCGGCGAGCCCACCATGCATGCCGGTCCGGCCGTCTCGGACCACGTGCTCAAGGTCCTCGAGTCCGAGACCTACAGGGCGGGAGACGAGGTGCGCGGGCGGCTCGTCGTCGCTTTCCCGTCGGGTGCAACCCTCCTGGCGCCGGGCGAGAGCGTCGTGGACGACAGGTTCGTGCTCCGGTCCCTCGAGGGACTGCGCGACGCTCAGGCACGCGGCCTCATCCACGGCGACCTCACGCGCTCGCGTCTCCTCTACACGTTCGGGGACGTCGCCATCGAGGGCTACGGCGTTCCCTGGCACGCGGTCAAGGGCACCCGCGGCGACGCCAGAGCGCTGGCCCATGCCGACGTCGTCAGGCTGGCGGAGGCGCTGCTCAGCCTCGCAGGGTCCGACCTCAGCGTCGAGGTCGCCGCGGCACTCAAGTCCGCCGTCGCGCCCACTACGAGCCCGCCCATGACGGCCGAGCGCCTCTACGGCATCGTGAAACGGCTCGCGGGCGGCGCGGTGAAGGTGCCCGCCTCAGGCTTCACGGAGCTCACCCTGCCCACCACGCCAACACCCCGGGCGCCGCCTGACCGGAGGCCAGAGCCGGCCGAGGAGCGCCCGGCGCCACGCACCACGGCGGCCCCACCCAAGCCGCGTGCGCCGGCTCGGAGCGACCCGCAGCCCACACCGCTCGACCCCGAGCCCATCACGCTCGTCAGCGATCCGGGCCTGACGCCGCCGCGTCAGCCATCGCCCAAGGACAGCTCCCCCGGCTTCGTAAAGGCGCTGCCGCCGGGAGCCACGTATAGGCACGGCAACCTCGACGAAGGCCCACGACCGGCTCCGATCCGCATGGACGGGCAGGAGACGTTCAGCCGGGCGTCGCGGCGCGCCTGGCGGGGCCCAGCGCTGCTGCTCTTGATGCTCCTGATCGCCGGCTTCGCCGCGTACCTCGCGCTCATCAACAAGGGCCCGGCCGACGACCCGCTCACCGGGGCCTTCGAGAGCTACCTGGTCGACGTGAGCGTATCGCCCGCGAACCTACCGCCGGTCCAGCTCGTGGTGGATCAGAGCCCCCCCGGCTCGAACAGCCGGCCCGGCACCGTGATGGCGGCGGTGCCCCGGTCCGTGACGTTCGACGCCGCCGGGCGCTGGGTGGTCCACGGCCGGTTCCAGGGCCGCGAGACGCCTCCCGTGACCCTCGACGTGCCGAGCGACACCGCCATCACACTTAGCTTCCCGGCGCCGGGCCAGTAGGTAACCGGGCTTGCAGAGCATCGTCGTCATCGATTACGGGTCGCAGTACACGCGGCTGATCGCCCGCCGCCTGCGCGAGCTGGGCGTCTACTCGGTCGTCGTGGGGCCGCAGATCAGCGAGGCCGAGCTGAACGAGCTCGCCCCGGCCGGCTTGATCCTCTCCGGTGGCCCGAACAGCGTGACCGCGACAGGGGCGCCCGGCCTGCCGACAGGAGTCCTCGACCGCGGGGTCCCCGTGCTCGCGATCTGCTACGGGATGCAGCTGGTGACACGGGAGCTCGGCGGCAGGGTGGCGTCCGGCGGCCGCGGCGAGTACGGCAAGGCCGAGCTGGCCCAGTACGGCGGCCGGCTGTTCGACGGGGTCGAGGGCGACTTCGTCGCGTGGATGAGCCACGGCGACAGCGTCGTCGAGCCGCCGCCCGGCTTCCGGGTGTCGGCGGTGACGCGCGACGGCGCCGTCGCCGCCATCGAGGAGGAGAGCCGCGGCGTCTACGGCCTGCAGTTCCACCCCGAGGTGCGTCACACGCCCAAAGGAGCCGTCTTGCTCGAGCGTTTCGTCGAGCGCGCCGGGGTCGCCCGCGACTGGAACGCCGACAACATAGTCAACCGTGCGGTCGAGGACGTTCGGGACCGCGTCGGCGACGAACGCGTCCTGCTGGCCGTCTCCGGCGGCGTCGACTCCTCCACCCTCGCCCTGCTCCTCACGAAGGCGATCGGCGACCGTCTCGTACCCGTCTTCGTGGACCACGGGCTGTTGCGCCTGGGCGAGGCGGACGAGGTGGAACGGGCTCTCACGGCGCTCGGCGTCAAGTTGCGTGTGGTGAACGCCAAGGATCGCTTCCTGCGAGCTCTGGCTGGCGTCACCGACCCCGAGGCGAAGCGCAAGGCGATAGGCAGGGAGTTCATCGCCGTGTTCGAGGCGGAGGCTCGCAGCCTGTCGGCCGGCGGGAGCATCCGGTACCTCGCCCAGGGCACCCTCTACCCCGACGTGATCGAGTCCTCGGCCGGCTCGCATGGCGCCGCCGTCATCAAGTCGCACCACAACGTGGGCGGTCTGCCGGAGCAGCTGGGCTTCGAGCTGGTCGAGCCGTTCCGCATGCTGTTCAAGGACGAGGTCAGGGAGGTCGCGGAGGCGTTGGGCCTGCCGCCCCACCTGCGCGACAGGCATCCGTTCCCGGGCCCCGGGCTGGCGATACGAGTGATCGGCGAGGTGACCGAAGAGCGGCTCGAGGTGCTCGCCAGGGTGGACGACGTGTTCGTCTCCGCGCTGCGCGAGTTCGGTCTCTACCAGGAGACGTGGCAGGCGCTGGCGGTCCTCACGCCCGTGCGCTCGGTCGGCGTGATGGGCGACGGTCGGTCCTACGGCTACATGGTGGCGCTCAGGGCCGTCACCAGCGAAGACGGTATGACGGCCGACTGGGCGCGGCTGCCGCACGAGTTCCTGGCCACCGTGTCGAGCCGGATCGTCAACTCCGTGGCGGAGGTGAACCGCGTGGTGTACGACATCACCAGCAAGCCGCCCGGCACCATCGAGTGGGAGTGAGCGCTGGTATCATCGGGCATGGCTAGGGCCTGGCTCATCAAGAACGAGCCCGACTGCTACTCGTTCCAGGACCTCGAGCGGGACGGGCGCGTGCCCTGGGACGGCGTCCGCAACTACCAGGCGCGCAACTTCATGCGCGACGAGATGCGCCCCGGCGACAAGGTCCTGTACTACCACTCGTCCATCGCGGAGCCGGCCGTGGTGGGCATCGCGAAGGTCGCCTCCAAGCCGTACCCCGACCCCACGCAGTTCGACCCGGACGACGAGTACTACGACCCCAAGGCGACCCCGGAGGAGCCCCGCTGGCATCTCGTCGACTTCGAGCCCGTGGAGGCGCTGGCGCGGCCGGTGACCCTCACCGAGATGAAGAAGGACCCGCAGCTGGAGGGCATGAGGTTGCTGCAGCGCGGCAACCGCCTGAGCGTCATGCCCATCGAACCGGAGCACTTCGACCGCATCGTGGAGCTCTCGCGTAGATGAGCTGCGCCCCCTTATGGCCACGACGATGAGAGAGGGCATGGGGCCCATGCCGGACCGACACGTGCGCGTGCTCCACGCGGTCGCGGAGGACTACATACGCACTGCGCATCCGGTGCCATCCCAGGCGGTGGCCTCGCGGCTTGACGTGTCCAGCGCCACGGTCAGGAACGACTTCGGGATGCTCGAGCAGGGCGGGCTCCTGCAGCAACCCCACACATCGGCCGGCCGCATCCCCACGCCGGCCGGGTTCCGCTACTACGCCGCGTCCTACCTCCCGCCCAGGCGGCTGCCCAAGGACGCCAGGCGCACGATCATGCAACGGCTGGCCAGCGCCGAGGGCGACGACGTCTTCGTCGAAGCCTCGCGCCTGGCCGCGAAGCTCTCGGGCTACGCCGTGCTCATAAGGCTGCCTGCCGACGACCAGCTGACCATCCACGAGATCCACCTCTCTCTGGTGTCCTCCCGGCGACTGCTCGCCGTGGTCGTGCTGGAGAACGGTCTCGTGAGGCAGATCGGCGTGGACATCGACCCCATGCCCAGCGAAAGCGTCATCGACGACGCCGAGCGCAACCTCAGGCAGCTGGGCCTGAGCATCGGCGAGGTGCCGAAGGCGCTAAAGGCTGTGGCCGCCACGGCAGGCGACGAGGACCTGGCCCGGACCCTCGAGGCGCTCGGCGACGCCTGGAACGGGCTGCGGGCACCCAAGCGGTTCAGGGACGGCCTGAAGCTGTTGCTGGGCGAGCCCGAAGGCGAAGACCCCAGTTTCGTGAGGCTGGTGGTGGAACACGTCGAAGGCGAGAGCGCCGCCGCCGGCTCGCCGCGCGGCGACCTCGACCTCGAGTTGGACGACAAGATCGCGCTGGTGAGCGCCTCGTTCGCCTTCGGCGGCGGCCGCGGCGCGCTCACGCTTATCGGGCCGGCGCGCATGCGCTACCCCCGCGCTCTGTCGGTCGCCAGCGAGTTCGGTCGGGCTCTCAGCCCCGGGCCGGAAGAGGGCGCGGAGGGCCCCGGGGACGACCGGTAGACGCCGGTCGCCGCGGCGCTCACCCGAGGTCCGCGCGGAGGCCAGAAGCCCGCATCCCTACGTGATATCTCACAACTTCGCTGTGCCCGTCGGCCCTATGCTCGTTGACGTGCCTATAGGGGGCGAGTCACGTGCCTAACGACGTCTACCGCGCCGCCATCGACGGCCTCGCGGCCCTCGTGCCGCCCAAGGCCGCCAGGCGGCTCGTCGATGACTCCCTGCGCGCGACCAGGCGCACGGCCGACGATGTGAGCGTGGCTGCGATGCGCCGCCTCCTGCTCGGCCCCATACGCCAGGAGCTGGCGGGTGTGTTGCCGCCATCGGCCATAGGCGCGGGCCTCAAGAAGATCGCTGCTGAGCTCCATGCGGAGTCACCGCAGAGGCGACGCTGGTGGCGCCCGGGCCGCGCTCGCTCGGAAGAGCCGCGGAGCATAGATCCGATAGGCGACGATGAGCTCGACGAGGCCGCCGCAGGAGAACCTCAGGCTGCCATGAGCGTGCCCATGCCGGCCCTCAGCGCCGCGTCCAAGGCCGCGGCTACCTCCGGCCCGGCGTCAGCGGTGCGGTCCAGCATGATCGCGCAGGTGACGCCGGCGGAGCGGGCGGAGATCGAGGCCGCCGTGGTCGAGGCCGCGCCTCGGGAGACACACGCCGGCGGGGAAGGCTCCCGCGCGTCGACAGCCACCCCCCCGCGGAACACCGCGCCCGGCGCCAAGCCGGCCCTGCCGAAGCTCGACGCGACGCTGCTGGCCCGAGCGCTGAAGGCTTTCGGCGAGCTCGAAACGGTGCAGCAAGTCGTGGCGGTGAGCGGCGGCGAGCTCCTCAGCGCCAACGGCGAAGGCGTAGACGCCCTGCAGCTGCCGGCTTTGACCCACGCCACCAGGCGGCTCCTCGACAGGGCCGGGCGGCTCAACGTCTTCGCCCTGGAGCGCCCTACGGGAGCGATGTTCCTGTTCCCGCTCAGCGGCGGGGAGCTCGTCGTACTAACGAAACCGAAGGTGAACTTCGGCGCGGTCCTGGCGGCCCGCGCCGCACTCGAGGAGGCAGCATGATCGCTCGTCTGAGACCCATAGCCGTCGTGGCCGCGCTGTTCGCGCTTGGCGGTGCCCCGGCGCTGGCCCAAGAGGACAGCGTGCTGCAGCGCTACGACCTGGCGGTGGAGAACCTCGAGTTCGCGGTTCAGTCCGTCCCCGGCGACGCCCTCCAGGCTCGCGACGAGCTCGAGCGTGCCGTCAACGCGCTGCTCACGCTGTCGCGCGACACCACCAGCGCCACGCTGGTCGACGCGATGCAGAGGACGTTCGAGAGCGCCCGGGTGGCGGTCGACAACCAGAGCAGGGCCGACCTCGCGGTCCAGGCTGCCGTTCTCAGGGGCGGTTTCCGCCGGCTCGTCGCCGACTCCGCCTACACGTCGGGTGCCGAGGGCGACCTGGCTACGGCCGGAGCGCGACTGAGCCACCTGGCCGAGGACATGGGGTTCTCGAGCGAGGACCTGTCGGCGCTGCAGGCTGCCGGCTCGTCCGTCGAGTCCCTGCGCCTGGCGTTCGAGGCCGGCACGGCCGCCTCGATAGCCGCCGAGCTCGAGGTGTCCGGCCGCCTCCTCAGCACCGACAGGGCGGCGGCGTACGAGGCGCTGGGCACGGCGTACGGCGATTCGCTGCTCATTCAGGACTCTCCCCGGGCCGACCCTGGCCTCAACCAGGCCCTGTTGAACGCTGCCCAGGCCCTGGTGAGCGGCGACGACGAAGCGTTCACCCCCGCCACCACCGAGGCCTCCGCGCAGCTCTCCCGCCTCGCGTCGGCGGCGCGGGCGGGTGACCCCGGCGTGTCCCGGCCCGTCACGCCGCAGGGCGAGGCGGCCGCGGCCACCCCGGAGGTAGCCGACCAAGAGGCCGCCGCCGAGCAGCCGGCCGGTGCCGAGCAGCCGGCCAGCCCAGCGGGCGAAGAGGGCGCCGAGGCCCCGGCTACACCCGAAGCCGAACAGGCTCAGGAACCGGCCCAGCAGCCGCTGCCGCTCGCGACCCCGTCCGAACCGGCCGACACACCCGCCGCCGGTCTGCCCTCGTTGGGCGGCCCCGGCGCCGCGGAGGACACCGAAGCGGGCGAGCCCGAGCCGCTGGGCGCGGAGGCGCTGGCGCTGGCCCGGGCCCAGTTCGAACAGGAGCAGCGCGACGCTCGGCTGGCGTCTCTCGTCACCGAGCTAGAAGCCGCCGGACTTCCCGGTGGGCTCGCCCGCACCCAGGCTCAGAGCCTCCTGGACGGCGGGTTCGAGACCCTCGCCCAGGCCCACGACAGCGTCGCCGCGAAGGTGAACGAGGCGGTCGGCGCCCTGCGCAACGGCGACAGGCTGGCCGCCGAGACCGCCGTCGCCGACGCCAGACGGGCGTTCGGCGCCCTTGACGGGGTGCTGGGCGCGAGGGACGCCGAGCTGGCCGCCTCCACCCGCGAGCTCTTCGCCTCCGTGCTCGACCGGCCCGCACTGCGCGAGCGGGACCTCACGCTGCTGGCCGCGCAGGTCGAGGCCACGAGGCCGGCTCTGGCCGCCACAGGAGGCGCCGGCCTGGAGGTCGAGCGCAACGTCGACACCTTCTGGTCGGGTTGGCCCCGGCTCGTCGTGGTGTTCGTCCTCGGGCTGCTGGCCTTCGTGCCGCTGCGCTACCTGAACCTCGCGTTCGGCGGCGGCAACGCGAACTGGCGCATGGTCGCCTGGGCCCTCTTCCTGCTGTTGCTGCCGTTCATGTACGAGGCGCTCGCGGCGCTGGGCTCCGTCCTGGCCGACCTGACGGATACCCCCGACCTCGACGTCCTCTCCCGCTGGTCCATGTTCACCAGCACGCTCGGTCACGTCGTGTGGGCCGGTCTGGGCCTGCTCGCCCTGCTGTTCGCCACGGCGGGCCTACGGGGCATCGCGGCCCAGTTCGGTCTGCTCGGTGGGCGTGGCGCCGGTCCGGTTGGCAACTCGCCCACCCTGGTGGAGAGCAGCGGCGTCAGGCAGGGCTCCGCCGTGGACTGGGACGACGAGTTCTGAGGATGTGGCTGGCGCTCACTCTCACCGGTCCTGTGTTCTCGTCGATCGCAACGGAGGGTGAGCGGGACGCGTAGCCATGACGAACCTGGTCTACCAGACGGCCGTTGAAGAGTTGGAGTCGGTGCTGTCGCCGCGCGTGGTGTCGCGCTCCCTCAAGGAGGGGCTGAGGCAGCACGGCAGGTCACCGGACTCGGTCGACGTCGCCACCCTCGAGCAGATCCTCAAGGCGCAGGTCTACCGGCAACTGCAGGTGACGATGCCTGTGACCGAGGCGAAGTCTACCGTCGAGAACATCGTCGGCAAGCTGCGCGAGGTGGGTGAGGACGGCACCACGGCGGAACCAGGATCGGCGCTGCAGGCGCAGGCCGAGCGCTTGTCCACCCTCCAGCAGGCCCTCAAGCCGTTCAACCTCTACTTCGAGTGGCCCGAGGTCCAGAAGCTCAGGGCGCAGCTCCAGCTGCTGGAGTCCGAGCACGAGTCCGAGCGCGAGGCGCCCGGCCTGGTGTCTGACGCCGAGGCCCAGCTCGACGTCGTGGTTCAGAAGCTCGAGGACCAGCTCGTCCTGCAGGCGCGCGAGATCGGCGAGCTGGCCGACGCGCTGGAGGCCGTCCGCTCGCTCGGCGGCCCCAAGGTCCGTCGGCTCGAGTCGCTCGTCAACCACATGCGCGCGGCGCAGGAGTCGCGGCAACTGGCGCCGGCCGAGCTCGAGCGGGCCCGCAAGCTGGCCCGCGACCTCAGGAAGCTCATGGAGTCGAGCGTCTACTCCGAGTCCGAGGAACCGCCCGTTCGGGCCGGGGGCGAGCCGGAGCCGGCGGCCGAGGCCGTGCAGGGCGCGGGGCTCGCGGTCCCCGAGGACGGCGTCTACGACGTCGAGACGGAGGACGAGGAGATCCTGGCCATCGACGTCCAGAACCTCACGCCCGAGGCGAGCGAGCGCTTGAGGCTCATAGACCTGGCCGCCGAGGCGCAGGACCTCGCTTCGCTGAGGGGCGACAACGGCGACCTGCTCGATCACCGGCCCGACCTGGCGGAGAGGGTGGCGAACCTGGAGGCGGAGGCGGCTGCGGGCGCGTCTATCGCTCACGAGCTGCCCGGCATCAAGGCGGAGCTCGCGGCGGCGGTGACCGACGTCCAGCAGGCGCTGCGCGCGGAGCTCGAGGGACTGAGCGCCTCCTTGGAGGGGCTGCATGCGGGCGTCGACGTCTCGGAGCTCAGGCAGGCCGTGACCGTGGCCCTCGGCATCCTCACGACCGGCCTGCCCGCGGTCGCGGACGTCGAGCACGTGCGTCAGCTCCACCGGCTCGTGGAGGAGCAGGCGGAAGCGCAACGACGCAGCGAGGAGGCGCTCGCCGCCCAGCTGCGCAACCAGGAGGAGCTGGTCCACAGGCTCGAGGAGACGCTCGTGCGTTACGAGTCCTACAGCCCGTCAGAGGACGTCGAGCGGCTCAGGTCCGAGCTGGAGTCGCTGCGCCTGGCGCAGGCCACCCGCACCCTCGTGCCCGAGGTGATGGCTTCCGTGAGGCAGGCCGAGGAACGCATGGTGCGCGAGCTGGCCGATAGGGCCACCGAGGCGTCCGAGCGGCGCCGGGCCCGGCTCGAGGCTGTCCGGGCGCAGCTGCTGTCCTTCCCCGTCACTCAGACCCTGACGGACAGGCTCGAGGCGGCGCAGCGCGAGATCGCGCTGCTCCTGGAGGACCAGGCAGGGACGGAGGCGGCGAGCGCGCTGCTCCTCGACGACCCGATTCCCCATCTGCCCGGCGACGCCGGGCTCGACGACGTCGAAGCCGTCGAGGCGCTCGTCGCCGCCCTCAAGGTCGAGGCCACCGACAGCGCCCGGCGCAGGCTCGAGCGCCTCGGCGAGGAGGCGGCGGAGGTGGGCAGCCTGCGGTTCGCGGAGCGCCTGTCCCAGGCCGTCGCGGACCTCGAACGCGGGGTCTTCCCCGACCTCGCCAGCCTCGAGGCGGACCTCGGACGGGCCCGCGAGTCGGCCCGCATCGAGCAGATGGGCGAGCTGCATCGGCTCAGCCGCGAGGCTCAGAACTTCGCCGCCCTGGACGATCCGAAGGTCGCCGAGCTGAGCGCCTTGCTGGACGCCGAGCGCGAGCGCCTGAACCAGGGCGGGAACGCGCGGCGCCTGGGCGAGGCGGCACTGCTGCTGGACGGCATCGAGGCCCGCTTCGAACAGCGTGTCGCCAGCGTCCCGGGGCGCATCGACGCGGCGCTGGAGCGCTTCGAGAACGTCGCCAAGCTCAACAGCGACGACGTGGCGACGGTGCGGCGGATACTCACGCACCTCGACTCGCAACGCGGGGCGCTGGGCCGGGTCTCGATCGGCCTCAGGCAGCAGCTGGAGGCCTCGTTGACGCAGGCGGAGACGATGCTCGCGAGCCTCGAGGAGGAGTACGAGGCCACGCGCCTGATCGCCGACCAACTCGTCGCCGAGGGGCTTCTCGACGACGTGCTGGGCGCGCTGGACCTGGGCGGCGGCGAGGCGAAGCCGGTCACCACGGGCGTCTCTCCCACCGAGCTCGTCGAACGCTACAGCGATACACCGGGCGTGACCTCGGTCGTCGTGTACTCGGCCGACGGGGAGAGCCTCGCCGCCTCGGAGGGCGCGCCGTCCGCCGGCTGGTCGGAGGTCTCCGCACTCAAGGACGCCGCCGCCGGCTACCTCGCTACGAGCGCCGGCCCGGACACCAGCCAGGGGCCGCTGATCGTCACGGCCGGTGGGCCTGGGGCCCACGTCGTCCTCGCCTACGCCGACGCTGTGGTCGTCGCGTTGACCGTGGACTCCCCGACGCTGGCCCCTGTCGTCTCAGGACGGCTCAGACGCGACCTCGCAGGTGACTGACACGGCGGGGACCCGCGACCGGGAGCTGTCCCTGCTGGTTCGCGGCCTGGCCGACCTCCAGGCGCTGGCCGCCGACGTCGTGAGCGCGACGGCGCCCGGCGACCTACTGGTCCTCACCGGTCCTCTGGGCGCCGGCAAGACGACGTTCGTGCAGAGCCTGGCCGCGGCGCTCGGGTCCGGCGCGGCCGTTAACAGTCCCACGTACACCCTGGTGCACGAGTACCCCGTACCGGGGGGCGTGCTCGTGCACGTGGACCTCTACCGGCTGGGCGCCGCGGCACCGCTGGAGGCGCTGGGGCTCGACGACTACCTGGACAGGGCCCGGCTCGTGGCCGTCGAGTGGGGCGAGCCCCTGCTGGCGCTCTACCCGGCCGCTCACCACCTGGCGCTGGCGCCGGTACCGGGAGACGAGAGCGCGAGGACCGTCACCTGGCGCCGGCCCCACACGTGATGCCCGTCGCGGAGAGGCCAGCCGCCGACCTGTGGCTCGCCCTCGATTGCTCGACCCCGTACCTGGCCATCGCGATCGTCGACGGGGCCGGCCGGGTGCTGGGGCGCTACGCGCAGGACGTCGGCAGGGACCACGCCGCCCGTGGCGTACGCGAGATAGGTCGTCTCGTGGACGCCGTGCCGGGCGGCCGAGCGCGGATCGGACGCGTGGTGGCGGGCACCGGTCCCGGCTCGTACACGGGGGTGCGCGTGGCTCTGGCCACGGCCTCCGGGCTGGCCAGGGCGCTGGGCGCCGACCTCCTCGGCGCGCCGAGCTTCGCCGCTCTGGCCGCAGGCGTGCTGGCTCCGGGCGACGAGGCGGTCGTCGCCCTGGACGCCCGGCGCGGCAACGTCTACGCGGCCCGCTGCGCCAGAGCCCTTGCCGACCCCTCGCTGGCACCGCACGTAGTGGTGGTCACCGGACCCAGGAAGGTCGCGGCCCAGCGAGCCTCCGAGCTGGGCCGTGAGCTGCGCGTCGTCGCGGCAGGCGCGCCCGACGCCGCGGCGCTGGCCGTGAGCGAACAGGCCGGCCCTCCCGTCGCCGTGTACCTGTGAGACGGCGCACACAGGGGCCGATCAGCACCGCGGTCTACCGCTCGGAGAGGCCAAGTTATACTGCCGCGGAATCCCGCCGGGGTGGGAGTTGAGCATGTTCTTCAAGTTCGGACAAGAGATCGGGGTCGACCTGGGCACGGCCACGGTCCTGATCTACGTGAAAGGCCAGGGCATCCTGCTGCGCGAGCCCTCGGTCATCGCCATGGTGCGTGACACGGGCGAGGTGAAGGCCGTGGGTGAGGAGGCCTACCGCATGCTCGGCCGCACCCCTGGGAACATCGTCGCGGTCAGGCCCATGCGGGACGGCGTGATCGCCGACTACGACCTGACCGAGAAGATGCTGCAGGCGTTCGTACGCAAGGTCCTCAAGGGGCCGAGCCGGCTGTTCAAGCCGCAGGTCATGGTGTGCGTCCCCTCCGGCGTGACCGAGGTGGAGCGGCGCGCCGTCCTCCAGGCGACCCGCGAGGTGGGCGCCCGCAAGGCGTTCCTGATCGAGGAACCGTTGGCTGCCGCCATCGGCGCCGGCGTGCAGATCGCCGAGCCCACCGGCAGCATGATCGTGGACATCGGTGGCGGCACCACCGACATCGCGATCATCAGCCTGGGCGGCATCGTCGTCTCGGAGAGCCTGCGCATCGCCGGCAACGAGTTCGACGAGTCGATAATCCGCTACATCAGGCAGAAGGAGAACCTGCTCATCGGTGACCGCACGGCCGAGTCCGTGAAGCGCCAGGTCGGCGCCGCCACCGTCCGCAACCAGTCCGACGAGCTGGAGATCGAGGTGCGCGGTCGCGACCTCATCAACGGCCTGCCCAAGAGCGTCAGGGTCACCACTTCCGACATCGTCGAGGCGCTCAAGGAGCCCATCCAGAAGATCGCGGACGGCGTCAGGCGCGTGCTGGAGCAGGCGCCGCCCGAGCTGGTGAGCGACGTCATAGACCGCGGCATCATCATGACCGGCGGCGGCTCGCTGCTCAGGAACTTCGACGAGCTGCTCAGGCAGACGACAGGCATCCCCGTCATGGTCGCCGACAACGCGACCGACTCTGTCGCCCTGGGCACCGGCCAGGCCCTCGACATGATCCACGTCCTGCAGGACGCCCTGATCTCAGACAACTTCCTGAGACGCTGAGGGTGGGGCCGCTCGCCAAGGCGGTCGCCACCTGCCTGCTGCTGGCCGTCACGCTGCCATCCAGTGTGGCCCGCTCCCAAGGGATCGGCGCCGTGCCCGACTTCCCGCTCGAGCTCGTCGAGCCGGGCCTGAAGGGTTTCGGCCTTACCGAGGGTCCCGGCGGCGAGATCGGGCGCTTCGACGTCGAGGTGCTCTCCGTCCAGGATGAGGCCGGCCCGGGCTTCCCACTCGTGCTCATACGGGCCTCCGGCGCGCTGATCGAGGCCTCGGGCGGCGTGGCGGCAGGGATGAGCGGTAGCCCGGTCTACCTGCCGCGCGGCGGCGGCGACGCGCTGCTGGGAGCGATCGGCTACGTCTTCCCCGAGGCCGCTCACGACCTGGCCCTCGTGACCCCCATCGCCGCGATGCGCGACAGACGGGTAGCCGGCCCGCCCGGAGGCGTGACCGTCCCGGGACTGGGCACCGCCGTACCCGTGACCACGCCGGTGCTCATGGCTGGCGCGTCTGACCGGTCGGCGGAGCTCGTGGAGGCGCTCTTCGCCGCCGCGCCCACCCGGCCGGTGTTCTCGCCCCGCTCCGCCCAGGGCAACGCTGGACCAGAGACGCCGGGCGCACCGGACACCCTGGAGCCCGGCGCGGCGATCGCCGTGCAGCTCATGAGCGGCGACCTGCAGCTGGCCGCCCTCGGTACCCTGACGGCCGTCGAGGGACGCTCGCTGCTAGGGTTCGGGCACCCGCTCTTCGGGGCCGGCGCCATCTCGTACGGGTTGGCGACGGCTCAAGTGACCGCCTTCGTACCCAGCGCCGTCGTGCCGTTCAAGCTCGCGAACGTGTCCTCGACGTCCGTGGGAGCGGTGACCCTCGACACGCCCGCCGCCATCGCCGGCGCCTCCGGCGTGGAGCCGCGCGTGGTCAGGCTGCAGCTCGCGGTGGTGGCCGGTGACAGGGAGGAGCGGTTCGCTGTGGCGCTGGCCGACGACGAGCGCCTCTACCCCCAGCTCGCGGCCATCGCCACGTTGGAGGCGGCCGACCGCGTGCTGCGTGCCACGGGGCCGGGGCGAGCGGAGCTCGCCTGGGAAGTGACCCTTGCCGGCGGGGACCGGGTCAACGTCGTGGAGCAGGTCTCGAGCACCAACGACATCGCCCTGGACGCCGCGCGGCTCGCGGCGGGGCCTCTGGCGATCCTGGCCACGAACCGGTTCGCGCCGCCGGAGGTCAGCCAGGTCTCACTGAGCGTCAGCTTCGACCGTGACCCCGGCAGCGCCGAGGTCGCGAAGCTCGTGCTCGAGACCGAGGACCTGGTGGCGGGTGGACACGCCATCGTTCACGTGAGGCTGCAGCCGTACCGCCGCCAGGCCGTGGTGCGCACGTTCAGCGTCCCCCTGCCGGACGACCTCACCGGCGACATAACCCTACTGGTGCGCGGCGGCGACGTGCCGAGGGAGATCGAGGGCGCGCCCGAGGAGGGCGGGGAGGTGGAAGAGCCGGGCACCTTCGCCGAGCTCGTCGACGCCCTGCGCAACCAGGTGCAGGGTAGCGAGATCGTGTTCGAGTCCGTGGACGAACACGGGGACGTCAGGCGTCTCTCACGCGCGCCGCTACCCTGGGTCGTGATCGGCAGCCAGGACCTGCACGTGACGATCCGTGACGCAGGTGAGACCGAAGAGGAGGCAGCGCCCGGAACCGACGAGCAGGCGCAGCCCCCGGAGGCGCCGGGCTCGGCCGCGGAGGAGGACGAGTGATGGCCGGCGGACCGCCCGAGCTGTCACCGCAGGAGATCGCGGATGCCGTCGGCGGCACGCTGAGCCGGGGCGAGGGCGCGCGGGCGCTCGACCACCTGGCGTCGGTCGAGAGGCTGTCGCGCGGCTACCCGGAAGCGGGTTCCGCTGTCGTCGTCGTGCCCAGCGAGCAGGAGCTCGCGCGTCTGGCCGGGGCCCCCGTGCTGCCGGGCCTCTTGGTGCTGGGGGAGGTAGCCGGTTTGGAGGGTCCGTTGGCCGCGCTGCCCACCGTGAGGGTAGGCGAGCCGCGGTTGGCTCTCGCCCGCCTCAGCGCCCTCCTGGACGCCAGGCCGCGGCCGTTCACGGGCGAGGTGAGCGCTGCCGCCCACGTCCACCCTGCTGCCAGCCTGGGCAGCGGCGTGTCGCTAGAAGCTGGCAGCTACGTGGGACCCGGCGCCTCCATAGGCGACGGCAGCTACGTGGGGCCGGGCGCGAGCGTTGGCGCCAACGCCGTCATAGGAGCGGGTTGCGTGCTGCACGCCAACGT
Source organism: Deinococcaceae bacterium (assembly GCA_040256005.1). GTDB lineage: Bacteria > Deinococcota > Deinococci > Deinococcales > Trueperaceae > DASRWD01. Next base: position 19,834 of record JBDZWC010000008.1, on the reverse strand, counting down.
CACCGTCTACGACGGGGTGACGCTGGGCGCCCGCGTGGTGCTTCACGCGGGCGCCGTGATAGGCGCGGACGGTTTCGGCTACGCCGCCTCCCCCGCCGGCGCCGTGAAGATCCGGCAGCTCGGCGGCGTGACGCTCGCAGACGACGTGGAGATCGGCGCCAACACGGCCGTCGACCGCGGCACGCTGGACGATACCGTCGTGGGCGCCCGCACCAAGATCGACAACCTGTGCCAGGTGGGACACAACGTGATCATCGGCTCCGACTGCCTGGTCGCCGGCATGACCGGCATCGCGGGCAGCGCCCGCGTGGGGGACGGCGTCATCATCGGCGGCGCGGTGGCGGTCTCGGACCACGTCATCATCGGTTCCGGCGCACGCATCGCGGGACGCAGCGGGGTGACCAAGGACGTGCCGCCGGGCGAGACCTGGGCCGGCTTCCCCGCCAGGCCACACCGTCAGTACGCTCGCTCGCTGTACCTGCTGGAGCGCCTCGAGGACGTCTGGCGCGCCGTAAAGCGGATGGAACGCGGCTGACGTGGGGACCGCAGTGCGCGGGGTGGGCCTGCACAGCGGCACGGAGTGCACCGTGTGGCTGCACCGGTCGGAGGGCCCGCTGCGCTTCAGGAGGGCCGGGACCGATATCCCCGCTCACGTCTCACGCGTCGCCTCCACCGACCGCGCCGTGACGTTGTCCCAAGGGGGCGCGAAGGTCTCGCTCGTCGAGCACCTGCTGGCGGCGCTGCGGGTCGCCGGCTTCTACTCCGGCGTCGTGGTCGAGGCGACCGCTGACGAGCTACCCATCCTCGACGGCTCCGCCCTACCCTGGCTCGAACACGTGGAAGCGCTGGGGGCGCCGCCCGCGGCCCCGGAGCCCCTGAAGCTCGGCGCGGACGTCGTGGTGACGCGCGGGAGCTCTGTGGCGCGAGCCTCACCCGGTTCGGAGAGCCTCTCGTGCCGCATCGAGTTCGCCCACCCCGCCATCGGCAGTCAGGAGTGGAGCGGTGGTCCGGCGGGATACGGGGCGCTGCTGGGGGCCCGCACGTTCGGCCTGCTGGCCGAGGCCGAGGTTCTCGTCAGGCGCGGGCTCGCTCGGGGCGCCAGCTTGGAGCATGCTATCGTCTTCGGCGATGACGGGCCGCTGCGCCCACTCAGGTTCGAGGACGAACCCGTGCGTCACAAGGCGCTCGACGCCCTCGGAGACCTCGCCCTCCTCGCCCGCCCGCTCGAAGCCAGCCTCACCATCGAGCGCGGCTCGCACGCACTCCACCACGCTCTCATGCTCGCCATACTGAGCCGGGCGGCTCCGGCGCGGACCGGCACGCAGCCAGGACAGCGCACGGCGTGAGCTCCCGCATCGCGGTGGTGGGCTACGGCGTGAGGGGCCGGTACCACGCCATGAACTATGCGTCCCTGCCCGGTGCCGAACTGGTGGCCGTCGTGGACCCGGATCCAGACAGGCGACTCTCGGCCCAGATCGAGCTGGGCGTGGCCGCCTATTCGAGTGTCGGGGCCCTGCTGGCGGGCGAACGCGTCGATGCGGCCAGCGTCGCGACGCCCACGAGCCTCCACTACTCCGTCACGAGGCAGCTGCTGGGCGCCGGTGTCCATGTGCTGGTCGAGAAGCCGGTCGCGACCCGCGTGGAGGAGGCCAAGGAGCTCGCGGAGATCTCCAGCCGCAACCGGCTCGTCCTCCAGGTGGGACACATCACGCGGTTCTACGGCTCCGTCGAGAAGCTCAAGTCCGAGGTGCAGCATCCGTACCTGATCGAGGCCCGCCGTCTCGTGCCCTCGACCCGGGTCAAGGACGTGGGTGTGATCCTCGACCTCATGATCCACGACATCGACATCGTGCTCGGGCTCGTCACCGGAGACGTGGTGAAGGCCTCCGCCGTGGGCCGGTGCCTCAACGGCAGCCCGCACGAGGACGTCGCCGCCGCGCAGGTCGTGTTCGCCGACGGCTGCATCGCCAGGCTCCTGGCCAGCCGCGTCGCGCCCGACGCCGAGCGCAGCCTGCTGGTCGCCGAGCGCGAGCGCACGGTCAGGGTCGACTTCGCCAGGGAGCCGTACGCCGAGCTGGCCGTGTACCGGACGCCGGGCGAGGCCACGAGCCCCGGCCACGTCACGCTCGACCGTCACGTGATCCACGAGGAGAACCCGCTCAAGAAGGAGCTCGAGCACTTCCTCGCCAGGCAAGCGGGCGTCGCGTCGCCCATCGGCACGCTGGCCGACGACCTCAGGTCACTATCCCTCGCCTCCCTCCTGCTCTCGGAGCTGAAGACCCCAGACGACACACTGGTGGTCTAGAGACACCGCGCTAGACTCGTTTCCATGGCCCTCGACGTCCGCACAGTGCTGCCGCATCGCTACCCGTTCCTGTTCGTGGACGCCCTGGTGTCCCAGGAGGGCGACGACTTCGAGTGCGTCAAGAACGTCACCCACAACGAGCCCTTCTTCGCCGGCCACTTCCCTCAGGAGCCGGTGATGCCGGGCGTGTTGATCGTGGAGGCCCTGGCGCAGGCCGCCGGGGTGGCCCTGGCGGCGCGGGAGGGTGGAACGCCCGGCGGGATCGGCTACCTGGCCGGCATCGAGGCCGCTCGCTTCAGGCGCAAGGTCGTGCCCGGGGACGTCCTCAGGCTCACCGGGCGCATCGTCCTGTTCCGCCGCGGTCTGTGCAAGGTCGAGGCCACCGCGCTGGTGGGCGAAGATGTCGCGGCGGAGGCGACGCTCTCCTTCGTCTACGCGGGCTGAGATGTCGGGGGCGGTCTCCCGATCGCAGGCGCAGGGCGCTCCGCCCCCCGGGGCCGGCGAGACGTCGATCCATCCGACAGCCATCGTCGAGGACCCCGGTTCGCTTGGCCCGGGTGCCCGAGTCGCGGCGCACGCGTTCATCGCGGCCGGCGCGCTGATCGGCGCCGAGGTCACGGTCGGCCCCGGCGTCGTGGTGGAGTCGGGCGTCAGTGTGGGCGCCGGCACGCGGCTGCTGGCCGGCACGGTGCTGCACGCGGGGGCCCAGCTGGGGACTTCGTGCACTGTCGGCCCCTACGCCGTGATCGCGGGCGAGCCCATGGACACCGCCTTCCGCGGCGAACCCAGCGGCGTCGTGATCGAAGACGACGTGGTGATAAGGGAGTTCGTCACGGTCCATCGCGCCACCGGCGAGGGCAGCCTCACGCGTGTCGGCGCCGGCACGCTGCTCATGAGCTACGCGCACGTGTCCCACAACACCGTCGTCGGCAGGCGCTGCGTCCTCACCACGAGCGTCCAACTGGGTGGCCACAGCGAGATCGGCGACCGGGCGAACGTGGGCTCCTCGAGCCTGCTGCATCAGTTCTGCAGGGTGGGACCGTACGCGATGTTCGGCGCGGCCAGCGCGGCGAACCAGGACGTGCTGCCGTTCGCGATGGCCAGGGGCAACCCGGCGCGGCACTACCGTCTGAACTCGGTCGGCCTCAAGCGGTCGGGGATCGCAGGCGAGCGCTACCGCCTCATCGAGTCCGCCCTGCGGGCCGTGAGGCGGCGCGACACGGCGCTGCTCGACGAGCTGGCTGCCGTCAGCGCCGACGCTCAGCTGCTGCGCGACTTCCTCGGCACCACGCGGCGCGGTGTGGCCCGCTTCGTGGGAGGCGCGTAGGTGGCTCAGGTCGTCCTCGTCAGCAACGGCCCCGGTGAGCTCTACACCTGGGTGCGGCCGGTGCTCAACGAGCTCAAACGGAGCCTGCCGGACGCGCGGCTGTCGGTGGCGCTGGTGCCCTGCCAGTTCGCGGCTGGCAACGAGGCCGAGGTCGCGGCCACGTTCGGGGCGCACCACGTCTCTACCCCGGCAGAGTACGTGAGGTCGCTGGCGGGCCAGAAGGCGCCCCAGGGGCTGGCCGACCCCGGCGCCGGGTCCGGCGCCGTCATCGGGCTCGGGGGCAGCGCGGGCGCGCCCGTGGCGATCGCGCGGCGGCTGGGCTTCCCGGCGTTCCGCTACAGCTTCGAACCGTACTGGCACCGGGGCCTCGAGCTCCTCCTGCTGCCCGACGAGCGCGTCAGGGAGCGCGCCATCCGCCGCGGCACGCCAGCAGAGTCACTGCGCGTGGTGGGCAACCTTGTCGCCGACGCCGTCGAGTCGTCCGAGCCCGCCACCGCGCCCGGCCGCCCTCACGTCCTGCTGTTCGCGGGCAGTCGCGACCAGTTCGCCGTGCACCTGATCCCGTTCATGATCGCGCTCGTCGACAAGCTCTCCGCGGCCCTGCCCGGCGCCCGCTTCGTGTGGCCGGTCAGCAACATGCTCGGGGCCGCTACGGTGGACGCAGGGGTAGCCGGCGCAGAGGCGGCGACGCTCCACGGCATGGCAGGTCGGCGCGAGGGGGACGTCGTGTTCACGCCGTCTGGCGGCCGCATCGAGCTGGTGCCCGAGGCGGACCGTTACGCCCACATGCGCAGCGCCGACCTGGCCGTGACGATCCCCGGCACCAACACGCTGGAACTGGGCGTCGCCGGCGTGCCCGCGGTGGTCATGCTGCCCATGAACCGGCCGGAGCTGATCCCGCTGGAGGGCACCGGTCACTGGCTCGGGCTGGTGCCGTTGGTGGGCCGCTACCTGAAGCGCTACGCGGTGAAGCTGTTCGTGGAGGGGCTCTCGGTGCCCGTATCGCTGCCCAACCGCATCACCGGCGAGGACCTGATGGTGGAGGTCGCCGGACGCCTCCACCCAGACGGCGTGGCCGAGACGGCCCTCTCCCTGCTGGCGGACGACGCCGGCCTCGAGCGGCGCCGGCTCAGGCTGCGCGAGACGATGCCACGACCGGGCGCGGCGAAAGCGCTCGTCAGCACCGTCAGCGACCGCGCGGGGTTGCGTGCCGTACCGGCCGCCTGAGAGCGTCACCGCGGCCCGTCTGCTGTGGCCGCGGAGACCTGACGCCGTCGTCGGAATGCTGGCGGCGGTGGTCAACGCCGTGTCGCGCGTGGCCGTGATCCCGGTCTTCGTGACCCCGCTCATCGACAGGGCCCTGCAGGACCCCAGCCACTTGCCCGGCCTCCTCGTTGTCGCGGGCGTGGTCGTCCTCATCGGCAGCCTGGCGCTCCTCGCGCAGGACGCCTTGCTGGGCCGGGCCGCCGCGCACGGCGCTGCCCGCGTCCGCAGCGCGGTTTACGAGGAGCTCCTCGGGCGCCCGGTAGGGACCCTGCCGGGCTCGAGCGGGGCGCTGGCCAGCCGCCTGGTGACCGACGTCAAGGAGGTCGAGACCTACGTTCGCTACGGCCTGGGGTCGCTGGTGGCCGAGGGCGTGACGCTGGTCCTGATCCTCGCGGCCCTGGTGCGCGCCGACCCGGTGGCTGCCGGCCTGCTCGTCGTGCTGGGCGTCCCGGCCGCCCTCGTGTTGCGGCGCGTGGGGCTCGCGCTCCAGCGTGCGTCCACCGGCTCCATGGAGGGGACGGAGTCCATCGGCCGTCACCTGCAGGAGGGCGTGCGTCATCACGAGACGATCGCCGCGTTCGGCGCCAGGCGCTTCGCGCTGCGGCGTTTCGAGGCCGCGAACCGCGCCACGGCCGAGACCACGACGAGGCGCAGCCTGCTGGCCGCCCTCCAGGTGCCGCTCACGCAGGTGCTGTTGTTCGGCGCCCTGGGGGCGCTGGTGGTGGTCCTCACCGGGTCGGTGCAGCGCGGAGAGCTGAGCGTGGGCGAGATGGTCACCTTCCTTACCCTCGTCGCGTTGGCCGCTACGCCGGCCCAACTGCTGCCCGCCGCCTACGCCATGTACCGGCAGGCGGAGGCAGCGGCACGCCGCATCGAGTCTCTCGCTGCCAACACGGCACCCGCGGAGCTCGCCGTTCCGCCTGCCACCGGTTCCGCCACGGTGAGCCTCAGGGGGCTTTTCGCAGGCGCCGGCGACGTACTTGGCGCTCGGGGCCTGGCGGCAGGCGTCGACCCCGCCAGGCCGGTCATCTCCGGTCTCGACATGTCGCTGCCGGCTTCCGGCCTCGTGGTCGTGACCGGACCCAGTGGCGCGGGCAAGACCACGCTCCTGCGCACGCTCCTCGGGCTGCTGCCACCGGTGCGCGGGGAGGTGACGCTGAGCGGGCGCGACCTGCGTCAGCTACCCGAGGAGGAGCTGCGCCGCGAGGTCGCGTACGTGCCTCAGGGGCACGAGCTGCTCTCCGGCTCCGTGCGGGAGACCCTCGACCTGGGCAGAGGCACGGACGAAGGCGAGCTGTGGGCGGCGCTGGCCGCCGCCGGAGTGGCTGACGTCGTGGCCGGGCTGCCGGGTGGGCTCGACGCCGAACTGGGAGAGGACGGTAGCGGGCTGTCCGGTGGCCAACGGCAGCGCCTGGCGATCGCCAGGGCGTTGGTGGGCCTACCGCGGGTACTGCTGCTGGACGAGCCCACCTCGAATCTCGACGAGGCCGCCGAGGCCGGCGTCGTCTCGCTGCTGGCGGGCTTGGCGGCCGAGCGTCTCGTCGTCGCTGTCAGCCACCGGCCCGCCTTGACGGCGGCTGCCGACATGGTCTTGGAGCTGGCTCCCGCCCAGGACCAGGAGGACGGGGTGGCCGAGGCGTGAGGTATCCCGGTTGATCTACGACGACGCCGACCTCTACGACGCTCACTACCTGGCCTACCGCGACGACCTGCCGTTCTACACGCGGCTGGCCGCCGACGTCGGCTCCCCGGTCCTCGAGTTGGGCGCCGGGACCGGGCGTGTCACGGAGGCGCTGGCGCGGGCGGGTCACCGCGTCGTCGCCGTGGAGCGCTCGGCGGCGATGCTGGCGCGCGCCAGGTCGCGGCTCGCCGGCGCCGGCCTGCTCGACTCCGTGCGGCTGGTCGAGGGCGACATGCGCGACCTGTCCCTCCCAGAGCGCTTCTCCTTAGTGATCGCCCCATTCAACACGCTCATGCACGCCTACACGCTCGACGACCAGGACAGGACCATGGGGGTCGTCGCCGCCCACCTGGATAACGCCGGCGTGTTCGCGTTCGACCTGTACGTGCCCCGGTTCGGGCCCCTGGGTGTCGTACGGCGGGAGCCCGAGCTGGGCACGCGGGCGCCGACCGGTGACGCCCTACGGGAGGACGTCTTCCTCGTGCAGACGGTGGACGCGCTGGCCCAGCTGGTAACCACGACCTACCTCCACGACGCGGTCGCCGCCGACGGCACCGTGAGACGCCGAGTGAGTGAGCTGACGCAGCGTTACTACACGAGGTTCGAGGTCGAGAGGCTGTGTCGCGCGGCCGGCTTCCGCCTGGACGTTTACGGCGGGTTCGACCGCTCCCGCTACTCGGAGGCCAGCCCGCTCATGGTGTGCCTCGCCAGGCCCGACCGACGAGCCTGAAGCCGCGGCGCGAGTCCACGAACAGGGCATCCGGCATGCCGAGCGAGCCCCACAGCGTCATCGCGCCGATGCCGTTCCCGGCGGCCAGCAGCAACGTCATCACCGTGGCGTGGGTCGCCACCGCGCTGAGGTCGTCGGCGCCGGCAGAGCGCAGCACGGCATGGAGCGCGGCCGTGAACCTCAGTCGGGCCTGGTTAGCGGTCTCGAGCCCCAGGACGAGCTCGTCGGGTCTGGCGAACAGCGCGGCGATGGTCTCGCGCCACTCGAGGTCGCCGACGATGGGAAGAGGACCACGTCTATGCTCGCCCAGGTCCTGCAGTTGCTCGACGTCCAGCCCCCACGCGGACCCCAGCACCGCGGCCGTGCCGACCGCCTTGGGCTCGGTGCTCGACCAGAGCCGCGACACCCGCCTGCCGGAGGGCCCGAGCAGCCTGTCGATCTCGACGGCCAGCGCGTCGGTGGCCTCCTCGGCGTCGGCGCCGAGACGCCACTCGCTGGCCCTGACGCCCGCCCGCAGCTCCGGGCGCGCGTGCCGCACCAGCAGGAGGTCCGCGGAGGCAAGATCCGGCGGCTGGCTCTGCCGGTTCACCTCCGTGATGAGCCGGCCCAGCTCGCGGCCGCGGCGGCGACGGCCGCCCCCGCCCGCGGGCTCAGGCCGATCCGGTCTGCTGCCGACTCGAGTGCAGCGGCGAGCGTCATGAGATCATGCTCGTCCGCGTAGCCCAGCAGCGAGGGCCGGATGATGCGCTCCTTGAGGTCACCCTGACCGCCGCCGATGTAGATGCCGGCTTCTCGCAGCGCCGCCACGAGCGTGGACGCGTCGACGCCGTCCGGCGTCGCCAGCGCGGCCGTGGCCGGGCTGGGGCGAACCGCGAAGCGCCGCAACCCGGCGGCCTCACCGGCGGCAAGCAGCGCGGCGTTGAGTCGAGCCTTGAGCCTCCATCTCTCCTCCAGGCCCTCCGCCAGGATCATGCCCAGCGACACGTCGAGGGCGGCGACCAGCGAGGTGGCTGGTGTGCTGCCGGTCTGGCCGTCCCTCTGCCTCTCACGCTCACGCCTCAGGTCCAGGTAGTAGCTGGGCGCCCTCGGGCCTTCGCGCGCCCACGCGCGCTCGGACAGCCAGGCGAACGCCAGGCCGGGCGGGACCATGACGCCCTTCTGTGAGCCGGAGACCACGACGTCGAGGTCCCAGACGCGTGGCCTCAGCTCTGCTGCCGCCAGGCTGCTGACGGCATCGACGATGACCAGCGCTTCGGGCTCTATCTCCCTGACCGTCCGGGCGACGGCGGCGACATCGTGCAGCATCCCGGTCGAGGTCTCGGAATGGACGACGATCACGGCCGCGACACCGGGCCGGCCCCGCAGCGCGGACCGCAGCGCCGTCAGGTCGTAGTCGGCGCCGTAGTCGGCCGCCAGCTCGGTGACCTCCAGCCCGAAGTGCCGAGACATGCCGGCCCACTTCTCGCCGAACCGCCCGGAGCGCAGGCACAGTACCTGCTCGCCCGGCCCCAAGCAGGCGAGCAGCGCGGCTTCGAACGCCGCGGTGCCGGAGCCCGTGACCACCACGACGTCCTCCCCCGGCACGTCGAAGACCGCGGCGAGCCTCTCGCGCACGCGGCTGAAGAGGGCGCGGAAGGCTGGGGACCGGTGATGCACGACGGGCTGCGCCAGGGCGGCGAGCACCTGCGGCGGCACCGGCACCGGCCCCGGAGCGTAGAGACGCTCCCGCGTCATGGCTTGACCAGGCGCAGCGTGTGGATCACGTCCCGGTGGGACCTGAGGACGTCCAGCACGGCCGCGTCCGGGGTGCTGTCCAAGGTGAGGACGAACATGGCCAGACCGTCCTCCGAGACGCGGGAGAGCTGCATCGAGTTGATGTTGACGCCGGCCTCGCCGAGCACCGTCCCCACCCGGCCGACGGCGCCGGGCCGGTCGTAGTTCGTGCACACGAGCATCGTGCCCTCCGGCCTGATCTCCAGCGGGTAGCCGTCGATGGCGACGATGCGCGGCTTGTCGGCCAGCACCGTACCGGCGACGCTCGCGGAGCCGCCCGGCCCCTTGACCGTCGCCGTCACCATCGTCGTGTAGCCCCTACCCCTGGCGGCGCGCACCTTGGAGACGCGGATGTCGCGCTCGCGCGCGATGGACGGGGCGTTGACGTAAGTAGGTGGCTGGTCCAGGACCGGCTCGAGCAGACCCTTGATCACCGCCGTCGCCACGGGGTCGGGGTCGATGGGGAACTCGCCCGCCAGCTCGATCTCCAGCTCACGCACCCGCCCGCCGCCCAGCTGCGCCACGACGGAGCCCAGCACCTCGCCGAGGCGCAGGTGGTCCCCCAGCTCCGCCATCACCTGGGGCGACAGCGCCGGGGCGTTCACGACACCGCGCGAGTAGTCGCCCTTCAGGGCCATGATCGTGCGCTCCAGGATCTCGGTGCCCACGCGCCCCTGCGCCTCGACTGTGTTCGCCCCCAGGTGGGCCGTCAGGACCACGTCGTCACGGTTCACGAGCGGGTTGTCGGGGGTCGGCGGCTCGAGCACGAAGACGTCGAGCCCGGCCCCGAACAGCTTGCCGGACTGAAGCGCGGCGAGGAGCGCGTCCTCTTCGACGATGCCGCCTCGCGCCGCGTTGACGACTACGGCGCCGTCCGGCAGCAGGGCCAGCTCGGCGCTGCCGATCATGCCCTCGGTCTCCTCCGTCAGCGGCGTGTGGACCGTGAGGAAGTCCGACCGGCGCAGGAGGCTCTCGAGGTCGTCGTGCAGGTCCACCTTCAGCTCCTCCGCCCTGTGCGGCGAGACGTAAGGGTCGAAGGCGCCGACGCTCATGCCCAGGCCCTGCGCGCGCTTGGCCACGAGCGAGCCGATACGCCCCAGGCCCACGATGCCCAGCCGCGCGCCTTTCAGTTCCCGGCCCAGGAAGGCCCGGTCCCACTTGCCCTCGCGAATGAGCCGGTCGGAGCGCGATACCCCACGCGCGGCCGCCAGCATGAGCGCCATCGCCAGCTCGGCCGCGGACACGTTGTTCGCTTCCGGCGCGTTGACCACCAGGACGCCCCTGCGGCTGGCGGCCTCCATGTCGATGTTGTCCACGCCCACGCCACCGCGCCCCACGACCAGTAGCTTCGTCGCACTCTCGAGCAGCTCAGCGTCGACCCGGGTGCGGCTGCGGGTGATGATCGCCTCGTAGCCACCCACGATCTCGAGGAGCTCCGGCCGCTCGATGCCTGCGCGGTAGTCCACGACCATCTCAGGGTCGCGAGCTTCCCCCAGCTGGATGGCATCGGTCACGAGTATGCGCGCCATGCCGCGAGAGGTTACCACCGGTGTCGCCGA
>JBDZWC010000008.1:0-9093 GCA_040256005.1 Deinococcaceae bacterium | reverse complement strand
GATGGTTCCTACTCGCTCCGCTCGGAGCCCTCGGACGTGGGCCGAATACGCAGGTTCCTACTCGCTCCGCTCGCGGTCCCTCGGGCGAGCCCGAGGGACCCGGAACGTTTCTAATGCACGAAGCCCGTTACCGACCAGCCGCTGGGCACCGGGAACGAGTCCACGCCCAGCACGTCCATGAACAGGTCGCCTTCGAGCCGTATGAGCGTGGCGTAGCCGTCCATGGCGGCACTCAGCGCGGTCATCGACTCCTCGCTCAACGAGGACGTGATCGGGTAGAACAACAGGTCCACGCGCGCGGTCTCGCCGGCGGCGATGGGCACGGGGCTCATGTCGTCGGTCGCCACCGGCCAGCCGCCCAGCATGAGCGTCAGCTCCTTGCCGTGCAGGAAGTAGCCGATGTCACCAGGGTTGCTGGCCAACAGCACGACCTGGGCGACGGGCACGCCGGGGCTCAGCTCGTAGACGCGGCTGGCCTGCTCGTCGAGGCTGAGCAGCGGCGCCTGTGCGGTGCGACGCGCGAAGGTCGACCCCGCCAGGAGCTCCTTGGGACGGGTCTCGAAGGCGTAGCTCGCCGAGCTGAAGCGGATGCTGCCCTCGATGCTGAACTCCAGGGGCCTATCGACGAACGCCCTGGCGGCAGCCTCGAAGAGCTCGTTCCTGCCGGCGAGGTCGGTGGTCACCAGGAAGGACACCGGCGCGGTCGCGTCGGGCTCCAGGTAGACGTCGGGCGCGATCGCGCCGCGTACCGCCCGGACGCCCTCGAGGAAGACGTCGTAGGTGATGGACTCGACCTTGACCGGGTACTGGTTGGGGTTCCGCACTAGCGTGCCCACGGTCATCTCGAGCATGGCCCCGGCGCCGGGTGGGTCGAACCTCTCTATCGACGTCTGACCGGGCACGAGCTCGAACACCGGCGGCAGGATGTCCTGGATCTGCTCGGTCCGCCTTATCTCGGTACGCGGGGCGCACGCCGTGACCAGCAGTGCGACACAGGCGGCAGCCAGGATGACCCACGTCCTGCCCTTCACGGCAGAAGTGTATCAGCGCCCGCTCTGCCGCCACTCGGGGCGAACGCCAGCAGCGCGCATACGAAGAAGACCGTGGCGAGGCCGTAGCCGAACGTGGTGAGGCTGCCCAGCCGCACGGGCGACTGGGCGAGCAGGTGGTTGTAGAGCACCACGGGTAGCGCCAGGTAGACCACGGCCGTCAGGGCGGGCGTGGCCGCCGCCAGCCACGGCCTCCTGGCATGCAGCCACCACGCGACGGCGACACCGAGGGCGAAGAGGACCAACCCGGCTCCGGCGAAAAGCAGTGTAGGGCCGGTGCCGATGCCGGCGCGCCGGCCCGCGACCACGACCATCGCGACGTGAACGAGCAGCGGCACGTGGGCGATGGTCGTGATGGTCGCCATGCTGCGCCGGCCCAGGATCACCCGGAGCAGCACGCCGACACCCAGGCCGGCGAGCACCATGACGGCTCCCAAGCGGACGATCACTACATGACCTCCCTGACCATGACGGCGCGGCTCCGGCGCTCCAGCTCGGCCCTGAGCCTCTCCGCCCACGCCGCGCCCAGGTTCGGGTCTGCCTCCAGCATCCGCTGGGCCAGCTCCCGCGCCTGCTCGATGATCTTCCCGTCGGACACCAGGTCACCTACCGTCAGCTCCGGGAGGCCTGACTGGCGCGTGCCGCGCAGGTCGCCGGGACCGCGCAGCTCGAGATCGAGCTCGGCCACCTTGAAGCCGTCGGCGTGCTTGACCAACGCCTCGAGACGCTTACGCGTCTTGCGGCTGGCGTCTCCCGCCACCAGCAGGCACCAACTGGCGTGCGCGCCACGACCGACGCGGCCGCGGAGCTGGTGCAGCTGGGAGAGCCCGAAGCGCTCCGCGTTCTCCACCACCATGACGGTCGCGTTCGGGACGTCCACACCCACCTCGATCACCGTCGTCGAGACCAGCACGTCCACTTCATGGGCACGGAAGCGGCCCATGACAGCGTCCTTCTCGGCTTGCGGCATACGCCCATGAAGCATGTCAGTCCTGACCGACGCGGGGAGGATCTGGCGCAGGTCCTCGTAGAGCTGTGTCGTGGCCAGGACCTCATCCAGCGCCTCGCTCTCCTCGATGAGAGGAGTGACGACGTAGGCCTGCCTCCCCTGCGCCACCTGCTCGGCGGCGAACCGGTACACGTCGCGACGCTTGGCGGCGGTGGTCAGCCGCGTGGTCACCGGCGTCCTGCCGGGCGGCAGCTCGTCGATGACGGTCAGGTCGAGGTCGCCGTACAGGGTCAGGGCCAACGACCGGGGGATCGGCGTCGCCGACATGACGAGCACGTCCGGGACGCCCCTGACGAGCTTGCGGCGCTGCGCGACGCCGAACCGGTGCTCCTCGTCGACGACGGCGAGTCCGAGGTCCCTGAACTCGACTCCGTCCTGGATCAGTGCGTGCGTGCCCACGGCTACGTCCGACTCGCCCGTCCTGAGCCGCTCCCGCGCCGCGGCCCGTTCACCAGGCGACATCGCTCCCGTGAGCAGCTCCGTCCGCAGCCCGAGCGGGAACAGGTATCGCTGTAGGTTCGACAGGTGTTGGCGGGCGAGGATCTCGGTCGGCGCCATCAGGGCGGCCTGCCTCCCGCCGCGCACCGCGACGTAGATGGCCGCGGCCGCCACGGCCGTCTTGCCGGAGCCCACGTCGCCCTGCAGCAAGCGGGCCATCTGGCGAGGCGCCGCCATGTCTGCCAGGATCTCGTCCAGCGCCCTGCGCTGAGCCCCGGTCAGCTCGAAAGGCAGCACCGAGGCGAAGCTCTCGAGGTCCTCGGGGGCAGCCGGCTGGCTCTTGCCCAGGCGCGTGGGGTCGCGGCTCTTGAGGACCGCCAGCTCGAAGAACAGGAAGTCGTCGAACTTCAGGCGCCGCATGGCAGCCGCTAGCTCGGCCTCGTCGGCCGGGAAGTGCGCGCCGCGCCAGGCGGCGTCGAGGGCCACGAGACCGTAGCGCTCGAGCCACGACCGGGGCAGGTGGTCCGGCAGCGTCGGCAACGCCTCCAGCAGCTCCATCACCGAGCGGCGGACGTAGGCCTGGCTCGTGCCCGGGTTCGTCTTGTAGACGCCCACGATGCGTCCGAAGGACAGCGAGACCTCGTCGTCGTCGACCTCGAAGCCCGTCACGTTCAGCTCCACGCGGCCGCCCTGCAACCTCACCCGGCCGCTGAGCACCAGGTCGAGGCCCGGGTAGAGCTGCTTCTCGAGCCACGGCTGGTTGAACCAGACTGCGGAGAAGCGGCGGCCGCCGGCTGCCTCGACGTAGGCCCTCAACACGTGCAGCCTCCTGCGGCTGCGGCTGGCGGCGCGGCTGAGCACGCGCCCGGTCACGGTAGCCGTCTGACCGTCCTGCAGCACGTCAAGCGAGGGCAGCACGCGGCGGTCCTCGTAGCGCCGCGGCAGGTACGTGAGCAGGTCGCGGTAAGTGCGGATACCCAGCTCGCCCAGCTTCTTCGGAGCGTGAGCGCCCAGCCCCACGACCCGGGAGGCCAGGGACTGGTCCAGGACGTCGGTGACCTCGGCCGGCGCGGACGGCCGGCTGGCGCTGCTGGCCCGCACATGAAGAGTCTACTAACCGTCCGCTGTTGCCTGGTTCTCGACCTGAAAGTATGCTCGGCCCAGTCACCGTCGGTGAAATCCCTCACACGGAACCCAGCTTCGACCGGCGGCGTGAGGAGAGGTAACGATGAAGAGACTGCTCGCCTGTCTATCCGTTCTCGCCGTGATCGGCCTGGCATCCGCCCAGGACCTGGAGGGCCGCACGCTCGTGGTGGGCTCGGACACCACCTACCCGCCGTTCGAGGTCGTGGACGCGTCCGGGCAGATCGTGGGCTTCGACGTTGACGTCGTCAACGCGATCTGCGAGCGCATCAACTGCGTGGCCCAGTTCGAGACCACGGCGTGGGACGGCATCTTCCCCGCCTTGGCCCAGGGCGAGTTCGACATGGTCGCTTCCGGCGTGTCCATCACCCCGGAGCGCGATGAGATCGTCGACTTCACCGAGCCCTACCTGGTCGTCAACCAGGCGATCACCGTCCGCGTCGAGGACGCTGCCCTGACCGAGGCTGACTTCACGGGCGGCAGCCTGACCCTGGGCGCGCAGCTCGGCACGACGAACGCTGCGCTGGGCGAGGAGCTGGTGGGCTCCGACCGGCTGCGCCTCTACGACACCTTCAACTCGGCCGTGCAGGCGCTGCTGAACGGCGACATCGACGGCGTGATCATCGACGGCGTCACGGCCGACGCCTTCGCCCAGCAGTACGCCGGCGAACTGGTGGTCGAGATCCGCGGCCTGTCCAGCGACCCGCTCGGCCTCGTCTTCCCCGAGGGCGACCCTCTCGTGGACGCCTTCAACCAGGGCCTCGCTCAGATCAAGGAGGACGGCACGCTGGACGCGCTCATCGAGCAGTGGTTCGGCGCCGAGGAGTAGGCCGGCAGCGGAACCTGAGGCTTCGGGGCCGGCTCGCGTAGCCGGCCCCTTCCCTTCACGCCTGCCCGCGGGTGCCCGGTCAAGTTAGCCTTAGGCCACCTGTGAGTCGACAGAACCCCGCCTCGCGGCAGTCCGGAGGCCCCTTGAGGCGCATGCGCCCCAGCAACATCGTGCTGCTGGCGCTGCTGCCGCTCATCGTCTACATCTTCGTGAGCGACCTAGACTACCGGGCGGCGCTACGGTTCCTGCTGCCGGGCCTGCGGTACACGATCACCGTCACGATCCTGGGATACGCGCTCGCCGCGACCCTGGGCCTGATCTTCGCCCTCCTGCTGCTGCTCAAGCCGGGCGCAAGGACGACCCGTGTCTACGCGCTCGCGGCAGCCGTGGGGCTGGCTGTCGGGGCTTCGTTCTTCCTGTTCACACCGGACTCGCAGCTGGTCTTGGCCGGTGAGGTGGAGGGGCGCGTGGCCATCGTGCGCGGCACGCCGGCGCGCATCACCGAGCAGATCCAGGACGGCGTCTACTCCGAGGATGCGGTCGAGCGCAGGTTCCTCAGCGCGCTGAACACCGAAGCGGCGCTGGGCTACCTGGCCGAGGGTCGCGTGGCGGCCGTCCTGCTGCCGCCCGACGAGGTGCCCGGCGACCTGCCGGAGCTATGGCGCTTCACGTTCGTACCCGACTCCGCCCGCAACCCCGGCTTCCTGGCGATCGGCCTGGGGGTGGCGCTCGCCCTCCTGGCGTTCGCCGGCTGGCAGACGGGCGAACACCCGCTGGCCGTGTTCGCCGAGCTGTACGTCGACCTCATACGCGGCGTGCCCATGCTCGTGGTCATCCTCTTCATCGGCTTCGTCATCCCCGGGGCGTTGCGCGACCTGACGGGCGGTCGCATCGTCATCCGTCACGACCTGCTGCGCGGGGTGCTCGCGATCGCCATCGGCTACGCGGCGTACATGGCCGAGATCTTCAGGGCCGGCATCGAGGCCATACCCAAAGGTCAGATCGAGGCGGCGCGCAGCGTGGGCCTGACGGCGGGTCAGACGGCCCGCTTCGTGACCCTCCCCCAGGCCGTCCGCATCGTGTTGCCGCCGCTGGGCAACGAGTTCATCGCCATGCTCAAGGACACTGCCCTGCTGTCGGTCATCGGCGTCGGAGACGTCACCCAGAAGGCGCGTGAGCTGGGCGCCGCCACCCTGAACCTGTTCCCCCCGTACAACAGCGCCGCGGTCCTCTACATCGTGCTGACCCTGGCCGCCTCCAGCCTCCTGAAGTCCCTCGAGCGCCGCACCGCGTGGACGCGGTGAGCGGCGTGGCCGCCTAGCGTGACGGATGCCCCGGACATGTCGGCCGCCGTCGCCGAGATCGACGTGACGGCCCTGGCTCACAACCTCGCGCTCGTGCGGTCGCGGTTGACCGCGGGCACGGACGTCATGGCCATCGTCAAGGCCAACGCCTACGGACACGGGCTTCCCCAGACCGCCGCGCGCCTCGAGGCCCTGGGCGTCTCACGCTTCGGCGTGGCGACGCCGCACGAGGCGCTCAGCCTGCGGCGCGGGGGCGTGTCCGCCGCGGTGCTGCTGCTCTCGCCCGTGTACGAGCCCGAGGTGATCCGTGAGCTCGCTGCTCGCGACGTGGCCCTGACGGTCCCAGGGCCGGAGGCGCTGGCGGCGATCGAGGCCGCAGCTCCCGTCGGGACGCTCTCCGTGCACGTCAAGCTGGACACGGGCATGGGGCGGATCGGTGCGACGACGCCCTCCGCCGCGGCCGAGCTGGCGGTGGCGGCGGCTCGGGCCCCAGGTGTGCGGGTGAGCGGCACGTTCACGCACCTGCACTCCGCCGAGGACGAGGACCAGCGCGCCACGAAGGTCCAGTTGGAGCGTTTCGACGAGGCGGTCGCCGCCATCGCCGCCGCCGGCGTGGACCCCGGCGTGCGGCACGTCGCGAACTCGGCGGCGATCTTCGCGTTCCCTGACCACCACCTCGACGTGGTGCGCCCCGGCATCGTCCTCTACGGCTACTACCCCGGCGAGGTGACGGCGCGGCTGGCTCCCGGCCTGAGGCCCGTCATGCGCCTGACCGCGCCGGTGAGCTTCGTGAAGCGGGTGTCACCAGGCACGACCGTCTCGTACGGAGCCTCGTGGCGCGCCGAGCGCGAGACCGTCGTCGCCACCGTCCGGGCCGGCTACGCCGACGGTTACCGCCGGTCACTATCCGGCAGGGCGGAGGTCGCCTTCGAAGGTCGCCGGTTACCCGTCCTGGGCCGCATCTGCATGGACCAGCTCATGGTCGACGCGACGGCTGTCGACCTCGCGATCGGGGACCGCGTCGTGCTGTGGGGGCCCGGGGGGCCCGGCGCCGACGAGGTGGGCGAGTCGATCGGCACCGTGTCGTACGAGTTGCTGACGGGCGTCGCTGCCAGGGTGGGCAGGCGCTACGTGGAGGGCTATTAGTTCAGCGGGACTCCGCCGCAGCCTCGGCGGCGTCATGCATCGCCTGCTCCAGCTCTGGGTCCACCTGGGTGCACAGGACACTGATCACGCGCCGCCCGTCGGCCTGCTCCACCTCGAAACGCATGCCGCCGAACACGACGTCCTCGCCCGCCTCAGGGATGTGCCCCAGCTCGTCGATCATGAAGCCGGCCAAGGTGTCGTAGTCGCCGTCCTCGTCGAACTCGAGGCCAAGGGCCGCCCCTATGTCCTGCAGGTTGGCCGAGCCGAGCAGACGGTAGGAGCCGTCGTCGAGCATGGCGATGTCGGCCTCCTCGTCCTCGTCGGTCTCGTCGTAGATCTCGCCGGTGATCTCCTCGATGATGTCCTCGAGAGTGATGACCCCGGCCGTGCCGCCGAACTCGTCGACGACGACCGCAAAGTGGCTCTTCCTCACCCGCATGTCGCGCAGCAGGGCGGCGACCGACAACGTCTCCGGCACGAACTGCACCTGTGTCATGAGCTCGGCCACGCGCGCCTCGTCGATCCCGCCGCCGTTCTCGAGGTATTTGAGGAGATCGCGAGCGTAGACGACGCCCCTCACGTTGTCGATCGTCTCGCTGTAGACGGGGAGCCGGCTGTAGCCGTGCTCCCGCACCAGGGCGAGGAGGTCGCGCAGGCTCGCACCCTCGGCCACCCCCACCACGTCCACCCTGGGGGTCATGACCTCCCTGACGACGGTCTCCTCGAGGTCGATCACACCCCGGATCATCTGCTGCTCCTGCGCCTCCAGCACTCCGGACTCACCGGCGTTGCGCAACAGCTGCCGCAGCTCCTCCTCGGACATCTGCGCGCTCAGGCTGGGCTCGATACGGAACAGCCGCAGCACGCCCTTCGTCAGCCACGTGAAGAGCGCACCCACCGGGTAGATCACGACAGACAATAGATAGACCGGTCTGACCACAGCCCTGGCGACGCCGACGGCGTCGCGCAACGCCACGGACCGCGGGATTATCTCGCCGCAGAGGAGGATCACCAACACGGCTGCCAAGGCCCCGTAGAACACGGCCAGCCACGGAGACACCGGGCTGGGCGCCGCGAGCTGCAGCGCCGTCACGACGGCCAGAGCCGTGAGCGCCACGTCGGACACGGTCCTGACGATGAGGAGCGTGGAGACGAAACGCTGCGGGTCCCTTTCGAACAGCGCCAGGGCACCGTTGCCCTCGTCCCTGCCCTCCCATAGCTGGCGCAGGCGCCACTCTGACAGGGACGCCATGGCCGCCTGACACGCCGAGGCGAACGCCGACACGATGAGCAGGGCCAACATCACCGCGGCACGGCCCAAGCCGACGTCGAGCGGCAGGGCCGTGTTCACCGACTGTTGTGCGGTGGCGGAACTGGTGTAGAGGATGCCCAGGAGCAGCGCCGAGGCGGCTAGGAAACGCCTCGGACTCGGAGGTTCGTCCATCAAGCTAGCCGGGAGTCTAGCACACGCCGGCGCGCCCTCCGGGTCTCGAGAGCGACCCCGGGCGCGCCCTCGTGGCGGCGGTATGCTCGGCAACCGATATGTCGCTGATCGTCATCGAGGGGCCCATCGGCGTGGGCAAGACCAGCTTGGCCCGGATCTTGGCCGAGAGGCTCTCGGCGAGGCTGCTCCTGGAGGTCGTCGAGGAGAACCCCTTCCTAGCGCGCTTCTACGATGACAAGGAGCGCTACGCCTTCCAGACCGAGGCCTTCTTCCTCCTCTCGCGGTTCAAGCAGCACGCCGAGCTGTCCCAGACCCACCTGTTCCAGCGCCACACCGTGGCCGACTACCTGTTCGACAAGACGTACCTCTTCGCGTCGCTCAACCTAAGCGGCGACGAGTTCGAGCTGTACCGGACCCTCTTCGACCAGCTGCGCACACGCCTGCCCGACCCAGACCTCACCGTCTACCTCCGCGCCGAGCCCGAGCTGCTGCTGCGGCGCATCGCCAAGCGCGGCCGTCAGTTCGAGTCCGAGATGAGCGCCGACTACCTGCGGCGTATCGGCGGCGCCTACGACGAGTACTTCGGGACGGCTCCGTTCCCGGTGGAGGTCGTCGACGCCGCCGGCCTCGACTTCGTCGAGGTCGAGAAGGATCGGGAGGAGCTCCTCGAGAGGCTGCTGGGCAGGCTGACCGCGGTGACGTCTTGACCACGCCCGGCGACGGGGATGGCC
>JBDZWC010000098.1:0-11380 GCA_040256005.1 Deinococcaceae bacterium | reverse complement strand
GGACAGTTCCTGAGCAGGTTCGCGACGAACGGGGCGCCGTTCACCAGGTGTTCGAAGTTGTCGAACGCGATCAACATGCGCCGCGAACCGATGACCCTGACAAGGTGCTCCTCGGGCGACCCCGTAGGGGGCAGGACGAGCCGCATGGCGACGGCCAAGGCACCGGCGATCATCGTCTCGTCGGTCACCGTCTCCAGTTGCACGAAGCAGATCTCGCCCGCGTACGCGTCCTGATCCGAGGCGCTGAGGCACGCCTCGATGGCGAGGCGCGACTTACCTGCGCCTCCGGGGCCGTGCAGCGTCACGAGTCGCGCGGTACCCTCGAACAGAAGCTCTTGGATCTCCTTCAGCTCACCGGAACGCCCGATGAACTTGGTACCTGGGCGAGGGATGTTGTCGACTACCGCTGGCTCACCGGCGGAACTCGTCCGGACGGAGTAGACGACGCCGAGGTCCTGGGCCAACGCCATCGCCTCGCGCGATCTCTGGCTGCCTGCGGCGTGAAGGCACTCGATTACCGAGCTCAGAAGCTCGTCCTCCCAAGTGACAGCGTGATCGATGTCAAGCGCGGCTTCCGCGTGCCGGCAAGCCGAACGCGGATCGTCCCGCTTCAAAGCCTCTCGAGACAGTGCGATGCGCGCACGCCGGGCGAGGTTCGAGATCCGCTCCCTCGTCGTGAACATCCACTCCTCTACCTCTTCGCCGACCGGCAGGTCGACATCGCCGAGGAACGGACCCTGGAACGACTCGACGGCGCGAGCATGGTCTCGCGCTGAGGCGGCGTCCAGGAACTCGGCGGCGTCGCACTCGAAGAATGCGCTGACGGGGTCACCGCTGCTGATCAACGGGTCGGGCCCGAGGCTGTTCAGCCTACGAAGGGTCGTGCTGAGGCTGTCGCGTGCATCGAGCGCATCCGGCCAGAACAACTCCGCGAGGCGCCGTTTGCTGGTGGGTCCCTGGAGACACAGGTAGGCAGCGACCAACAGCGGCTTGGGCCGACGGAAGTCGTGTCCATCGAGCGCCAAGGCCCCCAACGCCTTGATCCGCATGCCCGATGATAAGCATGAGGACGATGGACCTCGCCGTGCCGGCGCATCCAGCGCGCTCGGTACGATCAGCCGGCCGCGTCCAACAACTGTCCGCCCCACGAAGCGGGGTCGCTGTCCGCTATCGTCTGGGACAGCGTCCACACGTGGCCCCACGGGTCGGTGAAGGTGGCTTGGCGCTCGCCGTACGGGTAGTCGGCGGGCTCGGACGTGCCCACGGCTCCCCTGTCCAGCGCCCGTGCGTACGTATCGCCCACCGAGGCGACGCGCAGCATGACCGAGCACCTCGCGGGTTTGGAATCAGACCGCGTCCCTGTGACGACCAGTGAACCGCCGTCGTAGTTCAGTTGGACCCGGTGCCCGCCGATCACCAGGCGCCTGCGGAACCCCAACACGTCGGCCAGCCAGTTCGTCGCCTCCTCGGGAGACGGGTAGCCGAGCACGGGGATCACGCTGCTCGTGGGCATGGAGCGGTTGTGCGGCAGAGCTGGTTGGGGCATGTCCGAACGATAGCGCCAGGCCGAGGGGTAACCTACTGCCCTGACGTCTCAGTCCAGGAGGCCACCAGATGAAGATGCTCCTCTCGTCCGCCGGCGCCAAGAATCCCAGCATCCACGCAGCTCTGGTGGACCTCCTCGGCAAACCCATCGCGGAGTGCGACGCCCTGGCCATACCGACAGCGGGCTACGGGCATCCTTGGTTGAAGCCGACCGGCGCCTACCGGTTCCTGACAGGGCAGTCCACGACGCCCATGGTCGAACTGGGTTGGAAGTCCGTCGGGGTCCTGGAGCTGACGGCCCTCCCGACCTTGGATGCCGACCGGTGGAAGTCTTGGGTGCACGAGGCCGACGTGCTGCTCGTCAACGGCGGTGATGCCCTGTACCTGGCCCACTGGATGCGCGAATCTGGTCTGGTGGACATGCTGCCGGCTCTGGGCGACAAGGTGTGGTTCGGCCTGAGCGGCGGGAGCATGGTCATGTCGCCACGGATCGGCGAGGAGTTCGTCGGGTGGCAGCCGCCCGGCGGCGGAGACGAGGCGCTGGGCATCGTCGACTTCGCGATCTTCCCTCACCTGGACCACCCGGAGCTTCCCACCAACACCCTCGCGGCGGCCGAGAAGTGGGCTGCCAAACTGGACGTGCCTGCCTACGCCATCGATGACGACACGGCTTTCAAGGTCGTCGACGGTGAGGTGGAGGTCGTGTCCGAAGGGACTTGGCACTACTTCGGCGAGTAGGCCACTTCCACCGCGTAATCTCTCGCCGTGGCGACCTACGGGGACTTGGCGACTGACGAGGTCATCGCCTGGCTGCTCGAAGGCGATCCCTCTGTGCGGTGGCAGGTGCGCGCCCACCTTTTGGACGAAAGTCCGAGCGCGGTCGAAGCGGAGCGCGCCAAGGTAGCCACGGAGGGCTGGGGCGCCCGGTACCTGGCGTTGCAGGACCCGGAGGGAACTTGGCCGCGGTCCCTCTACGCACTGAAGTGGACGTCCACTCACTACACCCTGCTGACCCTTTGGCGCCTGGTTCCCGATCGAGTCGGTCGGCAAACCGAGCCGTATGAACACCCTGCGTGCGCTGCGGTTGGCGCGATGGTGGTTCGGGGCTAGCTAGATCTGCGTGCCGGCCGTTGGCTCGGGCGCGACGCGTAGCCGCCTAGACCAGGAGTCCGCGGCGCTATCCTTACCCGGTGCCGTCACAGGATGCCGACAGCGTCCATCACGACCCAGTCGTCCTGAAGCGATACGACCCTGCCTGGCCGGCGGCGTTCGAGGCCGAATGCAGCCAGATCTGGCGAGCGCTGGGCCGGCTCGTGGACGGCGGCATCCTCGAGGACCTGGCGCACATGGGCTCCACGTCCGTGCCAGGCCTCCTGGCCAAGCCCACCATCGACATCATGGGCCGCGTCCATCCCTACCCACCCCCCGGGGAAGCGATCAGGGCGCTGGAAGCCATCGGGTTCACGCACCATGGTGAGTACGGCCTTCCGGGCCGCACCTACTTCACCAAGGGGCGGCACGACGTCCACCTCCACCTGGTGTCGTTCGAGAGCGGTCATCTGGAGCGGCACGTGGTCTTTCGCGACTACCTGCGGGCGAACGCCCCGGCGCGCGAACGCTACGCGGAACTGAAGGCCGACCTGGCCGAACGTTTCCACGACGACCGGCGCGCGTATCAGGCAGGCAAGACCGAGCTGATCACGAGCCTGGTGCACGAGGCCTTCGCGTGGCACCTGGAGAAAACAGGCTTCACGCCCATCGAACGGCTCTCCTCCGCGCTGGCAGATTTGCCCGACGACGGATCGTGGGCCGTCTCCAGCGGTTGGGCGCTGGACCTGCATCTGGGCGAGCCGACGCGGTATCACGACGACGTCGACATAGAGATCGACACGGGCCGCCAGTCCGACGTCCAGCGCGTACTTCGCGAGGGTGGCTGGCGCCTAGATCAGGTGCTCGACGGCGGGCGCTACGTGGCCTGGCCCCTCGGCGAGCAACTGCGCCCTGGAACCCACCAGGCCCACGCACGCAAACAAGGGGACTTCATCGACCTGCTGTTCGCTCCGCGTTCGCCGGGCACCTGGATCTATCGGCGAGACCAACGCGTATCGCTGCCACTGGCCCGGGCCGTACAGCGAGCGCGGTTGCCCAGCGGCGCGGTAGTGCCCTACCTGGCGCCTGAGGCCGTTCTGCTGTTCAAGAGTCGTTCGAGCCAGGGTGGGAACGGGGAAGCCGGACCGCGGAGCAAGGACGATGCGGACTTCGCCCGTGTGCTGCCGCGGTTGGACGCGGACGCGCGCGAGTGGCTGGCCGAGGCGTTGCGACTGGTGCACGGCGAGCATGCATGGCTCGAGAACCTGGCCGGCGCTGCGATCCAGCCGGCAGACTGAGCACCTCCACGCTTCATCGCTCTACCCAACCCGGCGGGCAGCTAGCGGCGCCTCAAGGGTCCGGTGGCAGCGCGAGTCTCGCCCACACCGCGTAGTGATCAGACAGGTCTCTGCCACCCTCGCGCAAAGGTAAGGCGCGGTTCCAGGCAACGATCGGCGGGCCGTAACCTTCGGCTACCAGCACGTAGTCGAGCCACTCCGTTGGTCCGTCGGCCCATTCGTTGTTGGCTGGATCCCACGTCGCCCTGACGGGGCCGATCACAGGTGGCCACCACGCGCGCAGCGTCATAAGCATGGCTTCCAGCTCCGGCGTGGCCGCGTTCACGTTGAAGTCGCCCGCCAGCAGCACGACCTCGTCCTCCGGGATCTCTTGCGCCGCCACGAACCGCGCGAACAGTTCGAACTGCGCGGCCCTCACGCCGGGCGGGTCCCAACCGAAGACCGACTGAGCGTGGGTCCCGAAGAGGTGGTAGGTGCGCAGGCCCTTGCGGATCGCGACGTACGTCACGCCCTTGTCCGCCAGGCAGTCGGTACCGCTGCACGCGGACCCGAAGGTCATGGTCGCCGTACGCACGATGGGCCAACGACTGAGGATCACTACTCCGCCGTCCTGCCGCAGGGCGAAGCCGCGCGCACCGTCCGAACCCACGAGATCGCCGACATAGGGATAGGTGGCGGCGAGGTCCTCGACTAAGTCCTTGCGCCAGCCGTCCACGAAGGCCTCTTGGAGCACCAACGCGTCGTAGCCCGCGAGGTGAGGCGCCATCAACTGAACGCGGGCAGACGGCATCGTCCCGCTGACCAGCTCGGGGAGGAGCGCCGTGTTGAAGGTGAGGACGTCGAAGAAGCGGTCCTCGGACCGGCCCACGTAGCGTGTCCGCTCGGTCGTAGTCGGCGTCGTCTCGGCCGCGTCACGAGCTGCAGGTGCGCACGCCGCCAACCAGAGAAGGCAGCCGATGGCCGCCACTCCATGCCAGCGGTTGGCGCGCGGCCGGATTCGCCGGCCTAGATCCTCCACGCCCTCACCAGCTGGATGACGAGGAAGACCGAGAGGCCGAGCGATGCCGCCGTTGTGAACCGCATGGCCGTGCGGAAGTTCTGTTCCACGCTCCGCGAGTCGAAGCCGCTAGCCCACAGCAGCTGCGTCCCTCCGAGCAAGGCGAAGAAGGCCGCTAACCCCACGGCCCAACCGACCCCGAGGTTCACCCAACACCATGCCACGAGCACCGCTCCGCCCAGGGCCATCGGCACCAGGGCCAGTTGCAATGACCGCCGCGCACCAACGAGCACGGCGATGGTCCGGTCGCCTCGGGCGCGGTCCTCTTCTTCCTGGTAGCACTGAGTGACCAGGTAGAGCCCCGTGACGATCAAGGCCGTGCTGGCTGCTCCGATGAGAGCTGCCGGGCTGAACAGGCCGCCGGGTGCCGCAACGGTTGCGTGGTCTGACGCTGCCCGGCCAAGGTCGCCCGCACGGCCAGCCAACCATCCGAGCGCGAAGCCGAGCGCCCCCTGGCCGAAGCCGATGGCGCTGAGCGCCGCTGCAGGGCTCGCCTTGAGGCGCACGGCGGGATGCGAGTACGCCGTGAACACCAGGAACAGCGCCAGCCATGCGAGCAGGAACCGCCAACCGACGAGCGCAGCCGGGATGAGACCCACCGCCTGCACGGCGAGCGAGAAAGGCAGCAAACCCTCGTCCACCTTGGGAGGCTGCAGCATCCCGCCGATGGGTCCCTCGTCGCGGTCGTAGTACGAGTTGAACGCGGTGGTGCCGCCGTAGAGGAACAGGTGTAGCGAGAAGTACCCGAGCCAGAACTCCGCGCTCGCGATGCTGCCACCCGCGAGCAGCACGCCCCACAGGTAGACCGGGCTGAGCAGGAGTTGGAAGGGCAGCCGCAAGTGTAGAAGGTAGGACCTCCACCTGGGCATACCGACCGACGCCACCACGCTAGAGCCCCCGCATCGTGAAGTAGCGGGCGAACCGAGGTTTCAGCCGGGGCAGCGACACGGTACGCAACGCCGCCCACCTGATGCCGGGCAGTAGTCGCTCGCCGCCGAGGAGCATGTTCACGGCCGCCCGCCGCGCCGCAGCCTGCGCTCGCGCGCGTTGCCGTAGGTCGTACGCGGCTAGGGCCTCAACCCGGTCCGAGCGCAGAAGCGCCTCGACGAGAGCGCGGCCTCCGAGAAGCCCGAGGTTCATCCCCTGCCCACCGATGGGCGAGATGACGTGAGCCGCATCCCCTACCAGCGCCCAGCCGTCGCCCGTCAGGCGCGTGGCGATCCGCTTCTCGGCGGTGAAGGCAGAGGCTGAAGCATCACCAGGGTCGATAGCGATGCCCGTCCGTACGTACACGACTTCAGCCTGGTCTTGCGCCGAGAGCCCGTCCGGCCGCTTCGCGAACCGGGCCACCCAGCGTCGCCTCCCGCCCGGCAGAGGGAAGGCTTCGACGACGCCTGAGTGTCCAAGTGAGATGGCGGCGTCCTCACCCAGCGACCCGTCCTCCGGCATGTCGGCCATGAGGTAGTGGTGGCCCAGTGCGCCGCCCTCGATCGCCACGCCGAGCGCATCGCGAACCCGACTGAGGCGCCCGTCGCAGCCGATCACGAACCGGCACCGAACGGGTTCGCCGTCCTCCATCGCAAGCTCCGTGCCTGTCGCACCGCGCGTCACGCCCACCACCCGCGCTCCTCGCTGCAGCGTCCCCGGCCGCAGCCTCTCCAAGCGTTGACACAGGATGCGCTCCGTCTCGTGCTGCGGCAAGGTCAGGACGAAGCGAAAAGGCGCGGGGCAGCCGGCAAGGGAAAGGGTCCCGATGTGCTCGGCGCCCAGGAGCAGCCGGGCGCTCCGGATCCGGCTGCCAGCGGCGATCATCTCCTCCGCCGTATCGATCTGGTTCAGTACCTCGAGCGCGGGAGGGTGGATCCCGATGGAACGAGTCCCGGCCGGCCGAGCTCCCTCGTCCAGTACGACCACGTCTCGTCCGGCCGCCGCCAGCAGGCAACCTACGCAGAGGCCTACCGGGCCTGCTCCCACGACCGCGAAGTCGATCACTTCTCCAGCACCAGCAAGTTACGGAAGGGGAACGGCGTCAGCACTTCCCAACCGGACGGGGCGAGCTGCCGCAGCTCGTCCGGCGTGAACGCGCGGCGGATGGACGTGAGCCCGTCCTCGACGATGAACGAGCGCGGGAACAGTGGCTTGGTCAGTGAGAACGCGGCGTAGGCGACGGGGTGCCGCCGCATGTCGCTGTGAACCACGAGCGACTTCGCCAGCGAGGCGGTGGTCTCGAGGAAGGGCAGCAGTTGATCGTCCGAGAGGTGATGCAGCAGGTGATTGGAGACGACGACATCGAAGCGTTCGCCCTCGGCCGCCAACCGTTCGGCCGCCGCTTGGCGGAAGTCAACTGACGGAGCCGACTCCGAGGTCGCGAACACAGACGCGGCCTCGCTCGAGGTGGCGTACCTGATCGCACGAGGGTCCGGGTCGATGGCAGTCACCCGGACTCGGTTTCCGGCCTCACGACTCCAGGTGGCCAACGAGCGGGCGAGGTCACCGGCGCCGCAACCCACGTCGAGGATCGTGCCGCCCGACCTCAGACGCGGCTCGAGGAGCTGCTCGAACGTGCGCCGCCAAGCCGTAACCAGCGAGTTCACGCGAGCGAACTGTTCGTAAGTGTTCCGGAGGAGAACCGGGTCACAGCGCGGGTCGTCCATGCGCTCCCGCAGCCAACTAGCGCGCTCCCTCAGCACGGCGCCGGTTCCCTAGTTGACCGGACGCAGCAGCGCGCTCTCGACAGCTAAACCCGGTCCGAACGCCACCGCTGTTATAGGTCCGCCGAGCGCGTCGCCTCGCAGCATGCGTTCGAGCACGAAGAGGACCGTGGCGCTCGACATGTTGCCGTAGCGGCGCAGGACGTCTCGCGACTCGTTCAGCGATCCTTCCGGCAGCTCGAGGGCGGCTTCGAAGCCGTCGAGGATCGCGCGCCCGCCGGGATGGACCGCCCAGCCGGCCATGTCTTCTTGTGCCACTCCTGCACGGTTCCACAGCGGGGCCAACGCGCCGCCCACCTCGCGTTCGACCACGCGCGGCACCTCGCTAGACAGCGTCATCGTGAAGCCGGTGTCTCCGATGGTCCAGGCCATGTCGTCCCGTGCGTCCGTCGCGAGAGCGCTATGGAACGCTTCCAGCTGGAAGGAGTTCCTGTCATCGGGCGGACGGGAGGTGACGAGGGCGGCTGCGGCACCATCGGCGAAGACGGAGGCAGCGAGCAGCTCGTCCGTGTCCTTGCCGGCCTGGAGGTGAAGCGTGCACAACTCCACGGACACGATTAGCACCACCGCTGTCTCGTCGGCTATGCAGATGGAGCGCGCCAGCCGCATCGCTGGGAACGCCGCGTAGCAGCCCATGAAGCCGAGGTGGTAGCGCTCGACGTGGTCAGGCAGTCCGAGGTCACGTACGACGTCGAGGTCCACGCCCGGCGCGTAGAAGCCGGTGCACGAGAACGTGATCAGGTGCGTGACGCGCTTCGGCACCACGGCACTGGCGGACAAGGTCCTTCGTGCAGCACAGCTGGCCAACCTGCCGGCCTCGCGCGCGTACGCGGCGTTGCGCTCGCCCGTGGACGGATCCCTGAAGCGCTCCTCTTTCGGCAGGTAGAAGAAACCGCCGTCGCTGCCCACCTGGAAGTCGCCCACCACGCTGTGGCGCCTCTCGATCGCGGACGCCCGGTAGATACCGCTCAGGAGCCGGTTCGTTCGGCGGTCGTCGCCATGCCACGCTTTCATGACATCTAGCGTGTGTTCTTGGTCGTACACGTGCGCGGGCACTGCCGTCGCTATCGAGTGAAGGTGGGCCGCCATGGTCGATGATAGGCGGGCGTTCGTGAGGGGCTCGTTCGTGGGGTGAGGGCGCGTCTAGTGCCTAGGGCCCTTCGGGAGACTCTTGCTGACGAAGTTCGAGGAGGAACGCCACGAGATCGTCGAGCTGTGCGTCACTGATCTCCTCCTCCGAGAACGCGGGCATTGAGCCAAGGCCGTTTCGGACCTGGAAGCGGATGAGCCAGCCAGGCAACGGCCGGTTGTTGATCGCGAACCCCAAGCCACCGGCGCCTCCCGGATGACACTGATGGCAGTGCTGGTAGAAGACGCGCTGACCGGCCATCGCCGCCTCGTCCGTGAGGAGCAGCGGCCCGTAGATCGGCTCGCTGCGGTGAGCGGGCGCGCAAGCAGCGATCCCGAGGGCCAGAGCAAGGAGGGCCAACTGGCTGCCTAAGCGCCGTCGGATAGACGGGCGCTCGAGCGTCACGGTCCTGACCTCTCGATCCGCCAGAGGACACCGGTACCTGCACGTGGCTCTGCACCCTCTTCGGTGATCGTCATGACGCCAAAGTCAACGACGTAGAGAGACGAGCCGTCGGGGCTGAACCGCACGGCCACGGGGCGTTCCAAACCTGCGAGCCCCGTTCGCGACGCCGGACCACTGGGATCCACGTTGACCGCGAAGTCCTGCGAGATACCAGTCTCCAGGTCGACGCGCACGACCTTGAAGCCGACGGGTGCCATGACCTTGCCGGCGCCCGGCGCCATGTCACCGAACTGGGCTACGAAAGCCTGGCCCCCGAACCCGAATCCGGCCGAGTTCGATATGTCCATGCCGTTCGACGAGGAGTGCACCCCGAGGAGCGCGACGGGCTCCGGCGGAACTTGGGGGTGCTCGGCCAACACGAAACCCGGAGGAGGCCCGCCAGGCACTTGGAAGTGATCGTCGTCCGTGAGCGGGCGTGATCCATGGAAGTCGGGCCAGCCGTACCAGGCACCTTCCTCGACTTGCCACAGGAGGTCACCCGTGCCGAACACCGGACGGCTCCCGCGATCGTCGTAACTGTTGTCGGTGACGTACAGGTTGCCCGCGGCATCGAAGGCCAGGCCGAACGGGTTGCGGAAACCCCACGCCACTAGCTCCGGCTCACCGCCATCCGGTGACACCCGCATGACGGCTCCTGTGCATGGCACGCGGCCGGCGACGACCTGTCCAGCCTCGGTGGGCGTGCCGAACGGTACGTACGCACCCGTGGTCACCGTGTCGCTAGGATCCTCGGTCAGGGGATTCGGGCTCTCGTAGTTCGTGCCCGTGAGCACTACGTCCCGGCAAGCGATGTCGCGAACGTCCGGATGGCGGTAGAGCCATCCGAAGTCGGCATTGTCAACGCCAACTACGCCGGAGTTCGTCGCCGTTCCCTGCCCGAAATAGAGCATCCCATCAGGCCCTACGGCGGGTCCGTTCGTGTGGTGGTCACCAAGGCCTGGCAGACCTTCGGCGACCACTGCCGTTTCGCCATCCAAGCCAAGGCGAATGATCCGGCCGCCAATTTCCTGCCCTCCCTCGGCGACGTAGAAGGCGCCGTCCATGAAAGCAACGCCGTTCCAGGGCGGGTTCTCGCCCTCGGCGACCACCGTGATCTCGCCTTCTTCGACCCGCAGCAGCCGCGGGGTCGTGAACACCTCGCCGTACGAGTAGCCAGCCTCCACGACGTAGACCCGGCCGTCGTCATCGAAGGCGACGCCGGAAGGGAAGGTGAGTCCCGTCGCTACTACCTCGATCCGGTAGCCGTCCGGCACAGCGACGTCTGACGCGTCCACCGGTCGCGGCGGGTCGAAGGTCGTCTGACCGCCGCCCTGAGAAGGCGCGATCGGGAAACACGCCGCCATGAGAACGCAGAGTGTGAGGGTGGTCCCGACCAGGGCCGGTACAGCACTACCACGTGCCAGCTTCATCACCGCTGCCTACTTTCGGCCCTGGGTTCAAACTTGAGCCGCCAGCGGTGAGAAGAGTGAAGGGAACGCTTATAGCTGAGCTAACGGCCGTTGCCCAGCGCCCAGGCGAGACCGTTCTTGACCAAGGCAGGTGTGTCGCCTGCGGACACACTTCCGAGCGCGTAGCGCCAGGCGCCGAGAAGGATGTTCGCGACCGCCGCAGGCTTGGGAGATACGAAGTGAGCGAGCGTCTCTTTTAGCGTCTTCTCTTCCAGGCCCACGGGCTCCTCGCTGAGGATCCTGGTGACCTTCAGCTTCACGGCCGCGTCGAACCCCACCAGGAGCGCCGAAACGACGGCAGACTGACCGCCGCCCACGGCCTCGAAGGCGCCCTCCATGCGGTCCCTGACGCGGCGCTCCATCTCCTGCCTGATGACTGCGAACAGACCGAGCTTCGAGTCGAAGTGGTGGTAGAGGGAACCCGTCGTCACGCCTGCAGTTGCCGCGATCTGGGTAACGGAGGCGATCTCGAAGCCGTGCTTCTCGAAGAGCTCGATCGCTGCGTCAAGCAGACGTGCGCGCGCGCTACCCGGGACGGGGATGAGCTCTCGCACAGGTTCCAGCATAACCCGTTGACAGGTTTCCGTAATCCGATTATGCTCGGCGAACGCTTTGGAGTGAACGTGCCTCGCGCACTG
>JBDZWC010000206.1:0-2974 GCA_040256005.1 Deinococcaceae bacterium | reverse complement strand
CTTCACCTGGACCTGGGACGACCTGCTGCAAAGGATCAGCTACCCCGACGGCCGGGTCTGGAACTACACCGTCCAAAACACCGGCGGCCACCAGCTGCTGACCAGCTACACCGACCCCGACAACAACACCACCACCTACACCTACAACACGGACGGCCCCGACGCCTGGGAACAGCTCACCCAGATCCAGGGGCCCGGCAGCAACACCACGACGCTGACCTGGGGTGGCGACGAGCAGGCCTACAAGCTCGTCCAGCTGGCCGTCAGCACCGATCCCGACGACACCGGCACGCCCTGGACCTACTACTACGACCCCGACGAGACCGACCAAGACCTCACCTGCCCCGCCACCGTCGACAACCCGGCAGACGGCGACGGCCAAACCTACAAGGCCACCACCGCCATCGACCAGCACGGCCTCGTCGCCACCTACTGCGTCAACCGCAACAACCACGTCATCAAGACGCTGTACAACGACACGGTCGCACCGACCCTCACGGCCGACGGATCGTTTCTCGACCTCAACGGCAACTACATCAAGGGCGACCAGCCATACAGCGTCGACCTCGCCGCCACCGACCCCCAGCCCGCCTCCGGCGTCCGCAACATCACCCTCAAGGAAGGTGCCGGAGCGCTCGCCACCGTCAAGGGCACCTGCACGCCCCCCAGCCGGCCCACACGGCCCACGCGCTGCGCCGCCACCGCCACCGGCACCGCCACCGTGCAGACCACACCCCTCGGCGAAGGCGAGCACCAAGTCGAGATCGGCAGCACCGACCTCGCCGGCAACTTCGCACCCAAGGCGCTAACCACCTTCGCGATCGACCGAACCGCCCCGCCTCCGGCGGCGTTCTTCTCGAACGACCAAGACGAGAATGATGACGGCACGCTCGTTGTCTACTGGGCCAATGCTGTCGATGCCGCTCTGCCTGACGGCACCCGCGGTTCGGGACTCGCGCAATGGGCGTTCCGGTACCGCTTGGGTGGATCCTCCGCTTGGTCCGCGTGGACTATGCACCCCAATCCCTCGGCTCCGATCCCGGTGGCGAGTTTCGCGTCCACATATGAAGTCCAGGTGATTACGTACGACGCGGTCGGCAACGCTAGTCCGACCACGACTTCGATGGTCACCTATGTGGACCCGGAAACATGGTCAGCGGTGCTTCCCGAAGGTCTTGCAGTTGACGAGAGCGAAGACGGGACCGATGAGGGTACGTCGCCGTCCTTGCGGCCTCCGCCTGAGCCGCCGATTCAGGGCTGCCGTGGAAAGTCCACTAAAGACAAAACGGTGTTCTCGGTCGACACCACGGGTACGCCGGGCATCCGGTATGGCTATCGCCTGCAGAAGGCCTATCAGAACGCGCTAATGGACGGCTGGCCCAATCTTCGCCTGGTTGCGAAGGCCTCGGTCTACATCAATGGCAGCACGCTATCTCAGGGCGGCCCAAACAAGCCCGCTGTCCTCCCCAACTACCTGTTGCACGGCGCGCTTATGACATACGCCAAGGCCGGCAGATCGAAGCGTACTCCGCTGCAGGTTGGCGATATTGTGGAAATCAAAGCGTCATTCCGCGGCACGGCAGTAAGCCCCACGCCGCCCTACGCACGCGTGACTGTCAGTCTGAGTGCACATACCACCTGCGAAATCCGGCAACACGATGTCGATCTCGCTAGAGGAAGGTGACAACGGGCATCTCTGGCTCCAATTCGCCCATCGCGTGGAATCCCGCAATGAGATATCCGCTCGGTGACGAGGGACGTTCTCTTACCTGCCCTAGGATTTCAACGCGACAGCGACGGGCGGGCTCGGGCGCCTCGACGGCAACTATGCAAATAGTGCGGCCAGCAACGTGTGTGTAGACAAGTCCGTCGCCTTCCGTGGAGAAGATGTCGAACCACCCGTTATCGTAACGTCCGAAGGCGGTCGCCCAGAGAAATGGATCACCTCGGTCTGCCTGAAGGTCTGCGAGTGATACGACGAGCTCGTCGCCGAGCACCTCATCAACGTCGAGGACGCTAACGGTGGCGCCGGGAAAGCCACGCCGTAGCTCGGCGGTCACGTCCAAGTGCATCGTGCCAACGTAACGGGCCACGGTGCATAGGTCGAGGCAGGGTCGCGTTTGGCGCCACTCCGCATTGCTTCGGCTCCCGCGGGCACCTAGGTCAAGCCCCATTCACATGCCGCCCTCCGGACGGGACCGACGAGCTCGTGGCGTTCCGTCCTAGCCGGTCCTCGATGAGCTCGAAGTCGTCGGGCGGTGGCGCCGAGAAGAGCGCCTGCGATGGCGTGGTCGCTGATGACCAGGCGAACGCCGTCCAGGCCGCGGGCGCGCAGCGAGCGCAGGAACTCCAGCCAGAAGGCCTCGGACTCGACCTCGCCGAGGTCCAGGCCGATGACCTCGCGCACCCCGTCGGCGTTGACCGCGTAGGCAACGACCATCGCCTTGGATACGACTCGGCTGCCGTCGCGGACTTCAGGTGCTTGGCGTCCAGCCAGAGATAGGGGTGGGCGCCCTCAAGCGGCCGCGAGCGGAACTGCTCGACGTGCTCGTCCAGATCGCGACAGAGCCGGCTGACGCGGTCTTTGTCCATGCCCTGGATGCCCAGCTGCTCGACCAGCCGGTCGACCTTGCGGGTCGACACGCCGTTGATGTAGGCCTCCATCACCACGTTGACGATCGCCTGCTCACAACGCCGCCGCGGCTCCAAGGACGGGAAGTAGGACGGGCCCGATCGCACGCGCCGAGCAGTGCGGCGAGCGACGCTGACGGTGCGACTCGGGAGCCGCAACGAGCGGTGTCTGCCTACCGAGCTTGGCGCATACCCTTCCTACTGCGCGCCCAAATCGGCGCGACAGGGCGGCTGAGCTGGAGTAGACCCGGTTCGGTGGACAGGGCGGGTCTAGTCAGACCGGAAGCGATGCGCGCCGATAGCTCCGGCGAGGCCTTGTCGTTTGAGGGAGGAAATGCTTATC
>JBDZWC010000205.1:0-2997 GCA_040256005.1 Deinococcaceae bacterium | reverse complement strand
TGGCGAGCACCCCGCCGTGGATGGCGGGGTGCAAGGTCTTGACGCGGCCCCCCAAGATCTCGGGGAACCCGGTGACGTCCGAGACTGCGGTCACCGGGACGCCCTCGGACTCGAGGGCCTTCAAGGTGTTGCCTGTGGACACCACTTCGTAGCCAAGGTCAACCAGACCGCGGGCGAGTTCCGTGACGCCGGACTTGTCAGAGACGCTTACGAGCGCACGACGACCCGGCTCCACAGCTACTCTCCCGCGCCCTCTGGGGTCTCCTCCTGGTCAGCAGCGGCGCCTTCGGCCCCGTCATCGCCGTCCGCTTCTTCTTGCGCGGTTTCGTCCTGCGCGTCTTCGTCTTGCGCGGCCTCGTCCGTCGCTTCTCCGCCGGCGGCTCCGCCGTCCTGAGCCGGCTCCTCACCGGGCTCGGGCACGGTGAACGGCAGCTCCTCCGCGGCCTCGTCGATGTCCATGATCACGTACTCGTGGACCTCGATCTGGTCGCGCAGCGAGTCGAGCCACTCCTGCTGGACCTGCTGGCGGTTGGTGGCGAGCACCTGGTTCTCCACCTGAGCCCTCACGTCTTCGAGGGGCCGGACGCGCTCGTCGGTGCGGTCGACGACGAGCACGACGTACTCCTCCACCACCTCGGGCTCCGTCTGCTCCTCGGCGTCGCCTTCGGCGACAGGCTCTTCAGCCTCCGCAGCCTCGTCGGCCACGTCATCCGAGTCCGGCTCGGGTTCCACCGGCCGCTCTAACACCAGTACGTCCGAGACGCCTTGCGGACCGCCTGCGATGAGGTCGAAGGCGTCGGTCTGGAAGACAGCGGTGTCGAGGTCCGACTCGAGGTCGCCGGGGCGCACGCGCCCGTGATCGGTGACCTGCCCACCCTGCTCCGCGGCAGCATCGGCCGGCGTGGCGCCGCCCAGCACCGCCTGTCTGAAGGCCGTGGCGGAGGCTTCTTCGGTGAAGGTGGCCTGCGTCACCGTCGCCTCGGCGGGCAGCGTGAAGGCCGCGACGTTCGACTCGTAGTACTGCTGGACCTGATCGTCAGTGACGGTGGCGTCGCGCGCGACGTAGTTGAGAGCCGCCTGGGCTACGCCGGCCTTGGTGCCCACGAACTCGGCATCGAGCTGCTGGGCGCCCTGGTAGGCGAGCTCGGTGCTGATGAGCTGCTGCAGCACGTTGGGGCGGAAGATCTGTTCGATGAGGTCGGCCATGTCCGGCGTCAGGGCCTGCTGCATGACCGGGTTGAAGTAGGTGGCCCGGTCCAGCTCGGCCTCGGTGATCTGCGCGTCGCCCACCTCGGCCACGACCTCGTTCTCGAACTGCAGCGTGCTGGTCTCCGGGAAAGCTACGACGGCCTCGTTACGCAGGCGCTCCAGCTCGGCCTCCACCACCCCTTGCTGCTTGGCGGCGAGGGCGTCCTCGGCGACCTGATCGCGTACCTCGTCCAGGGGGCGGGTGTCGGACGGCAGGTACTCGAGCACCTGCACGATGTAGAAGCCGCCCGCAGCCTCGACGACGTCGGTGGTGCCGGCTCCACGCAGACCGAACGCGGCGTTGGCCACGGCTGTCGGGAAGGCCGCCCTACCCACGGCGCGGGGCTCAGTCTCTTCTCCTTGAGCGCCCACCGCTCCCTGGTTGACCGCCAGCTCGATCGAGTGCTGAGCGGCCATGTCCGCGAACGATGCGCCGGCCGCCAGCTGGGTCTCGATGTCCTCGGCGGTCTGTGCGTCCTCGACCACGATCTGCCTGGCGCGCACGCGCTCCTCGCTCTGGTAGCTGGACGTGTGGGACTCGTAGTACGCCTCGACCTCGGCGTCGCTCACCGCCACGCCGTCTACCAGGGAGTCACGCCACTTGCTGTACTTGAGCTGGTCGCGGATGTAGTCCCTGAACATCTCGTCGTTGAACCCGGCGCTGCCTATCAGGCTCAGGTACGCCCTGTCGTTGCCGCGACCCGCGACCCCGCGGGACTCGCGGAACTCGTTTACCTCGTCGCGCACCTCGCCGCCCGAGACGCGCACCGGCGCGGCCGCCTGGCGCTCCACCTCCTGGCGGATGAGGGTGTCGACGAGGAGGCGCTCGAGCTGACTCGCGACCGGGCCCTCGCTGATCGTGTTGAACGGGGCCTGCTGCTGCAGCTGCAAAACATCGGCCTCGCGCACCTCGGCGCCGTTGACGGTCATCTGCACCGTGCCGCGCAGCGCCTCCTGGCCGCCTAGGTTGAGCCCCATCGTGGGCGTGAACGTGATGACCATACCCAGGAGCAGCCCTATGGAGATACACCACAGGATGATCGTCCGGGTTCTATTGCTGATCTTCATCGGTTGAGGTCCTCCAGGGGGTGGCCGGCGGACCGGGTAAGAACAGCAGCCCTGCACGGCGCACGCCCCGGAGTCTAACAGACCGGCCTACCCCGGCCAGGCGCCGAGCGATGCTATATTGCTTGGGCTGTCGCGCCGCCGCCAGGGGCGTGGGCAGCGCGCAGGACGCGCCCGTAGCTCAGCCGGATAGAGCGTTCGCCTCCGGAGCGAAAGGCCACAGGTTCGAATCCTGTCGGGCGCACCAAACCACAGCCGTCATCACGGTCCCAGCTCGTTCCTCGCGGCCGTCGCCAACTTCTCGACGAGCGTGTCGGGGATCGGCTTGCGCGTCGTGAAGGTGACACCCGTCTTGGTGGCCTTGAGCCCGGCCGCGGCGATCTCGTCAACGTGCGACGGGAGGGCGCCGGGAGACGACCAGCTCCTAGAACCAGCGCCCCGGGCTGAACGGCAGGCCGGCCAGCAACCGCAGGCTCTCCGCCACGGGGGCGTCGTAGCCGCGTGCCAGCTCACGGAGGTCCACCTCGGCCACCGCGTCGGGCTGGATGCCGCCGTCGAGCGAGCGGCCGTCGGTCAGCTGAAGGTTGGCCACCGCCACCAGCACCTGGCTCTGGTCGGGTAGCAGGTAGGTCCGCACCACCTCGACGTTGCCGGACGTGAGCATGCCGACGACCCTCGCCCGAC
>JBDZWC010000097.1:7034-11634 GCA_040256005.1 Deinococcaceae bacterium | reverse complement strand
CCCTGCGCCGACGCCGAGGAACAGAGGCACGGGCAGGCTGACGGGCGGGTAGCCGCGCAGCTGCACGCCCACGTACGGGCCCGCCGGCGTCCAACTGGCCTTGAGCTGGACCCCGAAGTGGCCCGACTGCAGTGAGATGGCGGGGGCGATCGTCTGGTAGCTGGGGAAACCGGCGCTCACCCCGAACGCCGCGAGCGCAGGCGGCGGACCGTCCGCGGCCCCCTCGGCTGCCTCGGCCCCCGCTTCCTGCGCCATGCCGTACGTGAAGCACAGGGCGAGAGCCACCATGAGCGCGCTGGCACTTCGCCTCGACATCCTTCGGAGGCTATCAGCCGAGCTCACCACCGTGCCGGGACGGGTGGTAACGTTCCGGAACTGCGGATGCTCCTTGGGGCAAGCGAGCGCGTTTGGTTGAACTCGTCTCGGGGGCGTGGGGTGCGACTAAAGTGAACGAACAACCCGAACCGACGCTACGCGACCTCCTGCTGCTCATCAGGCGTGGTCTGCCCTTCGCCCTGGCCGTCGCCGTGGGCGCTGCCGGGCTCACGTACGTGCTGAGCACCCGGATAATCCCCGAGTACCAGGCCTCCGCCTCCCTGCTGGCCAGCCGTCCCAACAGCTCGCTGCAGGGGTCGTTCGGCGTCTCGCTCGTCACCGCCCCGGTGATAGACGTAACGGCCTACCAGGCCGCGGCGACGAGCTCGCCGGTGCTGGCCCGCGCCTTGGAGTCCACGGGACTCACCGACCCCACCACCGCGGAGCTGCGCGACTTCGAGGAGCGGATCAGCGTCCGCGTCGAGAACGCTCAGCAGTCGAGCCTCATCCACCTGTCGGTCACCGACCCTGACCCAGCCGTCGCCGCCATGAACGCGAACGCCCTGGCCCAAGCGCTGCTGAGCTGGGACGAGCAGCGAGCGACGCAGAACCTGCAGACGGTCGTGGAGACGCTCGAGAGCCAGCTGCGCTCGATCGACGAGGAGATCGCCATAGCACTCGTCGCCGGCGAGGCGGCCGTGGACCAGCTCGACGGCCTGCGGTCGCTGCGGGCCGAGCGGGTCACGCAGATCAACGCCGCCCGCGCCATGCTCACCTCGGCCGTCGGCCTGCTGGAGGTGCTGGAGCCGGCAGCCGTGCCGCTCGAGCCCGTGTCGCCCAGGCCCGTGCGCAACTCCGCGCTGGCGTTCGTGTTGGGCCTGTTCCTCGTCTACGGCCTGGTGCTCCTGCGTGACGCGCTCGACACCCGCTTCCGCAGCGGCGAGGACCTGGTGCGCAGCACCAACCTGCCTGTCATCGGCGAGTTCCCGCGCATGGCGCCCGGCACCCGGTTGCTCCCCAGGGAGGCGGCCAGCTACCTGAGGACGAACGTCAACTTCGCGACCGCCACTTCCCATCCGAAGGTGGTGCTGGTCACCAGCGCCGGCACGGGCCAGGGCAAGACCTCGGTGGCGTGCAGCCTGTCCGAGAGCTTCGTGCGCAACGACTATCGCACCCTGCTCCTCGACTGCGACCTGCGCCGGCCCATGGTCGCGGGCGTGTTCGGCCTCAGCCCCACCAACGTGCGCGCCGCGGGGAACGGTGTCCTGACCGTGCGCGAGGTGCTCGAGAACCCCGACGCCCCCGGCACGCCGGCCACGGTCCGCTTCGACAACGCGACCCTCGACGTGCTCCCTCAGTTCGGCGCGGCACCGTCTCCGGCAGAGCTCATCTCTCAGGGCTTCGTAGACATGCTCAACCGCTTCAAGCCCGACTACGACGTAATCGTCATCGACACGCCGCCCATGCTGCCCGTCGCCGACGCGCTGACCATGGCGCCGCACACGACCGGCGTGATCTTCGCGGTGAGCCTGCCCGACACCGACAGGCGCTCGGTCAACGCCGGGATAGACCTGCTGGAGCGGATCGGCGTGAGGCTCCTCGGCATCGTGGCGACCAACCTCGAGAAGTCCACCAGCCGCCCCGGCGACTACGGGTACGGGTACGGCTATGGCTACGGGTACGGCTACGGGCCCTCGGAAGGTGGCGGTGACAGAGGCGGCGGCAAGGGCGGCGGTGACAGAGGCGGCGGCAAGGGCGGCGGGGCCGCCGGAGACTACGCTGCCGAGGCCCCTCCCCGCGAGCTCGCGAGCACCGCGGCGCAAGGCGCGTCCAAGGCCACCACACCCTCGTCGTGGTGGATGAGGTTCTGGCCGAACAAGACCTTCCCTGCCTCGCGGCGGTAGGTCGCGAGCGTCCGTAGCGGCTCCGCGCCGTACGTCGCCGACTTAGCGTTCACGGTAGTTATCGCGCAGCGCGCGCATGGCTTCGCCAGGTCGAACCGCATATCACCGATGACCAGGCGCTCCCAGGTGTCCTCGGCGTGGGGCTCGCAACCCGCCACGACCAGGTTCGGCCGAAACCGTTCCATGCCGATGGCCGGCTCGCCCCTCGCCGCCAACTTCTCGTTGAGCAGGTCGAGCGAACCCTGTGAGATGAGGAGGAACGGGTACGCGTCGGCGAACTGGACCCGGCGACCGGTGGGGCTCGAGGGCTGGCTGCTTTCGCCACTCGGATTGGCGCGGCCGCTCGCTCCACCGGCCTTGCCGGTCTCTAGGCCATCCCTGGAGCCCTGATCGTCGGCGTCGCCGGCCCGCCGGCCCGCGCTGGGAACGGCTCGCTCGCCGGTACTGGGGAAGCGGACCAGCTTGTGGGGCGCTCCCAGCAGGTCGCTGAAGAAACTAGCGACCTCGGCGGACTCCTCACGGGCGTAGAGCGTGTCGCTCCAGACCGTGACGGCTGCCGCTGCGCCCGGCTCGACCTCGAGAGGGACCTTTACCTCGCCATGACCCGGGGCGCTGAGCACGAGGTGGCCAGCCGCGAAGGCCGTCTTCACGAAGACCAGGCGGGGCTCCGTGCGCTGCGTGACGAAGCGCCCTTGCTCGTCGACGACCATCCAGCGCCTGTCGTACTCGAAACCGGTCGCGACGGCCTTGGCCTCGGTGACCGCGATGCCACGCGCCGACTTCACCGGGTAGACGTAGATGCCCGTCAAGCACAGGCCTTCATGAGCACGTGAACTGGTTCCGGACGCTCCCGGCGCCTGCCGCTTAACCTCCACCATGCCTTCCTCTCGCTTGCCGGCCGCGCAGCGCGCCGGACTGACCGGCGCCCCCAGAGCGTACTTCTACCTGGCGCCCCTCCTGGCGACGGGCCTACTGGCCGTGACCCTACTTGCCTGCGCTCCCAGCGGCGTGGCCCAGCAGCGCCCACCCACGGCGCTCGAGCAGTCGATGCTGGCCCAGGTCAACGCGGCCCGGTCCTCGGGCCGGGTGTGCGGGGACACGGCGTTCGCGGCCACCGGCCCGCTGCGGCTCGAGGGGCGCCTGTCCGCCGCGGCGCAGGCGCACAGCGAGGACATGCGGGCGATGGGGACACTGAGCCACGTCGGCTCGGACGGCAGCTCGGTCGTGGAGCGTGCCGAGCGACAGGGCTACCAGTGGTCGAAGCTGGCCGAGAACGTCGCCTGGGGCTACGAGGCCGTGGAAGAGGTGGTGGCCGGCTGGCTCTCGAGCCCGGGACACTGCCGGAACATCATGAACCCCGACTACGAGGAGCTGGGTGTGGGCCTGGCGGGCACGTTCTGGACTCAGGTCTTCGGTACGCCGCGCTGACCGGCCCTGAACGTCAACACGTCCCCTTCACGCAACTGGCCCAACACCGCCAGGTCCTTGGGGTGCACCACGGCCGGCTTGGTGTAGCCGCCTAACGTCCCGCGGTCGTTGAGGAGCACCAACGGATCGCCGCTGGGAGGGACCTGCACGGTGCCGATCGGGATGCCCTCCGAGGTGATCTCGCCCCCGGGCACGGCGGGGCCGGCTATGCGGAGGCCCACGCGGTCGGCGGCTGCGACCTCGAACCGCCCGGCCAGCAGCGCTCGCCACGCCTCGGGCTCGTACTGAGGGCCCGGGACCAGACGCACGCTCACGGCCCAGCGTTTGCGTCCTCGCAACACGTGGGGCTCGAACCGGCGCGCCGGCGGCGAGAAGGACCTGCCCGCCACTGCCGCCCTCCGCATCGCCGTTCCCAACACGTCGCCCACGGCCAGCGGCCGGCCGAGTAGGCCGCACGCGTCCGTGGTGGCGCTGCCCATGAACCGTCGCGCCTCGATGCCGCCTGCCACCGCCAGGTACGACCGCGCCCCAACGCCGGTCGGCCGGAAGGAAAGCTCCGTCCCGCGCTTCAGACGCAGGCTGCTGTGAGCCTCCGTGGGGCTGCCCCGGACGACGGGCGCCAGGGCAGGGCCCGTCACGGCGATCACGAGGTCGTCGAGAGCCAGAAGGACGGGTCCCGAGGCCGTCATCTCCAGCAGCGGAGCGTCCGGCGCGTTTCCCACGAGCAGGTTGGCCAGCCGGGCGGCTTGGTGGTCCAGCGGGCCGCCGCGCGCGAGGCCGAAGCGCCCGGCCCGGTACCGGCCGGCGTCCACGACTATGTCGTGCAGACCGGTGCGCACGACCTTGAGCATCGGCCTGGCCGGCTCCTCCGGGAGCAGCGATAGCGGCGCGGGTGCAGGAGGAGGCGAGGGGCCCTCGCGGTACGGCGCCGGCATGAAGCGCACCCTGTCGCC
>JBDZWC010000097.1:0-6934 GCA_040256005.1 Deinococcaceae bacterium | reverse complement strand
TACGTGGCGGAGGCGTGCAGCGCGGCCGCCTCGGACTCCGACAGGCCGGCTCGAGCCGCGACCTCGGCCAGGTCGGGCCCGTGCTCGCCTCCGTAGGCGACGGGTATCTCTACGTCACGGGGCATGAAGTTGGGCGTCAACGCATGGGGCTCACCGCCGCCTGCCACCCCGGCAGCCGGAACGCCGGTCTGCTCGCCGGCACGCTCGGCGGCGGCGTACAGCGTCTCCGTGCTAAGTACGCGCGCGTCGTACTCCACCAGCGTTGACTCGTAAGCGGGCAGGACGTCCGTCACGCCCGGCAGCGCCAGCAGCGCTGCCACGACGGCGGGGCTCGTGAAGTCCTCGCCCCTCAGGTAGGTCCATGCCAGCCGCTCCGGTGGCACGGGCCCCTGCCCACCAGCCGGCCCGCGCGCAGCCACCGACCCGGGCTCGGCCTCCGAGCCGCCCATGGCCGACCCGCCGGACCCGCTCAGAACGTGCGCACCGCCACGCCGGCGTCGGACAGGGCGGAGCGGACCGCCATGGCCACCTCGACGGCACGCTCGCCGTCGCCGTGGATGCAGAGCGTATCGGCCCGCACCGTCACCTCGCCGCCACCGAGGGCGGTGATCGGCGAGCCCGTAGCCAGGGCCACTGCTCGAGCGCTCACCTCTTCGGGGTCGTGCAGCGTGGAGCCGTCCATGGACCGCGGGGCCAGCGCCCCGCTCGACAGGTACGCCCGGTCTGGGAAGCCTTCCGTCGCTATGCGTGCGCCCACGTTGGCGAAGGCCGCCCGCGCCATCTCGCCGGCGGGGCCCGCCATGATCACGATGGGGAGGTGCGGGTCGAACGCGACGACGGCCCGGCCGAAGGCGTCCGCCACCCGCTCGTTCGCCACCAGGTCGTGGTAGAGGGCGCCGTGAGCCTTGACGTGATGCAGGCGCTGGCCCTCCACGGCCAGCAGCGCGCTCAGGGCGCCCAGCTGGTAGACGACGTCGGCGAAGAGCTCGTCGGTGGAGACGCTCATCGACCGTCGTCCGAAACCGACCAGGTCCGGGTAGCCGGGGTGGGCTCCGAGGGCCAGGCCGAACTCCATGGCCTGCGATATCGAGCGCCGCAGCCCCGCCGGGTCGCCGGCGTGGAACCCGCAGGCCAGGTGGACCGACGTCAGGTGGGGGAACAACGCCGACTCGTCGACCACCGACCAGCGGCCGAACGACTCACCGGCGTCCGCTCCCAGGTCGACGCGTGAACCGGGATCTGCCATGCCGGATGCTAGCAACCTGCCCTCCTCACACGCGGGCGGGCCCGCGGCTGCGCGGACCGCGGAAAGGTCAAGAGAAGGACCCCGCGGATGAGAGTCCGCGGGGTCTGTCTACTTGGGAAGCTGCCTGTCTAGGCCCGGCCGAAGCCCATGTCGCGCGAACGCGCGTCCAGAAAATCGTTGAGGCGCCGCTCTGACTCTTCACGGCTGTAGCC
Organism: Deinococcaceae bacterium; assembly: GCA_040256005.1. Taxonomy (GTDB): domain Bacteria; phylum Deinococcota; class Deinococci; order Deinococcales; family Trueperaceae; genus DASRWD01. The sequence goes on along the minus strand of JBDZWC010000097.1, from coordinate 5,476 downwards.
GTAACGCTCCTGGATCCGGCCGATCAGCTGGTCATAGTTGCCCTCGGCCGCCGCCAGGTCGTCGTCGGTCAGCTTGCCCCACTGTTCCTTGATGTTGCCCTTGAGCTGCTTCCAGTTGCCTTGCAGGATGTCTCGGTTCATACGCTTCGCCCTCCCTGCTGAAACGTGACCGGACAGCCACGGTGGCCGACGATGCCGGGCGTTGGTGCCGGCACGCCTGTCTCCGGTCTGCTGGCACCTTAGAGGGCCGTTTCATTAGGCGTGTGGAAGCTGAATGTGACGGCTAGGCTCGTCGGAACATGCGGGCGATCGCCAGCACGACTATCGCGCCGACGACGGCGACCAGCAGGCTCGGTAGGTTGAAGCCGGTCACCCCGGCCGCACCGAAGCGCTGGAACAGCCAGCCGCCCAGGATCGCGCCGATGATGCCGAGCACGATGTCGGTCAGGAGCCCCTGCTCCCTGGTGCCCATGATCACGCTGGCGAGCCAGCCCGCGAGAGCGCCGAAGACTATCCACAACAGGATGTTCATGCCCGTCCTCCCTATGAGCGCCGCCCTGCGGGCGGCCCGCGTCACCTCAAGACAACCAGCGCGGCAGACCCTTGAAGACCCCGACTCCTCCCGTCGGGTGCCTCATGTATAGGGCTAGAGCGCGGATATGGCGGTGCCGAACGGCACACGCGAAATTCCTGACGCCGGTGGCGGAAGGATGACGACCCGCAGGTCGTTGAGATTGTGGCCCGTGGGGCCGGTGATCAGCTGATCGCCGAGGGCGGCGAAGTACCCGTGCGAGTCGTTGCGTTCCAGCGCGCGCCGCGCGTCCAGACCGAGCGCAGCGCCGCGCTCGAGCGTGTCGGGCGTGACGAACGCGCCCGCGGCGTCGCTGCTCCCGTCCACGCCGTCCGAGCCCGCCGAGAGCGCCCACACGCCGGCGGCGCCCGGGTTCTCACGCAGGGCCAGGGCCAGCGCCAGCGCGAACTCCTGGTTGCGCCCGCCCCTGCCGTCCCCGGTCACCGTGACGGTGGCCTCGCCGCCGCTCAGCAAGGCCAGCGGCTGGTCGCGGTTCAACCGGGCCAGACGCCAGGCCGTGTAAGGCGGGTCCGCTGCCAGCAGCGGCAAGAGCGGCCTCGGGTCCTCACCGGAGAGGATCGCGGCGGCGAGCTGAGCATGCCGCTGGGCCAGCACCCGCGCCTCACCCTCAAGGTCGTGATGTAGCTCGATGGCCTGGACGCCGACCTCGCGCTCCAGGTACCGGGCGGCCCCGCTCAGGAGCGTCTGGGAGGAGCCAACCACCCGGACGTCGGAGCGGGAGTCGGGCTCCGAGCCCGGCTTCACGGTCTCGGGGACGGCTCCGCTGGCGCCACCACGCAGGTGGTCGGTCGCCGCGGCCGGCCCGCCCGGGTAGCGCTCCATGACCGCCAGGGCGTCATCGAACGTCGTGGGGTCGCTGGCGCCGGGCCCCGACCCCACGTCCCAGGGCGCGTCGCCGGGCACGTCGGAGAGCACCAGTGACAGCACCTTGGCCCTCGTCGCCTTGAGCAGGCCGCCACCCTTGATACGGGACAGATGGCGCCTCACCGTGTTCAGCTCCGAGATGCTGGCGCCGGCGCGCTGCAGGTGCGTGGTCAGCGCCCGCTTCCCCTCCAGGGTAAGGCCCTGCGGTGCGCTCCAGAGGGCGCTGCCGCCACCCGAGACGAGCAGGAGCAGCAGGTCGTCTGGACCCAGGGACGCGGTGAGCTTTAGGGCGCGTCGTGCTGCGGCCACACTGGCCTCGTCCGGCAGCGGGTGCGAGCCGGGCAGCACCTCCCCTGCGTGGCCCGATGGTCCGCGAGTGCCGGTGTGGCCGCCAACGGAGGGCCCGGCCGGCGGCGTCGCCAGCCACGGCACGCCGGGGAAGCGCTCCAACGCCGCGCTCAGCATGGGCATGGCCGCCTTCCCCACGGCGAGGATCAGGTCGGGGCGCTCTTCCGGCAGGCTCCGGCCCGTCAGCTCGGCGGGATCGGCGCCTGCCAACGCTCGCCTGAACGTGGACGCGAGGATCTCCCTCATGCCTGTTCCGTCCGCCGCCGGCCCGTCACGCTGCTGCGCGGGCGCGGCCGGGCCGGGAGGGTCGCTCGGCGTCCACGCCAGCTCCTACGGCAGGAGGACCGTCGAGCCGGTCGTCTCGCGCGCCTCCAGGGCCCTGTGGGCCTCGGCAGCGTCCGACAGGGCGTAGCGCTGGTTCACCTTCACGTCCAGCACGCCGGCCTTCACGGCGGCGAACACCGCGGCAGCGGCCGTGCGCAGCTGCTCGGTGGTCGCCATGTAGGTCGCCGTGGACGGACGGGTGAGGTACAGCGAGCCCTTCACCGAGAGGACCACCAAGCTCGGGATCGAGACCGGGCCCGAGGCGTTGCCGTAGGAGACGAGGAGCCCACGCGGTCTGAGGCTGTCGAGCGACCCCTCGAACGTGGCCTGCCCGACGCCGTCGTACACGACGTCTACGCCCCGCCCGTCGGTGAGCTCGCGCACCCGCGAGGGGAAGTCCTCCACCGAGTAGTCGATGGCGTGGTCGGCCCCCAGTTCCAGGGCCTGCTGCACCTTGGCCGCGGAACCGGCCGTGCCGACCACGAAGGCGCCGAGGTGCTTCGCCCAGGGCACGAGGAGCGAGCCCACACCGCCGGCGGCGGCGTGCACGAGGACCTTGTCGCCGGGCTTGAGCTGCCACGTCTCGTGCAGCAGGTAGTAGGCGGTGACGCCCTTGAGCGTCGCTGCCGCCGCCACGTCGAAGCCGATGTCGTCGGGTATGGGCGCCAGGCGCGCCGCCGGGACGTTGCGCTCGTCGGCGTAGGCGCCCACCGCGCCCTGGTAGGTGACGCGGTCACCCACCTTCACGTCAGTCACGCCCGGACCCACCTGCGTGACCTCGCCGGCGGCCTCGTTGCCCGCCACGAAGGGCAGGGGCACCTGGTACAGACCCGTGCGTTGGTAGGTGTCGATGAAGTTGAGGCCGATCGCCCTGTGCCTGATGCGGACCTCGCCCTCGCCGGGCGGGGGCAGTTCACGCTCCTCGTAGCTCAGGACCTCCGGGCCACCGTGCTTGTGCACGAAGACGGCTCTGCTCACCTAGGTACACCCCATCCCCGGCCCCGGGAAGGGCCAGCCAGACTCGTGAAGAAGCCTAATCCAATCCCCTTGCCGGTTTACGCTTGGACATGGCGAACGACATACGGCTCAACGACGGCCGCCACATGCCCGTCATCGGCTTGGGCACGTGGCCGATGGACGATGCCGAGGCGGAGCGCGCGGTCGCCACCGCACTCGAACTGGGCTACAGGCACATCGACACGGCCGTGCGGTACGGCAACGAGCGCGGGGTGGGTCGGGGGCTCGCCGCTAGCGGTCTGCCCCGTGAAGAGTTCTTCGTCACCACCAAGCTCAACGGGCCTCATCAAGGGGACGGTCCCGCCATCGACGGCCTTCGCGAGTCGCTGGACCGCCTCGCCCTCGAGTACGTCGACCTCGTCCTCATCCACTGGCCGTTGCCGCAGCGCGACCTCTACGTCCAGACGTGGCGCACCTTCGAACGCGCGCAGGAGATGGGCCTGGCGCGGTCCATCGGCGTCTCGAACTTCAAGCCCGCTCACTTGGAGAGGCTCGCGCGCGAGACCAGCGTCGTGCCGGCCGTCAACCAGATCCAGCTCAACCCGTACGTCACGCGCCAGGAGCATCGCGCGTACCACGACGAGCACGGCATCGTTACGTCCTCCTACAGCCCGCTCGGCAAGGGCGGCGACCTGCTGAGAGACCCGGTCATCGGCGAAGTCGCTAAGGCCCACTCGCGCACGCCCGCCCAGGTGATCCTCAGGTGGCACCTCCAGCTGGGGCTCGTGCCTGTACCGAAGTCGTCCAGGGAGGACCGGATGCGCGAGAACCTCGACGTCTTCTCGTTCGAGCTGACGCCAGACGACATGAGGCGGATCAGCTCGCTCGATAAGGGCGGGGGCGTCGACTCCGACTCGGCGGGGCACTGACCTCGGGCAGGTCCACGATCGTGTAGGGCAGGAAGGCCTGTACCAGGGGCCCGATAGTGAGCGCGAAGGCCAGCGTTGCCCAGCCCAGCACGCCGCCGAGGAGCCAGCCCACACTAACCACGGCCACCTCGAGGCCGGTCCTGACGAGGCGGATCGACCTGCCCGTCGTCCGGGCGAGGCCCGTCATGAGCCCGTCCCTGGGCCCGCGCCCGAACTGGCTGCCGATGTAGAGGGCCGTGGCGTAGCCGTTGAGCACGATGCCGCCGGCGGCGTACGCGATCTGCCAGGTGAGGCCACGGGGCAACGCGGCCGGGTCGGGCAGGATGAGGAGCCACACGTCGGTGAAGATGCCGATGAGCACGGCGTTCGCCAGCGTGCCTATGCCGGGTGCCTCGCGCAGCGGTACCCACAGGATCAGGACGGCCAGGCCGGTGAGGATCATGATCGTCCCGATCGACAGGGGCAACAGCCGCGCCAGCCCTTGGTGGAGCACGTCCCACGGCATGGAGCCGAGGTTCGCTTCCAGCAGCAGCGAGATGGACAGGCCGAACAGGAACAGCCCTAAGAGGAGCTGAAGCGCCCGTCTGGGCAGGCGTCCCGCCTTCAGCTGGCCTGCCGGTCCGAGGTCGCGCAGCCTGAGCACCCGGGGACGGTATCACCTGACACCCAGCGTGACGTGCTAGGCATTAGACCGTTGAGCGGCGAAGCGAACAACTGGTCCGTGGCACGCGAGGCGTGCTTCTCGCCGGAGGCGGAGGTGCGGTCGCGCGCCCTCGAGCTCTACGAGGAGGTCGCCGACCTACCCATCGTGTCGCCACACGGGCACCTGAGCGCCGCCCTGTTCTCGGGCGACCACGACCACCCGACGGACCCCGCCTCCCTCTTCGTCACCGGCGACCACTACGTCACCAGACTGCTGTACGCGCACGGCGTCCCCTACGAAGAGCTGGGCGTGCCACCGCGGGACGGCGCCGCCCACGAGCGCGACCCGCGCCAGGTCTGGCGTCGCTTCTGCGACCGGTTCCATCTGTTCGACGGCACGCCGACGGGCCTATGGCTGAAGCTCACGCTGGTCCGCGTCTTCGGCGTCGACGAGCGTCCGTCCGCGCAGAACGCGGACCGCCTGTTCGACCGTCTGAGCGAGGCGCTCGCCTCGGCCGAGTTCGCCCCGCGCCAGCTCCTGAAGCGCTTCGCGGTGGAGCACCTGGCGACGACCGACCCGGCCACCGCGTCGCTCGACGACCACGCGGCCTGTCAGGCCGCCGGGTTCGGCGTCGTGCCCACCTTCCGGCCGGACGCCCTGATGCAGCTGAACGACCCGCAGTGGACGCAGCAGTTGGGTGTGCTGAGCGAGCGCGTGGGGTTCACGATCGACTCGCTGGCCGCGTTCGTCGAGGCCCTCAGACGCCGCCGCCTCGAGTTCCGCGAGCGCGGCGCCACCTCCAGCGACCACGGCGTGACG
>JBDZWC010000204.1:0-2999 GCA_040256005.1 Deinococcaceae bacterium | reverse complement strand
CACGACCTGATCCGCCAGGCGGTGTACCAAGCCACCCCTACGGGGAGGATCGTGCTGCTCCATGGCCGCACGCTCGAAGCGCTGGCAGCGAGCCCTGGCCGGGTCAGCAGTGCTCTGTTGGCTCACCACGCAGCGGTTGCTAAACGGGCGGAAGACGTCGTCCGGTACTCGCTGGCGGCAGGTATGGAGGCCCTCGCCCTACCAGCCTACCGAGACGCCGTGACCCACTTCCGCACGGTCCTGGAGGCGGGTCCGAAGCCGCAGACTCGAGCACTCGCCCTTGAAGGTCTGGGGGATGCCCTCGTACATCTGTACCGAGGTGAGGAGGCAGTGGACGCGTACGAGCAGGCGGCTCACTGGCTCTCGACTTCAGCACAGGATGCGCCCGCCCTCGCCCGGTTATTGCGGAAGTCGCACCTCGCCTACGCGCGCTCGGCTCGCGACGACCAGGCCATCCAGGCACTCGTCGAAGCGCGCGCGATGTTGGAGGCCGACCCCGACCTAGAGTCAGATGCCTGGCGCTACGAGTGGATCGAGGTGATGCTCGCGATCGCCGGTTGGCACTACGCCCTCAACGAGCTGGACCTGATGTCACGTGCCGTGGAGGCGGTCGGCCCGGTCGCCATGCAGCACGGGACAGCGAGTCAACAGAGTCGCTACCTCAGCCGGGTCGGCATGCTCAGGAGTCGACAGGAGCGCTATAGGGTCTCTGACGAGACTCTCGAGCTCGGGAAGCAGGCGTTGGCGGTACTGCGGGGCTCTGGGGACCACAGGTTGATCGCCAACCAACACTTCTCGTTGGGTTTCCTCGCGCTCTGGCGGGACGACCTATCTCTGGCCCGCGAGCATCTCCAGAGAGCGGCGGAGTTCGCCGCCAGCCGTGACGACATCACCATGCAGATGCAGACCCACACCTACCTGGCGATCATGTCCAGGCGCCAGAACGACCTTGAGGAGACCGAGGCTCACGCAGCACTGGCCCTCGACCTGGCGGCCCGCCACAGGAAACTCGATTACGAGGCGGCGGCGCTCGCGAACCAAGGGTGGCTGAGGCTGATGCGAGGGGACCGAGAGGGGGCGCTGGGTTCATGCCGGCAAGCGTTGAGGACCTGGCATTCGATACGCGCCGTGGCCTACCCGTTCTTCTGGCTGGCCTGTGCGCCCATGCTGGATCTGGCCATGGCCGCGGATGACCTCGAACTGGCTGTTGAGCAGGCGGGTCTGCTGCTACAGCCATCGCAACTGAGGTTGGCAACCGATCTGACAGAGGCGCTCACGGTGGGTCTCGAGTCAGTCACCGCCGGTGACCTCGAAGCGGCGCGGGCACCGCTGCAGAAGTCTTTGGACCTGGCCAGCCGTGATCGCTTGGTCTGAGGCGCCGGCGAGTACCACATTCCAGTGGGAAAACTGCTGTCGACTTTGGCGGCTGGCAACGGCGACGTGTCGTTCACCGACACCGTCCTGCACCCTGCGGCGCGTAGTCTTCTCCGATCGCGGACGGGGTTCCGGAGCAGACCTTCCGGAGCCTCCGCTCAGGTCTGAACAGCACCATCCAGTGAAGCCCTTCAACGGAGAGACGCATACTCATGGACTCAGCCAGGACAGCCAACCGCCGCTCCAGCCGCACGCGCACCGCGCCCAACCGCCCGCGCTGGCCGAGGATCGCTTTGCCAGCCCTGATCATCGCCGCCTGGCTCGCTGCCGCCGGCGTGGGCGGGCCCTACTTCGGGAGGGTCGAGGAGGTATCAAGCAACGACGCCACCGCGTACCTCCCCGACTCGGCTGAGGCGACCACGGTCCAGAGGAAGCTGGGCGACTTCGTGGGCACCGGGTCCATTCCCGCCGTCGTGGTCTTCACGTCCGACGTGCCTTTGACTCCGGACGACTTGGCCGCGATCTCCGAGCGACTGGCCGCAGCGGCGACCCAGCCGGGCGTAACGGGTGCCACCTCTCCGGCCATCCCATCGGAAGACGGCCTGGCCGCACAAGCGTTCGTACCGGTGACGGCCGACGACGAGCTGGGCGAGCACGTCGCCGCACTGAGTGAAGAGTTGCGTCGCGACCTGCCCTCAAGCGTGAGCGTGCACGTCACCGGCCCGGCAGGCTTCAGCAGCGCGTTGGTCGAAGCCTTCAGCGGCATCGACGGCCTGCTCTTGTTGGTAGCGCTTCTAGCAGTCGCCGTGATCCTGTTGCTCGTGTACCGGTCGGTGCTCCTGCCGATCGTGGTGCTCGCGACCAGCATGTTCGCCTTGTGTGCGGCCTTGCTGGTCGTGTGGTGGCTGGCCAAGGCCGGCGTTCTCCTGCTGAGCGGCCAGACGCAAGGGATCCTCTTCATCCTCGTGATCGGCGCTGCCACCGATTATTCGCTGCTGCTGGTCGCCCGCTACCGCGAAGAGCTCCGCCACGTCCAGGAGCCGCTCGCCGCTATCAAACGTGCGGTGCGCGGCTCCATCGAGCCCATCCTCGCGTCCGGCGGTACCGTCATCGCCGGGCTGCTCTGCCTGCTGCTCAGCGACCTGCGCTCGAACTCGTCGCTGGGACCTGTAACGTCCATCGGCATCATCCTCGCCATGCTCGCAGCTCTAACCTTCCTTCCGGCCGTGCTCTACACGCTCGGCAGGACGGCGTTCTGGCCAAGGCGCCCGCTCTTCGACCCGCAACTGGCGGCAGACTCGATCCCCACCGGGTGGTGGTCGAGGCTGGCCGCGGGTATCGCCAAGGGACCTCGCCGCGTCTGGGTGGGTACCGCGCTCGTGCTGGCGCTGGCCACCGTGGGCGTCACACAACTGAGGGCCAACGGCGTATCGCAGTCCGAGCTGATACTGGGCGGCTCGGAAGCCCTCACCGGCCAGCGGCTGCTGGCCGAGCACTTCCCTGGAGGTTCGGGCAGCCCGGTCTACGTGTTGGCGCCGGCCGACGAGCTGCAGTTCGCCGCCGACGTGCTCCTCGCCTCGCCCGGCATCGCTCGGGTGGCAGTGACCGCCGCCGGTTCGGTGACG
>JBDZWC010000203.1:0-3015 GCA_040256005.1 Deinococcaceae bacterium | reverse complement strand
GGCGTCAGCCTCTTCCAGATCGCCGTCTCGCGGCGGCTCGTCTACTACGAGGAGAACTAGCAGGTGCGTTCGCTCAAGGCCGCCAAGTCCGCCTACGCCGTGACCGTGTACGCGCTACTCGCCCTCGGCTCGTTGGCGTTCCTCATGCCCTTGGTGTGGATGCTGACGACGGCGCTCAAGCCCGACGCCCAGCTCTTCGCCTACCCACCCGAGTGGATCCCCAAGCCGCCGCAGTGGCGCAACTTCATCGAGGCCATCGAGTTCTTCCCGTTCTGGCGCTACTTCCTCAACTCCAGCATCGTCACCGTCCTGGCTGTCTTCGGTCAGGTCTTCTCGGCTGCCATCGTCGCGTACGGCTTCGCGCGGCTGCGGTGGCCCGGGCGTGAGGTCGTCTTCTTCCTGGTGCTGGCCACGCTGATGATCCCCGCGCAGGTGACCATGATCCCGCAGTTCGTGATCTTCACGTGGCTGGGTTGGGTGGACACGCTGCTGCCACTCATCGTGCCCAGCTTCTTCGGCGGCGGCGCCTTCAACGTCTTCCTGTTCAGGCAGTACTACCGGACGATCCCGCGCGAGTACAACGACGCCGCGCGCATAGACGGGGCGTCCGAGTGGCGCATCTTCTGGCAGATCATCCTGCCGCAGTCCAAGCCGGTCATCGCCACTGCCGCGATCTTCGCGTTCCTCTGGACGTGGAACGACTTCATGGGCCCGGTCATCTACCTGCATAGCCCCGAGAACTTCACCCTGCCCATCGGGCTGCGCGCCTTCCAGCAGCAGACCGGCACGGAGTGGGACCTGCTGATGGCGGCGTCGCTGATCGTGATGGTGCCGGTGATCGCCCTGTTCTTCCTGCTGCAGCGCTACTTCGTGCAGGGCATGGCGCTGTCCGGCCTGAACCGCTGATCCTCTAGGAGGCAGAAGAGAGTTGTCTACCCGTTACAAAGGCGCCCGCTTGCGCGGCATAGCCTTCGACGCTACGGCGCTCGAGCGGCTGCCCACCGCCGAGTCGCTGGCCGGAGACCCCATCACCACCGACCCGCGAGACCCGGACTGGGCGCCGCCGGCGCTCACGAACCAGTGGGCCGGGCTGGTGACCGGCCGCGGCGTCTTCTCGTACGCGGGCTTCAGCACGCCTGAGCTGTACTCGTCCAGCGAGCACGGGCGTCTGTTCGGGGGCGTTGACGGCGGCCCGCTCGAGGACCTCTCGGCCGCAGGCGAGGTCACTTACCGCTGGTTCCCGAGCCGGGTCGAGCGCAGCCAGGAGTGGAGAGGCCTGCGGTTCGAGGTCTCCACACTGCTGCCCACGTTCGGTGCCGCGGCCGTGAATGTCGCGACCGTCACCAACACCGGACCGGAGCGCGTGACCCTCGACCTGTACGCCCTGGTCGCAGCCGACACCGCCGCTACCTGGGACACCTCGTGGCCGCCGCGCGATCCCGTGCGCGCCGGCGTTTCCATGGCGGGTGAGACTCTCCTGATCCAGGATCGGGAGTCGCCGGCCGCCTCCGCCGTGGCGGTGAGCGTCCCGGTGGCCGGCGCAGCCGGGTTCGACAGGCAGGCGAGCGGTTGGGTGAGCGCCTTCGAGACCATCGGCGACCCGTTCGCGCCCACCGAGCACGTGCTCACCGACCCGGCGCCAGCAGACCTGCGCTGGCGTCAGGCACTGGCTTCAGCGCGGCTCGACGGCGCGTTGGCTCCGGATTCGCGCTGGGTCGCTCTTCACTTGCGGTTCGATGTGGCTGCGGGCGAGAGCGTGAATCTCACCTGGGCGCACGCGTTGGGTGGGGACGCCACGGCCGCCATCGCCCTCGCCCGCCGCTGCCTCTCCGCGGGTCCCAGCCTGCTGGGGGACACGAGGGCCGCTTGGGAAGAGGAGTGGCGCGCCGCTTTCGGGTCCGCGGACGGGCGCTTCTCTGGTCACCTGCCGGTGCTGGTGAGCGACCAGGCGTATGTGGAGCGCCTGTACTACATGGGCGCCATGAACCTTCTCTACTGCAAGCGCACTCCCGCGTGGGGCGGGCCGGCGCAGACCTACGTGACGGGCTTCCCGTCCTCGCTCGGCACCTTCCCCCACACCTGGGTGTTCCCGTGGGACACGATGATGGTCTCGGGCGTCCTCAGCCTCCTGGACCCGGTCGTCATGCGCGGCATGATCCTGGCCTTCCTCGCCGCCGACATGCACGAGGGCTGCGCCATCGACTTCAGGACCGGTCGGCCCGTGGGCGCCTGGTACGCCGTCAACGACTACGCCGCTGTCCACATGACTTGGCAGTACGTCCGCTACACCGGCGACGACGCGCTGCTGGCTGAGCGGGTCAGAGGGCGCAGCGTCCTCGATCACCTGGTCGACCACGCGCGTTACTACCGCCGCATCGCCGGTAACGACGGCCTGGCCGACTACGGCACGGCCGCGAACCTGCTGGAGTGCGTGAGCAGCTACACGCACAAGGTGGCCTCGTTCAACGCAGCGAACGTCTGGAACGGTCGCACGGTGGCAGCCATGCTGCGGCTCATGGGTCGCGAAGAGGAGGCGGTGGATCTTGAAGGCACCGCGACAGCATTGGCGGCGGCGGTGCAGGAGCTCTACCTGCCCGGCGAGGGGTACTTCGGTTGTCGTCAGCCGGACGGCGAGCTGGTGCCCGTGCGGCACTGCCTCGACTTCTTCACGGTCCTGCAGTGCATGCCAGATGAGCTCGGGCCCGCGCAGACCCAGGAGATGGTGACCTTCTTCTTCAGGGAGCTGAAGACGAGGACTTGGATGCACGCGCTCTCACCGCAGGACCCTGACGCGGCGTTCAGTTCCCGCACCGACCACCAGGACGAGGGCGCCTACACGACCTGGCCCGCGTACTCGCTGGAGGTCCTGCTGCAGACCGGCTTCGAACGCGAAGCCCTGGAGTGGATCGGGCGGGACGGGCAGCCGGGTCTGGCCGACGTCACCCGCCAGGGGCCGTTCGGGCAGGCGTACACGCACGGTGACGATGGCAGCCCGAACCTCGCCGGCGTGGGTGC